>CAKZHN010000321.1 GCA_936924235.1 uncultured Rhodoplanes sp. | reverse complement strand
TCCAGCGCCGAGTTCACCTTCAGTGCCTTTCGCACCATGAAGCCCTGGCCGTCGTAGTAGTTCACGCCGGTGAAGTTGAGCCCCAGCGAGGTGTCGCGCGACATCGACCAGGTGGTGTTGCGGGCGAGCAGATCGACCTCGCCGGACTGCAATGCAGTGAACCGGTCCTTTGCCGTCAACGGCACGAACTTGACCTTGGTCGGGTCGTTGAAGATCGCAGCCGCGATTGCCTTGCACAGGTCGACGTCGAGGCCGGTCCAGCGGCCTTGCGAGTCCGGCAGGCCGAAGCCTGCCAGCGTGCCGTTCGCGCCGCAATTGAGCGAGCCGCGCGATTTCACGGTGTTGAGCGTCTGAGCGGACACGGGCGTCGCGGCAACCGCCAGAGCGGCCGCCAGCGTGAAGCCGATAACCAAGCGTTTCATGATCGCAAGCTCCCACAATACAGAGCGGCGAGGCCACGCATCCCTCGTGACAGCGCCCGATTCCGCCCTAATCCCCTCGATGCTGCATCACAGAACGGCGCGGCAGTGAGGTCAAGGGGTTGCGATCATACGATCGAAGGCCGTAAATGCCGGGAATGACGAGGATTTCGCAGCGATGAACAAGCCCGACGGCGGCAAACCGGCGCACGCCGGCCTCAAACCCGAAACGCTGGTGACGGTCGGCGGACGCAACCCGCACGCGCACCATGGCTACGTCAACACGCCGGTCTATCACGCCTCGACGCTGCTCTACGAAACGGCGGAGGACTATCTCGGCCGCCGCGGCCGGTATTCCTACGGGCGGCGCGGCACTCCGACCTCGGAGGCGCTGGAAACCGCGATCCGCGAGATCGAAGGACCGGCCTGCGCCGGCGTGGCGCTGCTGCCCTCGGGGCTGGCCGCGATCTCGACCGCGCTCCTCTCGGTGCTCAAGTCGGGCGATCATCTGCTGGTCAGCGACAGCGCCTACGGCCCGACCCGCAAGTTCTGCGACAGCACGCTGAAGCAGTTCGGCGTCACCACGACCTACTACGATCCGCTGATCGGAGGAGACATCGGCAAGCTGATGCGGCCGAACACCACGGCGGTGTTCTGCGAGTCCCCCGGCTCGCTCACCTTCGAGATGCAGGACATTCCGGCCATCGCCGAGGTCGCCCATGCCAAGGGCGCCGTGGTGCTGGCCGACAACACCTGGGCAGGACCGCTCTATTGCCGGGCGCTGGAAAAGGGCGTCGACCTCTCGATCCAGTCCGGCACCAAATACATCGGCGGCCATTCCGACCTGATGCTCGGCACTGTGTCGGCCAACCAACAGACGGTACAGCGACTCAAGGACACCGCCTACGGCATGGGGCTGTGCGTTGGGCCGGACGACATGAATCTCGGCCTGAGGGGCCTGCGCACGCTCGCGGTGCGGCTCGCCCGCCATTATCAATCCGGCGTGACGGTCGCCAAGTGGTTCGAGCAGCGGCCCGAGGTGCTGAAGGTCTTCCACCCTGCCCTCCCCAGCCATCCGGGCCATGCCATCTGGAAGCGCGACTACACCGGCGCCTGCGGCCTGTTTGCGATCGTGTTGAAGCCTGTGCCCGAGAAGGCCGTGCTGGCCTTCCTCAACGGGCTGTCGCTCTACGGCATGGGCGCGTCCTGGGGCGGCTTCGAGAGCCTCGCCATTCCGTACGACGTGCACGACTACCGCAGCGCGACCAAATTCGAGCCCGGCGGACCGTCGATCCGCTTCCATATCGGCCTGGAGGACGTCGGCGACCTGACCGCCGATCTCGAGCGCGGCTTTGCCGCCATGGCTGCGGCGCTCTGACCATGGGCGCGCCGTCCGACATCGTCATGATGGATGCGCTGGTGCTGTCGCGCGCCATTCATGCCAGGCAAGTGTCCTGCGTCGAGGTGATGACCGCCTATCTCGACCACATCGACGCCATCAATCCCAAGGTCAACGCCATCGTCTCGCTGCAGGATCGCGACGGCCTGCTGCAGCGCGCCAAGGAGCGCGACGAGCAGCTCGCGCGCGGCGAAGGCCGCGGCTGGATGCACGGCTTCCCGCAGGCCATCAAGGACCTGACCGCGACCAAGGGCATCCGCACCACGCAAGGCTCGCGCATCTTCAAGGACTTCGTGCCGACGGCCGACGCGATCATCGTCGAGCGCGTGAAGCGCGCCGGCTCGATCATCATCGGCAAGACCAACACGCCGGAATTCGGGCTCGGCTCCAACACCTACAACGACGTGTTCGGGCGAACGCTCAACGCCTACGACCAGACCAAGACCTCCGGCGGCTCGACGGGCGGCGGCGCAGTCGCCGCCGCGCTGCGGATGCTGCCCGTCGCCGACGGCTCCGACCATGGCGGCTCGCTGCGCAACCCGGCGGCCTACAACAACCTGTTCGGCCTTCGCCCGTCGTTCGGCCGCGTGCCCGCGCAGCAGCTTGACGGCTTCTACGCCGTGATGGGCACGCCCGGGCCGATGGCGCGCACCGTCACTGACTTGGCGATGCTGCTCTCGACGCAAGCGGGCTATGACCCGCGGGCGCCGCTGTCGAACCGGCAGGACCCGGTGCGGTACACCGAGTCGTTGAAGCACGATTTCACGGGTGTGCGGGTGGCTTGGGCCGGCGATTTCGGCGGGCATATCCCCTACGATCCCGGCGTTGCCGAACTCTGCAAAGCCGCGCTCAAGGTGCTCGAGCAACTCGGCTGCATCGTCGAGGAGGCCGTGCCCGACTATCCGATCGAGCCGGTGTGGGAGAACTGGAAGATCCTGCGCGCGTGGCAGACCGGCTCGGCCCTGAAGGCGCTCTACAAGGACCCGGCCAAGCGCGCGCTGATGAAGCCCGAGGCGCAATTCGAGATCGAGAGCGGCGAGAAGCTCAAGGCCTACGACATCTACGACGCCGATGTGGTGCGCACCGCCTGGTATCACGCGCTGCGCACGTTCTTCGAACGCTACGATTACTGGATCATGCCGTCGGCGTCGGTGTTCCCGTTCGACGCCAACACCGACTGGCCGAAGCAGGTCGGCGGCCGCACCATGGACACCTACCATCGCTGGATGGAGGTGATGATCCCGGTGACGATGTCGAGCTGCCCGGCGCTCGGCGTGCCGGTCGGCTTCAACAGCGCGGGCCTGCCGATGGGCATGCAGATCGTCGCGCCGAACCACCGCGATTTCGCCTGCCTGCAGCTCGCTTACGCCTACGATCAGGCGACGCAGTGGGTGACGAAGCGCCCGCCGCCGCTGCTCGGCGCCTAGCGCGGGCCGGCCCAAATCGGGACATATCGAAGGCAATAAGCCTAAACTTTATAATAGCTTACATGGTTAACGGCGAGCGATACTCTCGGCTCTATCAAGAGCCAGGAGGGGTCGATGTTCCGCGTAACGAAGACAGTCGCAGCAGCAGGCGCCCTTTGCGCCGCGGTCCTGTTCACCGCCGGCGTATTTGCCTCAACCTCGGCAGACGCTCGCGTCTATCGCAGCGGCTACCGCGGCGTTGCGCATGGCCCGCGCGGCGGCGCGGTCGCCTACGGTCCGCGCGGCGTGGCGGCGCGCGGGCCTAACGGCGGCTACGCCTATCGGAGCAATGGATACCGTGGCGGCTACGCCTATCGCGGCGGTTACGGCTACGGCTCTCGTTACGGCTACGCCTCACGTGGTGTTGCCTACGGCCCGCGTGGCGGAGCGGTGGCGTACGGCCCGCGCGGTGTTGCCGTGCGCGGCCCTTACAGTCCCTATTACGGCAGCCGCGGCGTGGCCTACGGCCCACGTGGTGGAGCGGTCGCGTACGGTCCGCGAGGCGTCGCGGTGCGCGGCGCTTACAGTCCCTATTACGGCAGCCGTGGCGTGGCCTATGGACCACGCGGTGGAGCGGTCGCCTACGGTCCGCGGGGCGTCGCCGTCCGTGGCCCCTACAGCCCCTATTACGGCTATCGGGACTACGGCTACCGAGGCTATGGCTATCGAGATTACGGCTATCGCGACGACGGCTATCGCGGCGTGGCCTACGGTCCGCGCGGCGGAGCCGTCGCCTACGGTCCTCGCGGTGTCGCCGTCCGTGGCCCGTACGGTGGCTACGGCTACCGGCCGTACGGATACTACTGACCGCGTCGCTTAAGCCGGCCCGTCCTGCGTGCGCCTCAGGCCGACGGCGCGTCGTTAGCCTGCTTGCGCTCCTTCAGGATCAGCATGATGTTACGGACGTAGATGATCGTCGACAGCGCCTGCCCCACGATGATCACCGGCTCGCGCTTCACGATACCGTAGACCAGCGTCATCAGCCCGCCGCCCATCGAGAAGAACCAGAACGCGAACGGGACCACGCTCTTGCCGGCGCGCTCGCTGACGATCCATTGCACGATGAAACGTGCGCCGAAGAACAGCTGCGCGACGACGCCGAACACCAGCCAGAAATCGAACTTGGCGACGAACGCGTCGTAGAAGACCGAGCTGATTTCCTTGCCGATCGAAATAAGCATCAAGAAATCTCCGTGGACTCGGGCACGCGTTTTTTGCGGCGGATCAGCCACCACACGCCGGCGAGATCGAGGATGCCGACCCACAGCCGGTCGAAGAACCCGTAGTTCGACACGCCGTGCTGGCGCGGCCGGTCGATCACGTCGACATAGCCGACGTCCTTGCCCTCGCGGCGCATCAGCGCCGGCAGGAAGCGGTGCAGGCCGTCGAAATACGGCAGGTTGAGGCCAACGTCGCGCGGAAACGCCTTCAGCCCGCAGCCGGTGTCGCGCGTGCCATCGCGCAGGATCGCGCCGCGCACCGCGTTTGCGACCCGCGACTGGAAGCGCTTGAAGCCGGTGTCCTTGCGGCCGACGCGCTGGCCCGCGATCAGCCCCACCCTCGGCGCGCCCTGCTTGAGCGCGTCGACGAGCTTGGGCAGGAACGCCGGATCGTTCTGGCCGTCACCGTCGAGCGTCACGATGATGGAGCCACGCGCCGCCAGCGTGCCGGTGCGCACCGCCGACGACTGGCCGCAGGACTGCGCGTGCCGCACCTGCCGGAGCCACGGATACTGCGCCTGCAGCGCCTTCAATTCGTCGCCGGTTGCGTCGGTCGAGCCGTCGTTGACGTAGATCACCTCGAAGCGCCGGCCCGCCAGCGCCGCGGCGATCTCGGCCACCAAGGGGGCCACATTTCCGGCCTCGTTCCGGACCGGAACGACCACCGAAATCTCGGGCTCGGATGTGACAACTTGGCTCATGTGGCGTGCTTCTAGAGCATTTTCCGGCGAAGTGGGAAGCGGTTCGCCGTAGAAAATGCGACCAAAAAAGCCTCTAGGCAGCGTGCAGGCGGCGGCCAAGCGCCTTGATGATCCGCGGCAGCCCGGGGCCCGGCTTGGGCTCAATGGCACCTGCGGCTGTGACCGCAAAACCGAGGCCTCGGGCCGCAAACCACTGCCGCACCAGCCAGGCGCCGCCGGCGCCCACGAAAGCGGCAGCCACCACGTCGCTCGGGTGGTGCGCCATGACCACGACCCGGCTCAGCGCGATCGCCGCCGCATAGATCCACATCAGCGCCCGGGCCTGCGGGAAGACCGAGCCGATCGCCACGAGGGCGGCGAAGGCTGTCGTGGCATGGCCCGACGGCAGACTGGCATAGTCGACCCGCCAGCCGAACGGCTCATAGAGAAACGGGTCCGTACCGCCGACAAACGGCCGGGCGCGGCCGATCACCCGCTTGATGATGGTGGCGAACAGGCTCGGCAGCGCAATCGCCGTGAAGATGAAGCCAAGCCGCACGCTCCAGGCCGCGAGCACGAGCCGTGCCATCCGCGGCATGGCCGGCGTGTCGATCAGCGCCAGCGCAATCAGCAACAGGCCGATCGGCCACAGGAAGACGCCGCCCTTGCCCAGATCGGTGAGCCGGTCGAATGCCTCGACGAGGCGCAACGGCAATCTCTGCACACGGGCGAGCGACCAGCCGTCGAGTTGCACCATCGCGGCGAGCACCAGCACCGCAGCGCCGGCCGAGATGAGCGCAAGCCGCCCGGCGCTCGGCCACGGCACGGCGCGGCGCGGCGGACGCATGAGCGTCGCAAGCGTCGCCTGCCCGTTGGCGCGGACTTGCCGGAGCCAGGGCGTCGCCGAGCGCATGCTGTCGGCGAGATTGCCGACTGCGTTCACGGCGCGGCCTCGGCCGCCTGATAGACGCCGAGCGAAATGGCGCGGCCACTCGAATAGTTGTAGCCGTCGAAGCGCTGCGGCGCCATGTAGCGCAGGCCGATCTGCTCGGCCCGCCGCAGGAACGCCCGCTCGTTGCCCTTCTCGACCAGCGCGAAGCGGCAGCCACCGGCGCGCAGGAAGTCGGCCGCATCGGAGCCGTCGACCAGCTTGGTGCCGGTGCCGACCAGGAACACCAGGCTCGGCTCGTGATAGCCGGCGGCCGCCAGCACCGGATTTTTGCAGTTCGCCTCGCGCAGCATCTGCGCGACCGCCGCGCTCGGAAACGCGGTGTAGAGCGACGGGATGACGAACGCGTAGCTCCCGAAGGCAAGCAGAATCGCAGCGAGGAAGCCGCGCAACAGCGAATGCTCGGCGCCGTCGGCCGCATAGAGCCGCCAGGCCCAGAGCCCGAAGATCATCGAAGCGACGAAGAACGGCCAGGCGAGCAGCGCAAGCTGACGGCTGAACACGATCGACACCACCACGAGGCCGACGCCGAGCATCATCGGCATGAAGAACCAGGTGCCGGTGCCGCGCGTGAGCCAGGGCTGGCGCGCCAGCACGCGCGTGTCGACCACGCCGGCGATCAGGATCGCGATCGCCGGATACAGCGGCAGCACGTAATGCGGCAGCTTGGTGATGACGAGCTCGAGCAGGATCCAGGCCGGTATGATCCAGGCCAGCAGGAATTTCGCGCCCTTCTCGCGCCGCGCATTCCAGATGCCGGGCACCGCCATCAGCGCCAGCGTCGCGCCGGGCCAGAACGTCAGCCAGAACAGCAGCAGGTAGTAGCCGGGCGGCGCGCCATGGGCCTCCTGCACGCTGATGATCTTGCTCAGCAGATCGTGGCCGACGGATTCGGCGAGAAACGCATTGCCGGCGCGGCCCATGATGGCGAGGAACCACGGCAGCACCAGAATGCAGAACCAGATCGCGCCGGGTATAGGCTTCAGCGCCCAGAGCCATTTGATGGAGCGGTCGACGGCCGCCAGCGCCAGGACGCAGAGCCCGACGAACATCACGATCAGCGGGCCCTTGATCAGCATGCCGGCGGCGAGCGCGGTCCAGAATATCCCCGGCAAGACCCAGCCCGCCGCTCCCGGCGGTACGGCCTTGCGATCGGCCAGATAGGCACGCGCCAGCGCGCCCATGGCGGTGGTCGTGGTCAGCAGCAGCATGGCGTCGGTCTTGGCGAGCCGCGCCTCGACGCCGAGCAGGATCGAGGTCGCCATCATCAGGCCGGCCAGCACTGCCGCGCGGCGCGATACGAAGGCCAGCGCCGCCCAGTAGGTCAGCAGCACCGCGCCGATGGCGCCGGAGAGCGAGGGAATGCGATAGATCCAGATCGTGGTCTGCGCATCGCGGACACCGAGCGCGCGCGCGGCTTTGACCGCGCCGACCTGCAGCCAGTAGATGCCGACCGGCTTCTTGTAGCGGACCTCGTCCTGGTAATGGATGTCGACGTATTCGCCGGTCTCCAGCATCTGCTTGCTGGCCTGGGCGAAGCGGGCCTCGTCGCGGTCGGTTGGCGAGATCTGGAAGAAGCCCGGCAGGAACGCGAGCAGCGCCGTCAGGACCAGCACCGCGACGGCGCGGGCATGCGACGACACCGCATAGTCCACGACCGCGGTCAGGGGGCTTGGCGCCGAGGCGCCCTGATTTTTGCCGGTAACGGTCGTCGACATCCCAGAATCCCGCGAACGGGGCGGACAATATTGGAGTCACCCCGGCCGGGAAAGGGTCGCAAAGCCACACCGGGCCCGTAAAAGTTCGGCCTAAGCCCTTAATTCCGCGACAAAATCGCCGCCTTACGGTCAGGTCTTATACGAAGGATCACGCCGGTCGAGCATCCGCTTCAGCGCCGGCCATTCCAGCGAGCCGTGAGCCCGGCGCTTGCCGGAGGCGTCCGGCGACGGCATCACCGAGAGCTGGGCGTTCGACTTGGCGATCACAGCGTCCGGCGGAAAAACCATCTCGCTGTTGCAGGCCATGGCCATGAGCTGGGTCTGGCAGGCGCGCTCGAGGCGATAGATGCTGTTGAACGCCTGGCCGATGGTTATCCCGCACGCCAGCAGGCCGTGGTTGCGCAGGATCATCACCTCGCAGTCGCCGAGGTTCTGAACCAGCCGCTTGCGCTCATCGAGATCGACCACCACGCCCTCGAAGTCGTGATAGGCGATCTTGCCCCAGCGCATCGCGGTCTGGGTCAACGGCAGGAGCCCGCATTTCAGCACCGACACCGCCATGCCGGCATTGGTGTGGGTGTGCAGCACGCATTTCACGTCGTGGCGGGCGCCGTGGATCGCGCTGTGGATCACATAGCCCGGCAGGTTCACGGTGTACTGCGGATTGGCGTTGGCGATGATCTTGCCGTCGAGGTCGACCTTGATCAGCGACGACGCGGTGATCTCCTCGTACATCAGTCCGAACGGGTTGATCAGGAAGTGCTCCTCCTTGCCCGGCACCCGCGCCGAGATGTGGTTGAGGTGCAGGTCCGTCATCCCATACATGTCGACCAGCCGGTAGCAGGCCGCGAGATCGACGCGCGTCTCCCACTCGGCGGGGTCCATGCCGGGCGGCGGCGCGGGCTCGGCCTGCTTGGTGTCGATCTTCGGGACGGTGTTCATGCCGGTCTCCTGGGTGATCTTTGGATGCTCTATCCGGACAGTCGATTCAGTTGGGCTGTATTTTGGCCTCTGTGATGATCTGGCGCCAGACCGCCACGTCCTCGCTGTAGATTTTCTGCAGGTCCTCGGGGGTTCCCGTGCGCGGCACCATGATCAGGTCGCGGAACCGCTGCTGGATGTCTTGGGTCGCGATCGCGCCGTTGATGAGCTTGTTGAGTCGCGCGATGACGGCCGGCGGCGTCTTGGCCGGCGCCACCATGCCGTTCCACGAATAGGTCCGATAGCCCGGCACGCCGCTTTCAGCGACGGTCGGCACGTCGGGCAGGAACGGGTTGCGCTCGGTCGACGACACTGCGATCGCCCGCATCTGGCCATCCTTGATCTGACCGATGGCGCCCGGAATGGTCTCCATGGCGGCCTGGATGGTGCCGGAGAGAAGTCCGGTCATGACGTCGCCGGTGGTGCGGTGCGCGACCACCGGCACGTTCAGCCCCGCCATCGAGACGAACTTCAGCATCGAAAGATTCTGCGCGGTGCCGACCGCGATCGAGCCGAAGTTGAACTTGTCGGGATTGGCCTTGGCGGCCTCGATCACGTCCTTCACGGTCTTGTATGGGCTGTCCTTTTTGACGAACAGCACGAAGTCGAACGTGGCCATCGGGCCGATCGGCGCGAAGTCGCGCGACCAGTCGTAGGGCAGCGACTTGAACATCGACGGCGCAATCGCGTTCTGGCTCGACACCCACATGATGGTGTGGCCGTCGGGCGCGGACCGCGCCAGCGCCATCGACGCGAGCGAGGCGCCCGCACCTGGCATGTTCTCGATCACCACCGGCTGGCCGGTGGTTTGCGACATCTGCTGGCCGATGGCGCGGCCCGCGATATCGGCCAGCCCGCCCGGGCCGAAGCCCATCAGCATCCGCACCGGCCGCGACGGAAAATCCTGCGCCGATGCCGGTCCGTTGAATCCGAGCGCTGCGACAACGACCGCTGCGAACGTTGCAACACGTACACCCATTCTCACCAAGTGAACCTCCCGCGCATTCTTGCTTTTATGCCCTCGCCTGCTCAGCGCTTGATCGGTGCGAAGGGCGCGGGCGACATCAGCTTGCTTTCCTGCTTGAGCAGGTAGCCGGCCTCGGCGTTCATTTCGAGATACTTCAGCCACTCCGGATCCTTGAACAGCGCTTCGCGCCGCCGCGTGCGGTCGGCGGCATCCTCGTAGACCCAGATGTGGACATAGGTGTTGACGTCGCCGGTCTCGCTGACGAGCCAGGCCAGCGGCTCGCCGAAATGGCGCTTCTGCGACGCAAGACCGTGCTTTTCGTAGAGCGCCATCTGCTTGCGCAGCGTGCCGGGGCGGACCGTGTAGGTGCGATGATCGAGCAGCATGGAACGTTTCCCCTGTTTTCCCGGGGGACGTTACAAGGCCGATGTGGCGGTGGGAACGCAGCCTGCCGCATGGGCGGCTTCACGTCGCAGCCGCGGCGGCATGGCTGCCGCGCCGCTACTGCAGGCGGACCATGACGCTGTCGACCGCGCCCTTGGCGTCGATCACAGTGAGCCGAACGAAGCCCGGGCCGTCGGGATCGACCAGCAGCGTCCGTCGCTCGGCCCGCGCCGTGGCAGGCAGGCCGTTGACCAGCACGGTGAGCGGCTCGACGCCGCCGGAGACCTTCAGCGCCAGCGGATCGAGCTTGCCGTCGAAGGTGCCAAGCTCCACCCGCGCGTTGTTGGGCGGATACATGATGCGAAGCGGCGTCGCGCCGTTGTCACTCGCCACCGCGCCGTTCGGCCGGAAGTGCCGCAGCGGCAGCGGGAGCTTCGCCGAGGAAGAAAACAGCGCGCCCTTCGGCGCGGGCGCCAACGGCGTGGTGCCCTGCCCGGTGCGCGCGAAGGCGTCGAACAGGATTGGCGCCGCCGCGACCCGGCCGATCAGGCCCGGCACCGGCGCGCCGTCGGCGCGGCCGACCCAGACGCCGATGGTGCGATGGCCGTCGAAGCCGACCGACCAGGCGTCACGGAAGCCGTAGGAGGTGCCGGTCTTGTAGGCGATGCGGCCGCCAGCGGCGTTCTCGGGCGGCGGCGTGCCGGAGAGGATGTTGCCGACATACCAGGCGGCGACGTGATCGAGCAGCCGGCGCGATGCTGCAGGGTCCTTGCTGGTGACGCGCTCGACAAGCGGCACCGCGTCGCCACCGCGCGCCAAGCCCACATAGAGCATCGTCAGGTCGGAGAGCTTGATGCCGAGCCCGCCGAGCGCCATGGCGAGGCCTGGCGCCTCGCCCTTCGGCAGCACCAGCGGAGCGCCCGCCTGCGTGAGCCGCGCGTTCAGGCGGTTGGCGCCGATGCTGTCGAGCAGCGACACGGCAGGGACGTTGAGCGAGAGCTGCAGCGCGCGGCGCGCCGTCACCGTGCCCTGGAAGGTCTGGTCGAAATTCTCCGGCGCGTAGGAGCCGTAGCGCACCGGCCGGTCCTCGATCATGGTCTCAGGGTGGGCGATGCCGTCCTCGAAGGCGAGACCGTAGATGAAGGGCTTGAGCGTCGAGCCCGGCGAGCGCAACGCGTCGGTCAGATCGACCTGGCCCTGGCGGCGCTCGTCGAAATAATCGGACGAGGCGACGCGGGCTAGCACCTCGCCAGTCAGGTTGTCGACTGCGACGATGGCGACCGAGAGGTCAGGCCCGAGCGCGCGGGCGCGCTCGCGGGCGAGGTCTTCGAGGCTCTTCTGATAAGTGGCGTTGATGGTCAGGCGATGCAGCTTCTGCTTCGGCGCGGCAGCGACCGCCTGGTCGGCGGCATGCGGCGCCAGCGTCGGCATCGCGCGGCGCACGCCCGGCACCGGATCGAGCTTGGCGTAGGCCACCTCGTCGGGCGGCATCTTGCCGGACGCCGCGATGCGATCGAGCACGCGGTCGCGCGCGCGTTGTGCGGTATCGGCCGAGCGATCCGGCCGCCGCAGGCCGGGAGATTGCGGCAGCGCGACCAGCAACGCGGCTTCGGCGAGCGTGAGCTTCTTCGGCTCCTTGCCGAAGTAGGCGAGCGACGCCGCGCGCACGCCTTCAAGATTGCCGCCGTAGGGCGCGAGCGTCAGATAGAGCGAAAGTATCTGGTTCTTGCTGAACTGCCGCTCCAGCGCGACGGCGCGGGCGACCTGCCGGAACTTCGCGCCCATGGTGCGGTCCGGCCGGGGCTCAAGCAGTCGCGCCACCTGCATGGTCAAGGTCGAACCGCCCGAGATGACGCGGCCGTTGCCGGCCCACTGCCAGGCGGCGCGGGCCATCGCCAGCGGATCGACGCCGGTGTGCTCACGGAAGCGCCGGTCCTCGTAGGCCAGCAGCATGTCGACGAAGCGCGGATCGACGTCGTCGACGGTCACGGGCAGTCGCCAGCGGCCGTCCGGCGTCGCATAGGCGCGGAGCAGCCGGCCGTTGCGGTCGACCACTTGCGTCGAGACGTCGAGCTCGGCGACGCTCGGCGCGGGCGGCAGCGACCGCACCCACCATGCGCCGCCGAGCGCCGCGGCGATGGCCGCGACGCCCGTGACGCAGAGGATGATGCGGCCGAGCTTCATCGGATTGCTACTTCGCCGAGACCTCGATCGAGCCCGTCTCGGTGCGGCCGAAGCGGTCCGGCCGGTACATGTCCTCGACATAGGCCTGCGGCAGCACGTAGCGGCCTGGCGATACCGCCCGCACCACATAGGCCACCGTCCACACCGGCGAGTCCTTCGGGCCCCGTTCGAACGCCGCGCTGAAGCGGTCGTCGCGGAACTCCGAATAGGTCGGCGGCTTGGCGTCGGCGATCCACGACAGCGTGCCGGTGTCGCCCGACGACACCAATCGCGGGTTGTCGATCTCGAAGCCCGCCGGCAGATAGTCGGCGACGATGATGCGGCCGAACTGCGGCTGCGGCTCGGTGATCTTCAGCACCACCACGAAGCGCTGGTTCTGCTTGGCTTTCTTCGGATCGGACTCATCGCCATCGAGCGTGTAATAGAGCCGCTCGATCTTGAAGCCCTGCTCGGCCGGAGGCTCGGCCACGGTCGGCGCGCCGGACACCGACAGCACCGCCTGCACCGGGCCTTCGCCCACGTTAGTGACCTTCAGCGCGTCCTTCAGATCGCTCGCCTTGACACTGCGGAACAGCGGACCCTTCTGGGTGCTGCCCGCGACCTCGAGCGAGACACCGCCGGCGTCCTTCGCAATGGCGCGCGCGGCCATCACCATCCAGGCATTCTCCTGCGTGGACGTGTAGGAGCTGCGCGCCCTCGCCTGCTCGATCTTCTGCACGGCGTTGACGATCAGCGGCTTCGAGCCGCCGGCTTCGCTCGCGAGCGTCACGAGCGCTGCGGCATCGCGCAGGGTCGATCCATAGTCCTCGCGGCTGAATGGCGTCGTCTGCGCCGGCGGGTTGAGATCGTCGAGCGCCGACTTGTAGACCGTCTCGGCGCGGGTGCGGTCTCCCAACAGCCCCAGCGCCGCAGCGATCTGCGCCTTGGCGATCGGTGTGCCGATATCGCCGAGCTTGGCGTCGGCGAGATAGCGGAGATCACCCAGAGGAGCGATGCCGTTCCGCGCCAGCACATACAGTGCATAGGCGAGGTTCCGGCCGCCGTCCTTCGACACGTCCTGCGCGGTCGCGACCACATTGCGCAGCCGGTCGAGCGCGAGCTTGAACGCCGTGTCCGGCACCGCGAAGCCCTTCTCCTTCGCCCGCGTCAGGAAGTCCGTCACGTAAGCATCGAGCCAGGCGTCGTCGCCGCCGATGCCCCACAAGCCGAACGAGCCGTTGGAGGATTGCCGCGCCAGCACCCGCTCGATGGCGTCGCGGATGCGCTGGTCGATGGCGTCGTCCATGGCGAGATGCGCTGCGGTCGCAAGCTCGTTGACATAGAGCAGCGGCATCGCCCGGCTGGTGATCTGCTCCGAGCAGCCGAACGGATAGCGGTCCAGCGCCTTCAGCAGGGTCGCCGCGTCGAGCGCGGTCGGCACGCCGACCGAGATCGCCACGGCTCCCGTATTCGGCACCAAGTCGGCAAAGAGATCGTTCGACACCGTCAGGCTCTCGCCCTTGGCGATGCTCTTCACCGTGCGTCGCGTCAGCACCTGGGTCGCAGGCTTGACGTTCATGGCGTAGCTGCGTTCGAGCGCAAAGTCGCCCGGTCCCTTGATTGCGACCTTGACGGTGCCTGTGCCCGAGCCCTGCGCGTTGAGCTGCACGACCAGCCGGTCGCGCTGCTTGGCGCGCAATTGCACGGACTTCGAGGCATCGCCGCCGATGGTCACCGCGCCCTCGGCGGACGTGGTGACGCTGTAGGCGCCGGCCTGGCCCTCGACGTTGTCGAGGTCCAGATTCATGGTGCCGCGGTCGCCGGTCAGCAGGAAGCGCGGCAAGGTCGCGGTGAGCACCACCGGATCGCGCACCGTGACGTCGCCGTTGGCGCGGCCGACCTTGTCCTTGCTCCAGGCCACCGCCATGACGCGGACCGTGCCGGAGAAGGCCGGGATGTCGAACTCGACCGTCGCGGTGCCGGAGCTCACGTCGACGACGCCGGAATAGAGCGCGAGCGGTGCCTGCGTCGGCGGGCTGCCGTTGAGCTGGCCGCCTTCGTCGCCGCCGGTCCTGATCGCACCGCGGGTGCCCTGCATGCCGTCAATAAGCTGCCCGTAGAGATCGCGGATCTCGGACGAGAGCTGGCGCTGGCCGAGATAATAGTTGTCCGGCGCCGGCGGGTTGTAGTTGGTGAGGTTGAGGATGCCCACGTCCACGGCCGCCACCACGATGCGCGCCTGGTCGCTCCAGCCGAGGCCGTCGACCTTGACCGGAATGCGGAGCCTCGTGTTCGGCCGGATCAGCTGCGGCAACGTCAGATCGACCGCCAGCGTGTGCGCCTTCTTGTCGATCGCGAACCACTGCACGCCGATGGCGCGGCCCGGCATGCGCTGCGCACGCGCGTCGAGCGGGCGGCGGAGCGTCGCCACCACATAAGCGCCAGTGCCCCAGTCGGAGCCGACCTTCAGCGAGATCTTCGCCGAGCCGGGCTGCACGTCCTGCGTCATGGTGGAGAGGAGCTTCTCACCCATCACGTTGAGCGTGACCCGGCCCGCGGTGCGCGCCGTGACCGCAACGGTCATCGTGTCGCCCGCCTTGTACTCCGGCTTGTCGAGCGCGACCTCCAGAAGGTCCGGCGTATCCGCCGTCGCATCCGAATAGAAGCCCGCGTCGAAGCTGATGGAGGTCGTCGGCCCGCTGCCGTCGGCGCTCGACACTTCGAGCCGGTAGCGGCCCCACTGCACCGGCGCAGCGATCCGGCCGGCTTCGCCGGCCTTCAGATCGAGCTTGCCGTCGGCGACGCGCCGCGTGAGCTTGATCGCCTCGTAGTCCCAGCGGCCGTCGCGACGGTACCATTGATAGCGCGACTCGATCCTGAGCAATTCATAACGCAAGCCGTTCGCCGCCAGCATCTTGCCGTCGCGGTCGACCAGCGCGACGTTGAAGCTCGCGCTCTCGCCCTCACCGAGCGAGCGTCCCGAGAACAACGGCTTCACGCCGATCATGTTGCCGGCAGCGACCACCGGCAGCGTGAGCTTTCTTTCGACCGCGCGGCCGCCGGCCTCGGCCATCCGCACGATCACCTGTGCCTCCAGGGGCCGCGAGGTCTCCGGCACCTTGTCGATCGCGACGTCGAAGCTCGCCTTGCCCTTGTCGTCGGTCTGCGGCAGGTCTTCGAGCGGCTGGCGCACCGTTGCGACATCCTCATCGGTGATGCCGAACTGATAGCCGGCAAGCCCAGGCCTCTCGCTCGCCGCGCGGATCACCACCTCGCCTTCGAGATCGAGACTCGAGGCCGGCGCGCCATAGAGATAGCGGCCGTCGACCGTGAGCTTGGCCGGACCGCTGCGCGCGATCTTGCCGGCCGGAGCCGCCAGATCGAACTCGAGCCGATCGGGCACATAGTCCTCGACCAGGAAGGTGGTCTCGCCCACCGAAGCGCGCTTCGGATCCGTGAAGGCGCGCACGCGCCAGGTGCCGGTCGTGGCCGCGGTCGAGATCGGCATGCTGAGCGAATAGCCGCCCATGCCGAGGTCATTGAGCGCGACACGCTTGTATTCCAGGCCATCCGGCCGCTCGACCACCAAGGTCAGCGGCACGCCCGGCGCCGCCACGCCCTGCGGATCGCGCAGCAATGACGTGATGTGTACGGTCTCGCCGGTGCGGTAGACGCCGCGCTCGGTGTAGACGAAAGCGTCGAGCCCTGCGGCCGGCGGGCGGCCCGCGACGCCACGATCAGAGAGATCGAACGCCGGGCCTTTCAGATTCAGAAAGCCGTAGTCGCCCTTGGAGTCGGTCGCGACCAGCATGGCCGGCGCCAGCGCGCCCTCGCCCCGCGAAAGCCCCGCCTCGAACTGCACACGGCCCGCGGCGTCGGTGCGCTTGATGCCGAGCACCTCGTTGCCGCGCGACATCAGCCGCACCTCGATCTGGCCCTTCGGCTCGGTCGAGGCGAGCGAATTGACGAACACGTTGATGCCGTCGCTGCCCGAATAGGCCGCGAGCCCCATGTCGGAGACGACGAACCACTGGGTCGAGATCGAGTCGTCGGTGTCGGTCGACGAGCCCTTGACGTCGGCGGTCATCACATAGACGCCGGGCTGCATGTCACCGACCGCCTGGTCGACCGGGAACGCGGTGGTCACATCGACATTGAGCGTCTGCTCGACCGCGAGCTCGCCGTTCCACACCTTGATGGCCTTGCTGTCGGTCAGCCGGTCGATCTCGTAGGACTCGAGATTGCGCTGGAAGTCGCGGCCGAGCACGGTCTCGATCAGGTTGCGATCGCTGATGCGATAGACCGCGATGTTGACCGCCTTGGTGTTGACGCTGACCACCGGGATGCCGCGCTGGCCGGTGCGCGGCAGCACATAGGCCTTGCTGGCGAAGCGTGCGAAAGGCTTGCGGTCACGCACATAGATCGTGAGCTCGGCGGATTTCGACAGCGTCTCCTTCACGGTCGAAGGCAGCCCCGCGCGCAGCGTGACGGTGTAGCGCTCGCCGTGCTTGAGCCCTTCGACGCAGAGCTGCTTGTCGTCGGCCGAAAGCGCCGGCTTGTCCTGACCCACGACCGCCACGAACGGCGAGAAGTCGGCGCGCTTCGCCGGCAGCTCCTCGGAGAACTGGAAGCACGCCCGCGGCGATGCCGCGTCCGAGTCGACCGAGTAGTCGAGCATGCGGAAGCCGTGATCCTCGCGCATCTTCTCGTAAGCGGCGCGGATGTCGGCGACCTCGCGCAATTCGAGCGACAGCCGCAGCGCGTCGAGCGCGGGCCTCCAGATGCGACGGTCGGCGAAGCTCTTGCCGAGCACAGTCAGCGCATCGGCCTCCTCGTTCCGGTTGCCGGCGCGCTGATACGCGATATAAGCCGCGGTCGCGGCGCGCTGCTGCAGCTCCTGTCGCTCGTTGTCGTTCGGCGCCCAGAGCAGCAGCGTGGCGCGGGCGAAACGCAGCCAGGTCAGGTTCTCATTCGGCGCCTGGGCGAGGATCTGGCCCAGGAGAACCACACCGTTGCGCACATCGTTCTTCTGGAACGCCGCGTCGGCATCACGCCGGAGCTGCGCCAGGGGCTTCGACGGCGAGGCCGCATCGCTCTTGATCTGGGCCTCGAGCTTGATCGCGCTGTCCGCCAGGTCGGTGCGCTGGAAGGCCTTGTCGGCGGCAAACGCCGCCCCGGAGTTCAGGACAATCGACGCAAAAAAAGAGACAAGGGTGACGAGCGCGGCAAACAGGCCGACGCGGGCGGACGCGATCATGGCGGAATCCTCCTGCCCCGCGGCTGGTCAAATTTCCGCGGGGTGACCATCAAATCACACCCCCGAATCGTGTCGAGGTCGTGGCCGGGACCCGGCGAGGGTTTGTCGCAGGCGCAACGGAGAAGGTTCATCCGTTTGATAGGAATTGTGAATTAGACTGGGTCACGGCGGACGGACACGGCGCTTTGCGGCAATGCACAAGCGCCCTAGGCGCGGCGGCACGGGCCGGGTAAATCAGGCGTGGTCGCGGCTGTTTGGCCGTGGTTTGGCCGGCTGTGAGTTGGCCGGCGTGGTGTGGCCCCGTAGCTCAGTTGGATAGAGCATCAGCCTTCTAAGCTGAGGGTCCCTGGTTCGAATCCAGGCGGGGTCGCCACCAACGCACGTCGCCGATGCCCGCACGGTTGGCGCGCCAAAACAAAGAAATGGCCGCGGCTCACAAAGACCCTTCTGTCGATCTCCGGTAGCTCTGGCGAGCCTTTCCGATCCGGGCGGCGATCATTCGCGTACCGGCGGCACACGCAATCAAAGCCGGGAGCCCCGCAAGGCCCCGCCCGCATCGGCCCGGCCCGACACCACCCGGGCTGGCCGGTGCCTTCTTTCACGGCAGCCGAACGCGCGCGATGAAAAAACTTTCGCAGTATCTGCAGAAGGCCGCTCAATGCCGGGACTTGGCGCGCGAGGCGCCAGCCTTGCATCGCGCGAAACTTCTGCGGATGGCCGCAATTTGGGAGCAACTTGCGGAGGGCCGGCTCAGGACTTTGCGGCTGAAGGGACGACTCGAAGAAGCCGAAGAGCGATGAGACGTAAGCTCTGTTGGCCCGCAATCTCCCAGACTTACCGGACCCGGCGCCGATACGCTCATAAAGGTGTCAGGTAGGACGGCCAGCCGCTCGTCCCTACTCCTGCCCGATCGCCTGCTTCACGCGCGTGACCAGCTCCGGCGTCGCGCCGACGATCTTGTTCACCATCGCCTGGACCTGCTCGGCATTGCGGGGCTCGATGCTGAGCTTCAGCTTGGCCGCGTCGGCCAGGAATGCCTCGTCACGCATGAGATCGTCGAAGGCGCGGCGCAGGACCGCAACGCGATCCGCCGGCACCTGTGGACCGACCGCGAGCGCCCGCGAGAACGGCGTTCCGCCAACGACGAAATCGACGATGTCTTTCTTGTCGGCGGGCGCAAGCTCGCCCAGCGTCGGCACGTCAGGCAGGTCGCGCATCCGCGCAGGCGCAAACTGCATCGGCAGGATCACCTTCTTCTCGGCAAGCCAGTCGGGCTTGGTGCCGGTGAGATTTTCCCACGCCACCACCCAGCCGCTGATCTCGCCGCGCTCCATCGCGAGGTTGAGGTGATTGCCGCTCGGGTATCCGGTGATGACTTTGTAACTCGCCCCCAGCACGTTCTTCGCCATCATCGCCCATTGATAGCTCAGATGCGTCTTGTTGAACGAGCCGAGCACCAGGTCCTTGGCTTTCGGATCGGCCAGGCTCAGCGCCGGCGCGGTGTGCCACAGCGCCATCACCTGGTTGATGGAATCGTAGGTGCCGAGCCACTGGAACCTGGCGGACTCATATCGCACGCCCTGGTTCGGCTCGAGCTTCTCGATCAGCGGCAGCGGATGCGACATCAAAATCTTGGTGCCGTCCTGCGGCCCCGTGTTGAAGATGTAGTTGCCGGCGATGATCCCGCCGGCGCCCGGCATCTGCTCGACGATGATCTTGGGATTGCCCGGGATCATTCGCCCGAGATGCGCCGCGATGATGCGGCCATAAAGATCGTACGAACCGCCGGGGCCGGTCCCCATGACGATGGCAACGACTTTGCCTTTGTAGAAGTCCGACGCGGGCTGCGCCATGGCCGCCGGGATCGTTGCCGACGTCAGAAAAACAGAGCCCAGAACCGCCGCGGCCCGCATGACCTGAATCGAACGAAGCATATTCCTCACCTGCAGCGGGCGAAGATCGCGCCGCTGTTTCCTGGTTCTTGTTGTTGTCGCCGAATGCGATGCGCCGCCGAACCGATCAGTCGCGATAGCCCGGATTGACCCGGTCCAGCATCCGCAGCACCGAGTCCCATTCGGCCGTCGGATGCGCCTTGGCGTATTGCGCTTCCCAGCGCTTCGCCGCCGCCTCGCAAACCTCCGGCGGCGGAATGACGATCGGCGCGCCCGACGCCTCCAGCATGAGCTGGGTGCGGCAGGACATCACGAGATACTTCATCAGCATGATCGCGAGCGCGGCGCTGTTGGCGCAGGTCAGGAGCCCGTGGTTGCGCAGGATCAGGGCCCAATGCTGGCCGAGGTCCGCGATCATCTTCTTGCGCTGGTCGGTCGGGCTCGCCTGGCCGTCGTAGTCGTTGTAGCCGACGCGATTGTAGAAATGCATCGAGTCCTGCGAGATCGGCTTGAGGCCTTCGCCGTGCGCCGACATCGCGATCCCCTCTTCGGGATGCACATGCACGACGCATTGCACGTCCGGGCGGGCCTGGAGAACCGAGGCATGGATGGTGAAGCCGGGATGCGGCTTGCGGCCGGTGCCGTCGGCCGAATTGCCCTTCAGATCGACCTTGAGCAGGCAGGACGCCGTCACCTCCTCGAACATCAGCTCATGCGGCTTGAAGAGAAAGTGCTCCGGCTCGCCCGGCACCCGGAGCGCGATATGATTGTAGATCAGGTTGCTCCAGCCGTAGACCGCCGCCGCACGATAAGCCGCCGCGAGATCGATACGCGCGGCCCGTTCGGCCTCCGAATACCGGGTTCCATGAAGGTCTTGCCGCAATGGCGTGGCCGGTGGGGTCATGACGTTTCCTCGGACGATTTCGATTTCGCTTTGTTTCGCGATCGTGCAAAGCGGCAGCCGCTAGGCTTCGCAAGATGGCACGAATGGCGTCCCAAATCCCGCCGTTCAAACGCATAGCTTTTCTGTCTGCGTTTCATGGAGCGTCTTTGGCCAGACAACTTTCGCGGATCGCCGAGATCAAGTTGCTACTGGTCGACGTACCTCCGGGTCGACGCCTATACGATGATCGCAACCGGCATGCGCGCGCAGATCAAGCCGCAGGAGCCGGTCGGCGGGCCTACGAGGCCGCGGTCGGGCGGGGTCGTCACCGGCAAATGTGCCTGCCGCAACTACAGATATGCCGGGATACTTCACGGTAGAAAATAAGGATTAGGCTGCAATCGCAACAGACAAGCGGCTATTCCAATCATCACGAGGCCGTTGATAATAGCCGGCGAGATTTTTCGCCGTTGCCAAATCACGGCCAACACAACCAGACATCCGAGGATCAATATCGGTGCGGTGAAATATTTGCTGATCTTTTCAGGACGGGTCGGATGCTCAGCCTCAACATATATCGAACAACCTGCCAAAAGCACACCGAACACAGCGAGTGGATCACCGATTGATCGGCAAAGGCTTTCGAGAAAAGGAAACGCCCCCTTGTTTCTCATTTCAACAATTCCGCAGACAATGAAAGCGATGCCGAAGCAGGCTAAGACATTTACGGAATACCTGAAAAGGAATGGAAGCTGATCTTTGATCTCAGTCCAGGTGACGACCCAGTCCATTATCCCCTCCCTTGCTTACCGATATGATTGCAAAATTATGGAAATACACGCAACGCGGTCGCGAAAAAGTAGGATGCCGGTCTGAGGTCTCGAGCCGCTATCGTAGCGCCCTGAAATCATGGCATGATTCCTGCCCGTATCTGCTCCTTCCGCTGACCTGCCGCAGGAGCTGGCATTGAAACCCTTCACAATTGCCCTTATGGCCGCGATCGCCATGTCGACCGCCCTGCCCGCATCCGCGCAGGATTACCCCTCCGGCCCGGTCAAAATCATCTCCGACTCCGCGCCGGGCAGCGCGCCCGACGTGATCCTGCGCATCGTCGCCGACCAGCTCGGCCAGCACTGGTCGCAGCAGGTCGTGGTGCTGAACCAGCCGGGAGCGGGCGGCTCGCTCGCCGCGCGCGCCGCCGCCAATGCGGCGCCGGACGGCAGCACGTTCTTCATGGCGGTCTCCTCCACGTTCGTCACCATGAAGGGCGCGGCACCGAACATTCCGGCGCATGTGCCGCAGGATTTCGTGCCGGTGAGTCTCGTGAGCGAGCAGCCGATGTTCATCACGGTGTCGCCACAGACCGGCATTCATTCGCTCGCCGATCTCATTGCGCTGGCGAAAGACAAGCCGGGTGAGGTCTCCTACGCGGTCGCCGGACGCGGCCGTCAGAGTCATCTGACCGGCGAGCTGCTGGAGCGCCGCGCCAGCATCAAACTTCTGATGGTGCCCTACTCCGGCGGGCCCGCGCAGGCCATGAGCGATCTCTCCAGCGGCCGCGTGCAGATGCTGATCGAAGGCGGCACCGCACTCCTTGGCGCCATGCAGGCGGGCCGCCTTCGCGGCATCGCGGTCGGCTCCGGCAGCAGGCTTGCGGAATTCCCCGATCTCGCCGCCGCGGCCGAGACCGTGCCAGAGTTTCGCAGCGCCGGCTGGCTCGCGCTGGTGGCGCCGCTCGGCACGCCGGACACCATCGTGCGCAAGGTCAACGACGACCTGCGGCAGGTTCTCACCCGGACCGAGGTCCGCGCCAGGCTCGCCGCACTCGGCAGCTACACCCACCCGCTGTCGCCTGCCGAGACTGAAGCCTTCATCCAGACCGAGCAGCGGACCTGGGAGCCGATCCTGGACGATCTCGCGCGCACGCCGTGACGGCGCGCCGGGCATGGCGCGGCGTCGAGAGAGAGGCTCTGTCCCATCCCAATCTGATGGCTGAAACAGAGCCTCCCAATCAACGCAGAGATCGATCTAGCAACCGACGTAAGCTCCCTTGCCGCTGTTGGACATGCCGCGGCCGCTGCTGGTCCTGCAGCCGCCTCCGCTGCTCCGCCCCGAGGAACGCGAAGACGCGATCCCTCGCGCCTTCAGGCAGCTTTCGAATTTCGCCACCTGCTCGGGCGAACCGTCGGTGCGCCATTGACCAGTTGACGGATTGTACTTGCCACCCGCCTGCTGGGCACACTTGCCCCGCGGCGTTTCCGGCGCGTTTGCGTTGGCGTACACAGCGTCATGAGCCGCCATGCTCGCCAGCCACAAGGCACACGACACGACGGCAAAGCCGATGTTCAATTTAGACATGACAGATGCCCCCGATCGGCTCAGCGGCGGGCAATGTTGTATTTGAGGCGATCGCCTCTCATCGCCGAGCCCGACGGCACACAGCCGGAGTGCGACTTGCTCGCCGACGACGACTTTTTCTTGGTCATGGCCAGCGCGTCGGTCTGCACCGACAGGAAAGTCAAAAGTGCAAGTTTCATATTCGCCCCCATAAGTTGAGGGCCGCAATATACATCAAATGACAGAGTGGAATAGCGGAGCCGTCATGCGTGGCGCGTCGGCCAACAACAGGCATAATGGCGACCCGATCGCCATTGCTGCCCACGTCCCTCCGGAGCCCTCCCGTGTCCCAACTGAAAATCAGCTTCGCGTGCTGCCCCTATGACCGCCTGAACCCGATCATCAGCGGCCGCGTGCCGGTCGAAGGCTGCGACTGCAACTTCTTCCCGCTGCGCCCCGAGGAGCTGTTCCCGCGCGTCTACACCACGCAGGACTTCGACGTCACCGAGCTGTCGGCAAGCTCGCACATCCTCACCGCGCTGCGCGGCGACAGCCAGTACGTCGCGATCCCGGCCTTCGTGTCGCGCGTGTTCCGGCACGGCGACATCTACATCCGCACCGACCGCGGCATCCGCGAGCCGGCGGACCTGCGCGGCAAGATCGTCGGCGTGCCCGAATATCAGATGACGGCGGCGCTCTGGATCCGCGGCATGCTCTCCGACGAATACGGCGTGAAGACCTCCGAGATGCGCTGGCGCAACGGCGGCCTGCAGAAGCCCGGCCGCGGCGAGCGCACGCCGATCAAGCTGCCCAAGGAGATCGAGCTCATCACCATCCCGCCAGACAAGACGCTGTCGGGGATGCTCGCCGACGGCGAGCTCGATGCGCTGATCACCGCGGTGCAGCCGCGCTGCTATGCCGAGAAGGCGCCGAACGTCGGCCGGCTGTTTCCGGAGTACCGCGCGGCGGAGGAAGCCTACTTCCGCAAGACCGGCATGTTCCCGATCATGCACCTGATGGCGGTGCGGAAGTCACTCGCCGAGCAGCATCCGTGGCTCGCCGGCAACGTCTACAAGGCGTGCCTTCAGGCGCGCAATCTCGCGGCCGAGGAGATGAAATCGACCGGCATGTTCTACGCCATGCTGCCGTGGCTCTCGGACGATCTGCGCAGGGCTTACGACGTCATGGGTCCGAACATGTGGCCCTACGGCGCCAACGCCAACCGCAAGGAGCTCGAGGCGATGCTGCGCTGGTCGTTCGAGCAGGGTCTCGCTCCGCGGCACGGCACCGTCGAGGAGGTTTTCGCGCCCGGCATGACCGAGCCGCGCTGGGACACCAATCACTCGCCGTGAGCGGCCGGGCTAGGATACCACCGGCGGCAGCACGCCGTGCTTGAGCACGCGCGTCAGCATCCGCTCGCATTCCTCCGCCCGCACACGGGCGCCTTCGCTGCCCCAGAAGCTCAGGATCTCGCGCAGGTCGCGCACCGCAACATCGATGGCCGTGACCATGTCGCAATCCATTTCGTCATGGTCGGATGGGGCCCGGAAGTCTTCGAGGCGGATGATCTCGGCACTCACAAAGCAACTCCACGAATCGTTTCCATGACGATGGACTCTTCGCGGTTAAAACTCCGTGACTTTGCGCGGACTTACACTCGGACCGTCTGTCTGGATCGCCTGGCGCAGACCCCGGCGCTATGAGCCGATAGGGCGCGGCTATTCAGTGCGCGGCCCCGCCCTTGCTCCTTGCGGCAGCAAGCTCCTCCCACGATCGGGCCATCTCCAGCAGGAACGACTGGTGCTCGCGGTTGCCCGGGTGCGCCGCCATGTCGCGGCACAGGCGGGCGTTGTCGAGACACTGTTTCAAGCTGAGCTGCTTACCTGACGGCTTGTCGATGAATTCCACGATGACTGCATGGCTGGTCGTCTCCCCGCCACGTTCATGCGTCGGCTTGGCTGTCGCGGAAACGTCGCACAGTGTCGCGGGACCGATGGTCGCGGTCGTACGGTTGCACAACCCGATGAGCCGGAACGGCGTGCGCAGCGATGCGCGAAATGTGCGGCTCCCCACACTGTTGACGGACCTTGCAAACAGGGGCGTCGAATTTGACGGCTTCATTGCATTGCGTAGGGTCGGCGCTGCCTTGCTCAACTGAGGGCGCTCTCATGAGGCGTCATGTTGGCGGAGCAAGGTGTGGCGCCCGGCCCCCTGTGTTTAC
>CAKZHN010000320.1 GCA_936924235.1 uncultured Rhodoplanes sp. | reverse complement strand
CGGGCGCCTCTCGGCGCTCCATCGCGGCACGCGTTGTCGGCGGCCGCACCTTGCTTTGTTTTCGGATGCCGCGATCGACGGCGTCTTCGACTGAGCAAGGCATGCCGGCTTTAAGACGGAATGTGAGAGCGCGGAAGATTAATCTTGCAAACGCAAGGTCTATCAACACTGGTTGGGAAAGCGACCAATGACCCGCCAGGCTGTCCGGCAGACATTCCAAATCAGGGATGCACAAGTCCGCTCTGGACCCAAAGCGGACTTGTGCTCCTGATTCATGATGGTCGCTGTTCGCCGCGACAGCGGGCACCGAAACCGAACAAACGGTCAGTAATCCCAGACCGCCGGCACGCAACGAAACACGTCGCCGTCAACCTTCACATGGCAGACCGACGGGAACGACAGGTGCGTGGCCAGCAGCAGCGAGCCGGTCGCCGCCAGCTCCCGCATCAGACCGACCCGGACGCGGGCCGCCTCCTTGGGGTCATGCTCGAAGCCGTTGTGCCAATCGGGCTGTTCGAACCCGACCATGAACACGGCGTCGCCGGCGAACATCAGCGCCTCGCCGCCGGACTTGAGGCGAACCACGCTGTGGCCCGGAGTGTGGCCGCCGGTGCGGGTGACGACCACGCCCGGCGCGACCTCGTGCTGTTCCTCGAACGTCCGCAGATTGCCGCGATACTCGCTCACGAACTGCTTGGCGGTCGCGCGAAGCGCGTCCGGGAATCCGTCCGGCATGGAGGTCTGGGAGAAATCAGGCGACGCCCAGAACTTGACCTCGGCGGCCGCCACGTGGATCCGGAGATCCGGACGCAGCTGCTCCTTCACGCCGTCGACCAACAGCCCGCCGATGTGATCCATGTGCATGTGGGTCAGCACCACGTCGGTCACGGACGCAAGGTCAACGCCGGCGGCTCCCAGCCGATGGGCCAACTGCCCGGCCTTCGGCAGGTTCGGGTTCTCGCCGACGCCTGCATCGACCAGGATGGTCCGGCCGCCGCTGCGCACCACGACCACGTTCAGCGGCCAATCGATCATCTCCGGCGGCAGGAAGCTGTTCTTCAGCCAGGCCGCCCGGACGGCCGGATCGGCGTCGTGGGCCAGCATCTTGGTCGGCAGCGACAGGATGCCATCGCTGATCACCAGCACGTCGATCTCGCCGACCTTCAGCGCATAGCGCGACGGAACCAGCTCGTCGAGCATCGGCCCCATGCCGCCCTTCGTCGTGTTCGTGTTCATTGCCGTCG
Source organism: uncultured Rhodoplanes sp. (assembly GCA_936924235.1). GTDB lineage: Bacteria > Pseudomonadota > Alphaproteobacteria > Rhizobiales > Xanthobacteraceae > Z2-YC6860. Next base: position 24,288 of record CAKZHN010000320.1, on the reverse strand, counting down.
TCATCGTATTCATGGTCTGAGTTCCTTGCGTTGTGTTGCTGTGTTCGTTGGCTTGTCGTGGGCGCGCGGTGCGCTACGCGGCCACGGCGTTGATCGGCACCGACCAGGCCGAGAGGTCCATCACCTCCGCCGGAGCAGGGGCGAACAGCTTGTCCAGCTCAGGACGCGGCGGATAAATCCAGACGGTGTTGATGTCGCGCTTGGTCGCCTTGGCCAGTTCTCCGACCTGCTCCAATTGCGGATTCCATCCGCGCGCGAAAACCGCTCCCGAAGACCCAAGGTCGAGGCACACCACGTAGGTCTTCTGTTCATAGGGCTCGGTCGGCAGACCCAGCAGATCGGCGGCCGCGTTGTGGCCCGCGAAGGCCCCGAGCCGGATCGCGAACTGACAGGTCATCGGCGCAACGTTGCCCAGACCGTCCGCAGCGATTTTCGCCGTGTCGCCGCTCGCAAACACGGTCTTGGCGCCAGGCACGCGCAAGTCGGGGTCGACGATCAGGCGGCCCAGATTGTCGCGCGATGCGGAAATCTGTGCGGTCAGCGGCGACGCGCGCATTCCCGCCGTCCAAATCACCGTCGAGCTCTCGATGTGCTGTCCGTTGGACAGCGTCACACCGGACTCGTCCAGCGCGGTGACGCCCACGCCAAGGATCATATCCACGCCGGCGTCGCGGATCGCCTTCGCAATCACGGGCCGCGGGTTGTCGCCGGTCTGGGGCGCAATCAGCTCGCCACGCTCGACGAGCACCACCCGGATGTCGGCGTCGTTGCCGAGGATCGCACGCAGCCGCCGCGGCATCTCGGTCGCGGTTTCGATTCCGGTGAAGCCGCCTCCCGCCACGACGACGGTGTTGCGGGCCTTCGACGACGGCTGCTTTGCCAGCGCATGGAGGTGGTGGTCGAGCTTGATGGCTTCGTCCATCAGGTCGACGCCGAATGCGTGCTGCGCAAGGCCGGGAACGTTGGGGCGGAAACCGGTGCTGCCGGTCGCCAGGACCAGCCGGTCGTAGGGCAGCGTCTCAAGCTTGCCGCCGGGCCCGACGAAGCTCGCCAGGCAGGACGCGCTGTCGACCGTCTCGACCGACCCTTGCACGTAGCGGACGCCGAGCTCTCGGAGGAGATCGGTGAGCGGTGCCTTCATCGTCTCCGGCTTGGGTTCGTACAGCCGCGGCCGGATCACGAGGAAGGGCTCGGGCGAGATCAGCGCGATCTCGAGGTCCTTGGGCGATACGCCCTGCAGATGGCGGAGGCGGGCGGCGGATATTGCGGCATACATTCCGGCAAACCCGGCGCCGATGATGAGAAGTCGTTGCATGGCAAAACGTCCTCTTGCGGTGTTTCGATGGGGACGTTTCTGCCAGCGGCCGGGCCAGAAGACTTTGCAATGGCCTTGTCATGATCTTGGATTTGCCTTGGTTTTCCGTCCAAGCGGCCGTCATCGGACGCGCGTGTCACGCAATGATCGCTGTGCTATCAATGGTTTGGGTGGACTGACGGTCTCATGCTCCCGGGCGACGGAGCGCGGAAGTGCAGTACCTGTTCGAAAACTATGCGCTCGACCCTGATCGGCGGGAGCTGACCCGGCACGCCGGGGCTGTTGCCATCGGCCCCAAGGTCTTCGACCTGCTGCTCCACCTGATCCAGAACCGCGAGCATGTCGTCAGCAAGGATAGCCTGCTGGAGGCGGTCTGGAGCGGCCGCATCGTCTCTGAATCGACCTTGACCAGCCACATCAACGCCGTGCGCAAGGCGGTCGGCGACAGCGGCGAAGACCAGCGTCTGATCCGCACTGTCGCCCGCAAGGGATTTCGCTTCGTCGGCGAGGTCAGAGAAGCGACGGATGATCGGGCTCCTCCAGCCGTTGGAGCCGTGAAAGCAGACGCCGCGTCCGCGCCAGGGCTTCTCCTTCTCGACAGTCCCTCCATTGCGGCCTTGCCGTTCCAGAACTGGAGCGGCGATCCGGAGCAGGAATACTTCGCCGACGGTGTGGTCGAGGACATCATCACGGCGCTGGCGCGCACGCGCTGGCTGCTCGTGATCGCGCGCAACTCGAGCTTCACCTACAAGGGCCGCGCCGTGGATGTGAAGCAGGTCGGCCGGGAGCTGGGTGTGCGCTACGTGCTCGAAGGCAGCGTCCGCAAGGCGGCGAGCCGCGTCCGCATCACCGGCCAGCTCGTCGATGCGACGACCGGCATGCATCTCTGGGCCGACCGCTTCGAAGGTTCGCTCGACGACATCTTCGAATTGCAGGACCAGGTCGCCGAGCGGGTCGTCGGCGCGATCACGCCCACACTGGAGCGCGCCGAGATCGAAAGGTCGAAGCGCAAGCCGACCGAAAGCCTGGATGCCTATGACTACTATCTGCGGGGCATGGCAAGCTTCCATCGCGGAACCAGACAAGCCATCAGCGAGGCGCTGCCGTTCTTCAGCAAGGCCATCGAACTCGATCCGGGCTTTGCATCGGCCTATGGCATGGCGGCGTCGTGCTACTACTGGCGAAAAATGAACAACTGGACGAGCGAGCGCTCGCAGGAATTTGCCGAAGGCGCCCGGTTGGCGAACCGCGCTGTGGAACTGGGAGCAGACGACGCCGTCGCTCTTTCGAGAGGGGGTCGCGCGTACCCCCATTTCGGCGGCGATCTCGACAGAGGGGTCGCGGCGGTCGACCGAGCGCTCAAGCTCAACCCCGGCCTATCGGCTGCCTGGTACCTGAGCGGGTTTCAAAGAATTTCGCTCGGCGAACATGACGATGCCGTGGAGCGCTTTGCCCGCGCGATGCGCCTGAGCCCGCTGGATCCGGAGATCTTCCAGATGCAGACCGGGACCGCGATGGCGCACCTGTTTGCCCGCCGCTTCGACGTTGCGTCTGCCTGGGCAGAAAAGGCGTCACGGGAGCTACCCAATATTCTGCGAGTGTGCGCCTTCAGCGCGGCAAGCCATGCGCTGGCCGGCCGGATGGACGAAGCCCGGCATGCCGTCGAGCATGTGCGCCGCATCGACGCCTCGCTCCGTATCTCAAATGTCGAAGACTGGGTTGTGCTTCGACGACCTGAAGACCTGGCCACTTTCATGGAGGGCCTGCGACGCGCCGGGCTGCCGGAATAGGGACTGCGCGCAGGCGGGAGATCGAGATGGATGATCGAGCCGTTCGGCTGGCGCTGGAACGCCATTGGAAGGCTTCGGACGCCAGCGATTTCGAGGTCGAGCATGAAATCTACCACGAAGATGCCGTGCTCAATTATCCGCAATCGGGCGAGCGCATCCGCGGCCGGCGCAACATCCAGGAGAGCCGTACCGTCCAGCCCAACAAGAAGCGCTTTACGGTCCAGCGTATGATCGGCAGCGGCGATCTCTGGGTCACCGAATTCGTGCTGAGCTATGACGGCGTACAGTCCTACACGGTGAGCATCATGGAGTTCCGCGACGGGCTGGTGGCCCACGAAACGCAATATTTCGCCGACGGTTTCGACCCGTCTCCCTCGCGCGCGCATCTTGTCGAGCGAACAGGCGAAATTCAATCCTCTTGATACTGATCACGCGTCAGACCGCAGGAAGACTAGCTGCAGCCAAGTCATCGAACTTGACCCGCTCGATCACCGATACCTACGATCTCGGCTGGAGAAGCTGATGACTAGAATTTTCAGATGTCTGGCGGTCGCAACTCTGCTTGCGGGTGTGGATGCTGCTCCTGCACAGAACGTTCCCGATCCGCGCGTCGCTGATCTCCAGCAGGCCGGCAAGATACATGTCGGGCTTTTTGCGTCCCAATTCAACAAGGACGCCGCCAGCGGTGAGCTGCGAGGCGTTCGTCCGGACATGGCGAGAGCGCTTGCCGCGCGGATCGGCGTGCAAGCCGTGCTGCTCGAGTACACGAGTCCTCCTCAGGTCATCGAATGTCTCAAGACAGGAGCATGCGACGTGGTGTTCCTGCCGAAGGACGCCCGCGCGGTCAGCATCGGAGAATTCTCGTTCCCCTTCATCCAGTCAGAATTCACGTTCCTGGTGCCCGCGGGTTCCGCGATTCTCCGCGCTTCGGATGCAGACAAGCCGGGCATCCGTATCGCGGCGGTGCGTGGTCACGCCTCGGCGGCAACCTTGACCCAGCTTACGAAGCAGGCGGAAGTGGTTTTAGGCGAGAATGAGCAATCCGCGTTCGAGTCCTTGCGCACCGGCCAAGTCCACGCCTTTGCGTCCACGCGTCAAGCTCTTCGCAAGGTCGCCAAGGAGTTGCCGGGCTCGCAGGTGCTAGCCGACCATTACGGAGCGCAATTGAACCGCGTGGTCGTTCCCAAAGGGCGCGCGGCCTGGCTGGCCTTTGCAAACGAGTTCGTCGAGGAGGCCAAACGGTCCGGCCTCGTGCAACGTGCCATAGAACGGGAGGGCACCGATGCGTTCGAACTGGCTGCCCCGAGAGATTCTGAATAAGTCTATGACTTTGCCGTTCCGTCATCCCGAGGCACGAGCCGCGACCGGATCTTGATCTCGTGCGTGAGTGTCTGGTGGACCGGGCATTTTTCGGCGATTTCCATCAGCCGCGCCCGCGTGGCCTCCGGGATTTCGCCCTCGATCGTGATGTCGCGGGTGATCTCGCCGATGTTGCCCTCTTTGGTTTCGCAGTCGACGCAGTCCTCGGCGTGGATCCTGCGATGCGACAGCCGCACGCCGAACCGCTCGACCGTGAGTCCCTTGTGATCCGCATAGAGGCGCATCGTCATCGACGTGCAGGCACCCAGCGCGGCGAGAAGATAGTCGTACGGCCCAGGTCCGGTATCGTCGCCACCGACCGCGACCGGTTCATCGGCCACGAGCACATGGCGTCCCGCCGACACCCGCTGCGTCAATTTCCCGGTACGCGTTTCGCGCACCTCGACGATGCCCGGCGGCAATTCCACCGGCGCCTGCGCGGCCGGCAGATAACGCGACGCCCAGGCTGCAATCACATCGGCCACGTAGATCGCGTCCTCGCGCTTCCGCAGCAGGTGATCCGCCGTATCGAGCGAAACAAAGCTCTTGGGGTGCCGCGCGGCTGCGAAAATCCCAGTGGCATTGTCGATGCCGACGGTTTCGTCGCGCGGCGCATGGCACACCAGCAACGCTTTCTTCAGCTTGCCCAGACCATCGAGGATGTTCTGCTCCGCGACGTCGTCCAGGAACTGCTTCTTGATGGTGAAGTCGCGGCCCGCCAGCGTGACCTTCGCGATTCCCTTCTCCTTGATCTCCGCCAGATCGGCGGCAAAATGATGCGTGACGTGGGCCGCCGAGGACGGCGCAGCGATCGTGACGACGGCGGTCGCTTCCGGCACGTGCGGCGCCGCCGCCAGCACCGCCGCCCCGCCCAGGCTATGGCCGATCAGCAACGACGGCGCAGCGTAATTCTTCCGCAGATAGTCGACCGCCGCCACGAGGTCCTGGACATTGGACGAGAAGTTGGTGTTCGCGAACTCGCCCTCGCTGGCGCCGATCCCGGTGAAGTCGAACCGCAGCACCGCGATGCCGCGGGCCATGAGGGTTTCGGCAATCCGCGACGCCGCAAAGATGTCCTTGCCGCAGGTGAAGCAATGGGCGAACAGCGCGAAGGCGCGCGGCTCCGCCGGCATATCGAGACGCGCCGCGAGCTTCGCCCCGGTCGCGCCGGGAAACTCGACTTTCCTCGGATCGGTCATCGCGGGCTCCTCATCGGTTCAAATCACAGCGGCGTCCAAATCAGAGCGAAGTCTTGGTCACCGCGCCGGTGTTGTCGACATACCACCGCTCGTTCGCCATCGGCTTGCCGGCAAAGCGCTGCGCCATCCAGTCGGCCACCATCGTGGGCGGATACGGCCCGAGATTGACCGACGGGCACGCGCCGATGGCGTGGCGCGCCTCCTGATAGACCACGAGGCGCCGCGGATTGCTCATGGTCTTGAGCATCCGCTGGGTGTGCACCATGGGGCTGAGCTCGTCCCACTCGCCGCTGACGCAGAGATACGGCACGCGGATCTTGTCGGCATGGCCCTCCCAGGTCAGCGTCTTGCGGAAGGCGTCGAACTTCGCCTCATCGGTGAAGCCCGCCATGTACATGAAGCGCTTCTTGTAGCTCGGGCTCGCCTCCTCGAAGATCGCATGGAAGCCGGGCTCCAGGTTGTTGGAGTTGGCCACGCAGGCACAGATGCGCGGCTCGTTGGCCGCAACGAGCGTGACGAAGAACGAGCCGAAGCTGTTGCCGAACGCGCCGATCTTCTGCGGATCGATCTCCGGCCGCGCCACCAGCCAGTCGACCGCGGCTTTGCCGACCGCCGTCCAGTTCTCCATGCTGACCGTGAGCCCCAACACGCGGCACTCCGCCTGCCCGGGCCCGTCGAGCGCCAACACGGCGACGCCGCGTTCGAGCCAGCGGTCGCCTTTCAGAGCGACGAAAACCTCCTTGTAAGTGTCCATGCCGGGAAACGAGATCACCACCGGGATGCGGCCGCCTGAGTAGTTCGGCGGCAGATGAAACCAGCCCGGCAACGTCTTGCCCTTGAACGGGATGAACACCGGCTCGATCTTGTGCGCCGCGAGCCGCGCAAAATTGGTGTAGCAGTCGCGTTTATTTTTGTTGTAGGCCAGATTGGTCTCGTCGTTCTCGTGCCGCGACCACTGCGCCGAGCCCCAGTGAATCGCCGCCATGAAGTAATTGTCGCGCGCCGTGACCGGCGAACCGTCGTCCTCGGCGGCACGCGCCTTGGCCTCGCGGCGCCGCGCCGTGTTGGCGAAGGCCGGCTCGATATCGGCGTATTTCTTCACCCGCTCGCGGATCGCGGCGAAGTCCGCCGAGCCCTCGATGCCGCAGGCGGCGTTGAGATAGAACGAGCGCGGCTGGTCCCAGTCGATGCCGACCGAGCGCAGCACGTTATCGAGCACCCAGCGCTGCTCGGTCCAGCGCCCGACGTCCGGTTCACCCTGGGATTGCACCAACTCGGCCATTTCCATCCTCGCCACGTTTCTGTGCGAGGACGATGCCGCGTCAGCGCTGCAACTTCAACCCGACCAGGAAGGCATTGGCGTTGTAGTCGACGCCGGTGGCATTGGAACGGAGCTGGTCGTAACGGTATTCGCCCTTGAGCCAGATCTCGCGGCTGAGCTTGTAGGTGATCGCCGAGCCGAGCGACACGCGCTTGTCGGACCGCGGATCGCCATTGCCGCAGCAGGTGTTGCTGATGTAGTCGTCGAAGCCGTAGCCGGCCCGCACGGTCCAGATCAGCCAGCGCCGCAGCGCATGATCGACCTGGATGCCGATGTCGCGGCGGAGCGCGCCGGACCAGCCGGCGACCACGGATTCATTGGCCTGGGAGTTGGCGTTCAGCGTCACGGTGGTGAGCCCGGTCGCCTCCCACTTCAGCAGCGCGTCGTAGACGACGCCTTGCACCGGCAGCAGGGTCGGGTCCGCGTATTGCCGGTCGGTGTATCCGATCGACACCTCGCCGGTGAACTTCTTGGCGATGTCGAAGGTGGTGCCGACTTTAGGAGTCACGCCCGTGGAGTCGCGCTGGAAGCCGTTGCGGTCGAACTGCAGGTCGTGCTGGCGCGTGTCGACGCCGATCTCGACGAACGGCTTCACGCCGGGCCACACCTCGTAGCTGCCGCGCAGCTGGCCGCCATACTGGTTGAAATCGCGGTCGTGGTTGCTCGACGTCGAGCCGTCGGTGAGCTCGGAGTCGTTGTATATGGTGCGGTCGTAGCTCGCCTTGGCCAGCACCTCGAAATGGTTGAAGCGCTGGGTCACGCCGAGCGAGGTGACGAAGGTCTGGAAGATTGGCAGCTTCGCGACGTCCAGCGGCACGTTCGGGCTGCCGGGATAGTCGGTCGAGAGCAGATACCGGCCCTCGATGTTGACCGTGGTGTTGCGCAAGGCGTCGAGGCGCAGATAGGTCTTCGCTTCGGCGTTCGGCCGGTCGAGCGACGAGATGTTGTCGAACTGCGAATAGTTGGTGCGGCCGTCGAAGCCGAACTCGTGCGCCGACCAGTTCGAGCGCACCTTGAGCGACGGCTCGACCACCGTGTAGCCGGTGCCCTGCCCGTTCGGGATGTGCGACGGATTGGTGTCGTAGCCGCGCGTGATGTCGATCGCGGGCTTGAGCAGGAAGGTGCCGGCGCGGATGCCGAGCGGCTCGAACGCGTCCTCGGGCGGCAGCGCCACACGGTGCGGCGCCGTGTCCGGCGACTTGTACTGATCGCGTTCGCCGACCTGCTGGGCCAGCGTGTGGCCCTCGGCGGCCTGCGGCGCACCGCGCCCCTTGGGCGGAGGCGGCGGCGCGGGCTTTGGTTCGCCGGGCTTCGGCTTGCTCTTTTTCTTCTTGTTCGCTTTGGCGATCACGCCGGTGGCGTCATAGCCGGTGTCGCCCGCGCCTGACGGGATCGTTGCAGGACCCCTCTCGGGCGACGATGCCTGCTTCGGCGGGCCGAAGCGCGGCAGGTAGCGCGGGTCGGTCAGCGAGGGTTGATAGGGCGAGAGGGCGGACTGGGCCTGTGCGTCACCGAGCAAGGCAGCATCGAGCCATGGCAGGGCCAGCGCCGCGAGCGCAAAGGCAAGACGCTGGTGACGGCGGCGCGACAGAAGCGGTCTCCCTGGCACAATGCATCGCGCCGGCGCTCGCGCGCTCCCTGGGCCGCAGCCCGAGAGCGAACGAAAGCCGGCACCCGGCCGCGGGGCCCCGCGTCCGGTGGTTAATGAGGATTAAAGATTTGTGGTTAACGAGAGCTTTAACGGCGCCGGACCCGCGGAAAACCGCGGGTCCCTGCAGGCCTGATCGCCATCAGGCCGCGGGCTCGACCGCGAGGTTGGCGCCGTCGGCCTGGGTGATCCTGACCCGGCTGCCGGCCGGCTGATCGGACCCGCGTACCCGCCAGATGGTGTCGTCGATACGCACCGTGCCGATGCCGTCGACGATCGGCTTGTCGAGCGTGAACACCCGGCCGATCAGCGCCTCGGTGCGGCGGTTGAGCAGCGGCGCCTCGCTCTGCGGCTCGACCTTCAGGGCGAAGCGGCGCCACAGCGGCACCGACGCCAGGGCAAACGCCGCAAAGGCGATGCACTGCCATTGCCACGCCCAGTCGACCAGGAGCGAGATCGCGCCGACCAGCACCGCGGCGATGCCGAGCCACATCATGAACGCGCCGGGCACGGCGAGCTCCAGTGCGAACAGGACCACGCCGCCGACGATCCAGGACCACGGCCCCAGAGCCGTGATCATTGCCAACATCGAGCTGGTGTTGCTCATGTCTCACCTCCCTCAGGTGGTGGTCGGAACGGTCGGCCGCCGCGGCGCACTCGCCGCACCCGGCGTCGAGGATGGCGTCCTGCCGTCGGGCCCGAACGTCGCCTTGGCGATCTCGGCAATGCCCGCGAGCGAACCCAGCACGCCGGTCACCTCGACCGGCAGGATCAGGGTCTTCTGGTTGGTCGAGTCGGCCAACTCGGCCAGCACCTTCATGTACTTGTCGGCGACGAAGTAGTTGATCGCCGTCACATCGCCATGCGCGATCGCGGCGCTGACCACCTCGGTCGCCTTGGCTTCCGCTTGCGCCAGACGCTCGCGCGCCTCGGCGTCGCGGAACGCGGCTTCCCTGCGGCCTTCGGCCTCCAGGATCTGCGACTGCTTCTGGCCCTCGGCCTTCAGGATCTGCGACTGGCGCTGGCCTTCGGCCTGGAGAATTTCGGCGCGCTTCTCGCGCTCGGCCTTCATCTGGCGGCCCATCGACTGCACGAGATCGGCCGGCGGCACGATGTCCTTGATCTCGATGCGGTTGACCTTGACGCCCCATGGCGAGACCGCGGCATCGACCACGCGCAGCAGACGCTCGTTGATCTCGTCGCGATGCGACAGCATCTGGTCGAGGTCCATGCCGCCCATCACCGAGCGGATGTTGGTCATGGTCAGCTTGATGATCGCCTGGTCGAGATGGGCGACCTCGTAGCTCGCCTTCGGCGCGTCGAACACCTGGAAGAAGGCCAGGCCGTCGACCGTCACGGTGGCGTTGTCCTTGCTGATGACATCCTGCTGCGGGATGTCGATCACCTGCTCCATCATGTTCACCTTGCGGCCGATCCGGTCGAAGAACGGCACGATCAGGTTGAGGCCCGGCTGCAGCGTGCGGGTGTACCGGCCGAAGCGCTCGACGGTCCAGTGATAGCCCTGGGACACTGTCTTCACGCCGGAGAAGATGGTCAGGATGACAAGACCGACCAGGACAATGGCGAAGACATTGATACCGGCCAGCAGCGAGAAGTCGTTCACAGTTCCCTCCCTCGGTTACCTCTTCAAATGTGGCGAGCCGGCCGGGCGGCCGCCAGAGCCGCCCGAGCCGTCGAAATTTCATGCCGATTCAATGGTTTGCCGAATGCGCGTCAGGGCGCCGTGAAAACGATCAGCTGATCGGTCACCCCGCCCGAGCCGGGCTTGAGCGAGCCCCCGGCCACGTAGAGCTTGTTGCCGATCACCGCGGCGCCGGTGCCGTGGCGGCCGCCGGGCATCGGCGCCAGCGTCCGCCAGGCGTTGGTCTTGGCGTCGTAGGCCTCGTTCTGCGGGAACGTGTCGGGCGGCAGTTCGCCGCCGAGCACCACGGCGAGCCCTTGCAGGTTGGCGTAGGCGAGCCCGCTGCGCGCGGTCGGCAGCGGCGGACCGGCCCACCAGGTATCGGTCTTGGGATCGTAGATGTCGTGCTGCGCGACCCGACTCGCCGGGTTGGTGGTGCGGCCGCCGATGGCGTGCAGCAGGCCGTCGATGGCGACCAGCGCCATGTGGTCCCGGGCAAGCGGCAACTGGGCATGCTCGGTCCATACGCCGGTTGCGGAATCGAACACCTCATGGGTGGCGAGCGTGAAGGTGTTGTCGACACCGCGGCCGCCGATCGCGTGGATCTCGCCGTTGAGCACCGCCACAGCGACCGAGCCGCGCGGCGCCTTCAGCGGTGGCAGCGTCTTCCAGGTGTTCGATGCGATGTCATACTGGTAGACGTCGCTCACCGCGCCGCGATGCACCGAGCCGATGAAGCCGCCGACCGTGGTGATGGTGTTGCCGATCACGGCGACGCCAAGATGGTCGAGACCGCGCGGCATCGGCGCCAGCGCCTTCCAGCTGTCGGTCGCCGGATCGTATTCGTCGATCTGCGGCACGGCTTCGCCGTTCACGTTGCCGCCGACCACGTAGATCTTGCCGCCGACCGCAGCGAGCTGCACCTCGTTGCGCGGCGCAGGCAGCGGCTTCTTCATCGCCCAGGAGCCTGCCGCAGATGTGCCTTCCGGAGATGACTGCGCCATCGCGGGCGCGATCAGAGATAATGCGAGAGCAACGCCCGCCAGCGGCAGGCGACCAAACCGGAACATCTGAACCTCCCAGCAATTTTTTGGAGCGTAGACCGCTCTCAAATCCAACCCTGCAATTCACGCCGCACGAGATGCGAGATTACCGCCATCCCGGCCTCGCTGTCATTGAGGCAGGGGATCGCTGCGAAATTCTCTCCACCGTTCGCCTTGAAGATATGCGCGTTCTCCACCGCGATCTCTTCCAATGTTTCGAGGCAATCGGCGGAAAAGCCCGGCATCACCGCGGCGATGTTCTTCACGCCGCGCTGCGCCAGCGCCTGAACTGTCATGTCCGTGTAGGGCTGCAGCCATTCGGCGCGGCCGAAGCGCGACTGGAACGTCAGCATCAGCTTGGTCTCATCGAGACCGAGCCGGGCGCGCAGGAGCCGCACGGTCTCGTGGCAGTGCGACGGATAGGGATCGCCGTCGTCCACGTAGGACTTCGGGATGCCGTGGAACGACGCCAGGATCAGGTCGGGCTTGAACGGGAGGCGCGCAAGCTCCGCCTCGATCGAAGCCGCCAGCGCATCGATATAGACCTTGTCGTCGTAGTACGGCGGCACGACGCGCAGCGCCGGCTGATCGCGCAGCCGCGCCAGCGCCGCGAACGCCGCATCGCACACCGTGGCGCTGGTCGCCGCGGCGTATTGCGGATAGAGCGGCACCACCAGGATGCGCTCGCAGCCGGCTTTCGCCAGCGCCTCGATACGGCTGTCCATCGACGGATTGCCGTAGCGCATGCCCCAGTCGACCACGATGGTCGGGTCGATCGCATCGGTGGTCGCGCGGAGCTTGGCGGCCTGCGCCCGCGTAATGGTTTTCAGCGGCGATTCGTTTCGCTCGCGATTCCAGATCTTCTCGTAGTCGAGGCCCTTCGCCTTGGGCCGCTTGTTCAGGATGATGACGTTGAGCACGAACTTCCAGATCGGACCCTGGTCCTCGATCACGCGGGCGTCGCTCAGGAATTCCTTGAGATAGCGCCGCACCGACGCGGCATCGGTCGCGTCCGGCGTGCCCAGGTTTACCAGCAGCACGCCGATCCGCCCGCCGCGCGCAACGCTTCCTAGTGGCGCCGCCACGTCCATCCGTCCGATCGGTTCTGGTCTGTTCATACCAATGCTCTTAACCCCGCGGAGCATAGCCGGGCGTGGCCGTTGCGTGCTAGTGCAACCGATCCGCAGGAACCTGCTCGATGGTCGATATCCGCCGCCGCACCGTCACCTTCGGCCTTGCCGCCACGGCGGTCATGCCGCCGAGGTTTGCCCGGGCGGACAGCGCCAAGCTCACTCTGGTGCTGACCAACGACATCTACCTGATGGGCGAAACCGCCATGCCGGACGGCAAGCCGCGCGGCGGGTTCGCGCGGCTCGCCGCCGTGGTGAAGGCCGAGCGCGACCGCGCGCGCGCGTCCGGCAGCCTGGTGCTGTTCGCCCATGGCGGCGACACCCTGTCGCCGTCGCTGATGTCCGGGATCGACCAGGGCTCGCACATCATCGAGCTCACCAACATGATCAAGCCGGACATCTTTGTGCCGGGCAATCACGAGTTCGACTTCGGCAAGACGACGTTCCTCAAGCGCTCTGCCGAGATGAAGTTTCCGCTGTTCGCCGCCAATATGACCTTCCCGGACGGCAAGCTCGTGCCGGGCTTCAAGGATCGCGACATCGTCACGCTGGGCGATCTGCGCATCGGTCTCACCGGCGCCGCGCATGATGGCACGCCGCGCATGGCGAACTCCGGCGATCTCGCTTTTGCGCAGACCGTTGCGACCATGCGGACGCAGTGCGAGGCGCTCAAGCGCGACGGCGCCGATCTCGTGGTCGTGGTGATGCATGCGGATCGCACGCAGACGCTCGAGCTGGCCCGCACCAATGCGGCCGACGTGATCCTGACCGGACACACCCACGACCTGTTCATCGATTTCGACGGCCGCACGCTCGCGGTCGAGTCGTCCTACGACGCGCATTACGTGACCGCCATCGACATCAATCTCGAGATCAACCGGCAGGGCAACCGGCGCGAGATCGCCTGGTGGCCGCAGTATCGCGTGATCGACACCGCGACCGTGACGCCCGACCCGGAGGTCGGCGCGGTCGTGGCCGGCTTCGAGCGGCTGCTGAACACCGAAATGGACGTGCCGCTCGGCACCACCACGGTCGAACTCGACACACGCGTCGCCACGATGCGCGGGACCGAGGCCGCGATCGGGAATTTCGTCGCCGACGCGATGCGGGCGCGGGGCCACGCCGACGTCGCGATCATGAACGGCGGCGGCATCCGCGCCGGCAAGATCTATCCGGCCGGAACACCGGTGACGCGGCGTGACGTGCTCGCCGAGCTACCGTTCGGCAATCTTCTCGTCGTCCTTGCCGTGAAGGGCAGCGATCTGCGCGCGGCGATCGAGAACGGGCTGTCGCGCCTTCCGGCCACCGCCGGTCGTTTCCCGCACGTCTCGGGCATGCGGGTCGAATACGATCCGCAGAAACCCGTCGGCAGCCGCGTGATGTCCATCGAGGTGGGCGGCGCGCCGCTCGATCCCGACCGGATGTACAAGGTCGCAACCAACGATTTCATGGCGCGCGGCGGCGACGGCTATACGGCGCTGACGCGCAACGCACCGGCGGTGCCGCCCGACGACTCGCCGCGCCTGTCCAACGAGGTCATGGTCTATCTGCGCGAGCAAGGCGGCGTTCGCACCACCGTGGACGGCCGCATGCACGCGCGATGAAAAACGCCGCCGCGGAAACCGCGGCGGCGCGTCAACCAAACTTCGATGCGATCAGCGGCCCGGACGGAGGTCCATGCCGGCGACGCCCGCCGCGACGCTGAGGCCGGTCTGGGCCTGGCCGCTCAGCGGCTGCAGCGCGACGGTGTTGTTGGAGCCGCCGATCAGCCCGTTGGCGCCAACGCCAACGCCGACCGTGGCACTCGCCGACGCGCCGACGTAAGTGCCGGCCAGATCGCTGCGCCCGAAGCCGCGCGAAGGCGCCAGCACCGCCCAGGCCACCACGACCTGCTGCGGGAAACCGATATCGACGCCGGCGCGCCGGATGGTCGCGTGATAGGGCTCCGGCGGGCTGTTGTCCGACGGACGGAACACGCAACCCAGTTCGGTCACCGAGCCAACGATGAAGCTCGTGGTCGAGCCGCGGCATTCGATTACGCCGACCTCGACGCGGCTCTGCGCCATGGCCGCGGTGGCAGTCGCGGCAAGCGCCGTCGCCAGCGCAATGCTAGAAAAGCGAATCATCAAAATCCTCCTCCGACGGGGCCGGGAACTTAGCCCAAGTCGGAGAAGGCGCAAATACAGCCGGCTTCGGCTACTTCAGGTTGCCGCAGAAGCGCTGGATGCGACGGCAGGCCTCTTCGAGGTCCTCGGTCTTGGTCGCGTAGGAGATGCGGAACGCCGGACCGAAACCGAACGGCGTGCCCTGCACCACCGCGACGCCTTCCGTCTCCAGAAGCTCGGTGACGAATTCCTCGTCGTTGGTGATCTTCTTGCCGGACGGTGCGGTCTTACCCATGGTGCCGGCGCATGACGGATAGACATAGAACGCGCCTTCCGGCTTCGGGCATTTGAGGCCGTTCGACTGGTTGAGCATCGACACGCACAGGTCGCGGCGCTCCTTGAAGATCGCGTTGTGCTTGGCGATGAAGTCCTGCGGTCCGTTGAGCGCCTCGACCGACGCCCACTGCGACACCGCCACCGGGTTCGAGGTCGACTGCGACTGCAGCATCGACATCGCCTTGATCAGGTTGGCGTCGCCGCCGGCGTAGCCGATACGCCAGCCGGTCATGCAATAGGCCTTCGACACGCCGTTCACGGTCAGGGTGCGCTCATAGAGCCGCGGCTCGACCTCGGCAATCGAGTAGAACTTGAAGTCGTCGTAGACCAGATGCTCGTACATGTCGTCGGTCATCACCCAGACATGCGGATGCTTGACCAGCACGTCGGTGACCGCCTTCAACTCGGCCTTGGTGTAGGCCGCGCCGGTCGGGTTCGACGGCGAGTTGAAGATGATCCACTTGGTCTTCGGCGTGATCGCCTTCTCGAGGTCCTCGGGCTTCATCTTGAAGCCGCTTTCCATCGTGGTCGGCACGATCACGGGCTCGCCGCCGGCGAGCAGCACCATGTCGGGATAGCTGACCCAGTAGGGTGCCGGCACGATGACCTCGTCGCCCGGGTTCAGCGTCACCATCAGGGCGTTGTAGAGCACCTGCTTGCCGCCGGTGGAGACGATGATCTGGTTCGGCTTGTAGTCGAGGTTGTTCTCGCGCTTGAACTTGCTGACGACCGCCTGCTTCAGCTCGGCCAGGCCCTCGACCGCGGTGTACTTCGCAGCCTTGCCGCCCTCGATCGCCTTGATCGCGGCCTTCTTGATGTTGTCCGGCGTGTCGAAGTCCGGCTCGCCCGCGCCCAGCCCGATGACGTCGCGGCCCGAAGCTTTCAGCGCGCGCGCTTTATCCGTCACCGCCATGGTGGCGGAGGGCTTCACGCGCGACAGCGACTCTTTCAGGAAGGCCATGACAATCTCCGTTCGCCCCAAGTCTTCAAATATTGGGCGCGGCCCCCTTTTGGGGCGCGTTTGTCCTAAAGGCAGGAGGCGGTTGCGGCAAGACTCAATCCTTGATCGCTCCATCAAAGCGGTTGATGGCAGACCTGTCCCAAAGGCCCAGGCGAGCGAAGCGACGCCGTCCTTCGGACGGCTACGGCAATCCCGTTGCCAGAACGCCCGAAAATGCCGAAATTACCGCTACTTTGGGGAATTGAGGGCTGGAACTGCCATGGATTTGAAGTTGAAGGATAAGGTCGCGCTCGTCACCGGGGCGAGCCGCGGCATCGGCCAGGGCATTGCCCTCTCGCTCGCCGACGAAGGCTGTGACCTGATGCTGACCGGCCGGGACGAGGCGGCGCTTGCGGGCGTCGCCACCGAGGTGGCCAAACGGGGCCGGAAGGTCGCGATCTCGGTGCTCGATCTGCGCGCCGTGGGCGCCGAGAAGCCGCTGGTCGAGGCGGTGCGCCGCGAGTTCGGCCGGCTCGACGTCCTGGTCAACAATGCCGGCGCCACCCAGCGCGGCGACTTCTTCAAGCTGACCGACGCCGACTGGGCCGACGGCTTCGCGCTGAAGTTCTTCGCTCACGTTCGCTTGACCCGGGAGGCCTGGCCGCTGCTCAAGGCCCAGAAGGGCTCGATGGTCACCATCGCCGGCATCGGCGGCAAGGAGCCGGAAGCGCCCTTCACCATCGGCAGCTCGGTCAACGCCGCCTGCGTCGCCTTCAGCAAGGCCATGGCCGACATCGGCAAGGGCGACGGCGTGCAGGTCAACTCGATCAATCCGGGCCGGGTCGAGACCGAGCGGCTGTGGCGCCGCTTCCGCGCCACGGTGGAATCGAGCGGCAAGGACGAAGCTACCGTCCGCGAGGAATTCCGGCAGGAGTTCAACATCAGCCGCTTCGGCAAGGTCGATGACCTCGGCTCCTTCATCGCCTTCCTGGTGTCGC
This sequence comes from uncultured Rhodoplanes sp., assembly GCA_936924235.1. Lineage (GTDB taxonomy): Bacteria > Pseudomonadota > Alphaproteobacteria > Rhizobiales > Xanthobacteraceae > Z2-YC6860. The sequence continues at coordinate 7,462 of CAKZHN010000320.1, read as the reverse complement.
CGCACGGCCGCTGGGTGCACGGCGCCACCATCGACATCGATGGCGGCGAGGTGAAATCGGTTTGAGCGATGACGTGTCGGCGATGAACATCCTCCTGACCCCCGCCCGCATCGGCCCGGTCACGGTCCCCAACCGGATCGTGATGCCGCCGATGACGACGCGCGGGTCGGACGAGGAAGGCCATGTCACCGACCAGACCATCGCCTACTACATGGCGCGGGTGAACGGCGGCACCGGCCTGATCACCGTCGAGATGGCGTCGCCCGAGAAGGTCGGCCGCCATCGCCGCCGCGAGCTCGGCATCTATGACGACCGCTTCCTGCCCGGCCTGACCAAACTGGTTCACGAGATTCACCGCGGCGGTGCCAAGGCGTCGATCCAGCTCGGCCACGGCGGCGGCCACACCCGCATCGACATCTGCGGCGAGAAGCCGATTGCGCCGTCAGCCATTCCGCATCCGGTGTACGAGACCACGCTCGAAACGATCGTGCCGGAGGCGATGACGCGCGAGCGCATCGACCGCACCACCCAGGCCTATGTGGCGGCGGCGCGCCGCGCCGTGTGGGCGGGCTTCGACTGCGTCGAGGTCCACGCCGCGCACGGTTACCTGATCTCGCAGTTTCATGCGCCGTTCGAAAACGAGCGCACCGACGAATACGGCGGCAGCCTGGAGAACCGCGCCCGCTTCGGGCTCAACGTGCTGCGTGCGATCCGTGCCGCGGTGCCGACCATCGGCGTGATCTACCGCGTGTCGGTCGACGATTATTTCAAAGGCGGGCTCACTTACGAGGAAGGCCGCACCATCGCGCTCTGGGCCGCCAAGGCCGGCGCCGACGCGCTGCACATCACGGCCGGGCACTACCGCTCCAAGCCCACGGCGCACCGCATGATCCCGCCGATGGCCGAGCCCGATGCGCCGTTCCTCAGCTATGCCGCGGATGTGAAGAAGCAGGCCAACGTTCCGGTGATCGCGGTTGGCCGGCTCGGCGATCCGGCGACCGCGACCGACGCAGTCGCGAGCGGCAAGGCCGACTTCATCGCGCTCGGCCGCACCCTGGTCGCCGATCCGCAATGGGTCGAGAAGCTGCGCAACAAGGAGCCGATCCGGCGCTGCCTCGCCTGCAACACCTGCGTCGACGGCATGCGGAGCGGCGCCGGCATCTCCTGCGTGGTGAATGCCGCGGCCGGCCGCGAGACCGCATTTGCGCGCGCGCAGCCGCCGCAGGGTGAGCGCATCGCCGTGATCGGCGCGGGCCCTGCAGGCCTCGCCTATGCGTCGCTGGTCGCGGCAGGCAACACGGTGACGGTGTTCGAGAAGGACACCAATCCGGGCGGCGCGTTCCGTTACGCCGGGCTGGCGCCGATGTTCCAGGAGGTCGAGGCCAGGCCCGAGAGCCTGATGCGCCATATCGGCGACATGGTCGCGGCGTGCCGGCAGAAGCACGTCGCGTTCCGCTTCGCCACTGACGTGACGCGCGAGCCGGCGCTGCTCGCACCGTTCAACCGGATCGTGGTGGCGACCGGCGCGGCCTACCCGCTCGGGCTTGGCCCCGTGCTGATGAAGCTCATGGAAAAGGGCGCCGGCCATTGGCCCGGGATCTCGCGGGTCATGTCGATGCCCAAGGTCCGTGACTGGTTCTACTATCGCGCCCGAAAGGCCACCGGCGAGCAGTTCCGGGCGCTGGCCAAGCCGGGGCAGACCGTCGTGGTGATCGGCGACGCCGCCAAGCCCGGCAAGAGCAAGGAAGCGATCGCCAGCGCCTTCGAGGCGGCCTTGCTGGGAAAGCTCTAACGCTCTCTTAAGGCTGCGCTGCTAGGCCTTGTCGCAGCGATCCGAAAACATGAGCGCCCTCCTCGCCACCCTGCGTGACGGCCGCTGGCTCAGCCGCGAGCGCATCCGGCTTTGGGCGCTGGCGGTGCTGGCCGCGTCGGCTATCGGCTTTGCGTTCCTGGTCGTGACCTCGGACGGCCGCAACGACTACCAGGGCCGGCCGCTCGGCACCGATTTCTCCAACGTCTATGCGGCCGGCACTTACGTGCTCGAAGGCCATGCCGCCGCAGCCTTCGACTGGCCGGCGCAGCACGCGCGCGAGAAGCAGATCTTCGGCGAGCAGACGCCGTTCTACGGCTGGCATTATCCGCCGTACTTCCTGTTCGTCGCGGGCCTGCTGGCACTGATGCCTTACACGCTGGCGCTCGCGGTGTGGCAGGGCGTGACGCTGGCTCTCTATCTGCTAATGCTTCGCACCGTCCTCTCCACGCCTTACTTGGCCGCATCAAACGAAGGCGTGGATGCCCGGGACAAGCCCGGGCATGACGTCGGAGCAAGATACGCCGCCGCCGGCAATCTTTGGCTCCTCCTTGCCGTCGCCTTCCCGGCCGTATTCGTCAACATCGGCCATGGCCACAACGGCTTCCTCACCGCGGCGCTGATCGGCGCGGCGCTGCTGACGCTCGATGCCCGGCCGATTCTGTCCGGAATCCTGTTCGGGCTCATCGCCTACAAGCCGCAGTTCGGCGTGATGATCCCACTGGTGCTGATCGCGACCGGGCGCTGGCGTGTCGTCTTCGCCGCGGGCGCCACCGTCGCGGCGCTGACGGTCGCCACCGTGCTCGCGTTCGGCCCCGAGGTGTGGCGCGCGTTCTTCGCCTCGACGCATCTGACGCGCGTCGAGGTGCTGGAGCTCGGCGGCACCGGCTGGCACAAGATCCAGAGCCTGTTCTCCATCGTGCGGATGTGGGGCGGCGGCATTCCGCTGGCCTACGCGGCGCAGGGCGCGCTGATGATCGCACTGGCCGGTGCGCTGGTCTGGCTGTGGCGCAGCGCAGCCTCCTTCCCGCTGAAGGCTGCCGCGCTGATTGTCGCCTCGCTGCTGGCGACGCCCTACAGCCTCGACTACGACCTTGTGGCACTGGCGCCCGCGATCGCGTTCCTCGTGGCCGACGCCTTCGCCCGCGGCTTCGGCCCGTGGCAGAAATCGGCGCTGGCGTTTCTCTGGTTCATGCCGCTGATCGCGCGCACCGTCGCCGAGCAGACGCTTATTCCGCTCGGCGTGCCGGCCATGCTGCTGGTGCTCGCCCTGACGCTTCGCCGCGCCGCAGCGGATGCCGGCGTCGTTGCCGAGCCCGGCCAAGCCATCAGCGCGCATTAACCGGCGAATCACTCACCGTCCCGGACCGGGCCATTCGCGACGAAGGCCCACCGACAAAGCCGTAAAACTCAGCGCGGTGTCCGTGGTCGAGAAGGGCAAGCCGCTCGCCACGCCCGCGCCGTAACTTTTTCGCGAGCGCCGCGAGTCGCATTTGTTGCGATGCGAACACAAAGAAATTCCGCGCGCGGCTTACGGCGGAGTTAAATTTATTTCATTCGAATGTTGCGGCGCACGCATTAGCCTTTTTCACTCAAGCGTCATCGCGTGGCCTTGCAAACGCCGCGCTTTGCTTCTTAATCCGGAATCGGACCGCAACCGGGGAGAGGATGCATGTTCAAGCTCTATTCCATGCGTCGCTCGGGTAATTGCTACAAGGTCCGCCTGGCTATGGCGCAGCTCGATATCGCGCACGAGCTCGTCGAGATGGACATCCTCAAGGGCGAGACCCGCACGCCGGAATTCCTGGCGATGAATCCGTCCGGCCATGTGCCGGTGCTCGAGGTCGCGCCCAGCCGCTACATCGCCGAATCGAACGCCATCCTCTGGTACGTCGCCGGCCACACGCCGCTGGTGCCGGACGACCGCGCCGACCGCGCCGAGATGCTGCAATGGATGTTCTTCGAGCAGCACAGCCTCGAGTCCAACATCGGCGCCGCCTATTTCTGGCTGACCTTGGTCAAAGGCGGCCGCGATCTGCAGCAGCATGCCCTGGAAGACTGGATGCAGGAGGGCTATCGCGCGCTGACCGTGATGGAGAAGCATCTGGCGCGGCACGATTTCTTCGCCGCCAACACCTATACCATCGCCGACGTCGCGCTCTATGCGTACACCCACGTGGCGCATATGTGCGACTACGACCTGTCGCTGTTCCCGGCGGTGCGTGCCTGGCTCGCCCGGATCGCCAGCCAGCCCGGCCATATCGCGATGGACGCCGAGCCGATCCTCGCCGCCGCCCAGTAAGCCTGCTGTAAGGTTTACTGCTCGGCCTTGATATTGGCCTCCTGGATCACCTTCGCCCATTTCGCGATGTCGGACTTGATGATCGCGCCGAACGCGTCGGGCGGATCGCTCGTTGTGTCGAGGCCGAGCTGGGCGAGCTTTGCCTTCATCTCCGGCGCGGCCACCATCTGCGCAGCCTGCTTGTAGACCTTGTCGACAATGGCCACAGGCGTGCCGGCCGGCGCCATCAGCCCGAACCATGAGATCGCCTCGAAGCCCCGCAATCCCGATTCGTCGATGGTGGGAAGCTCAGGCAGCACCGAGGAGCGCTTGAGCGAGGTCACGGCGACCGCGCGCAACTGCTTCTGCTGCACGGTCGGCAGGATCGCGCCGACGTTCTGCATCGTCATGGTCACGCGGCCGCCGATCACGTCGGTGAAGATCGCGCCGCGATAGGGCACGTGCACGATGTCGACGCCGGCCTGCCGCTTCAGCATCTCGGCGGCGATGTGCTGCGGCGTGCCGACACCCGGGCTCGCATAGGACAGCTTGCCGGGCTGCGCCTTGGCGAGCGCAATGAGCTCGCCGAAGCTCTTGGCCGGCACGTCGTTGTTGACCGCGAGAATGCTCGGCATGATCAGCAGGCGCGCCACCGGCGCGAGATCGCGCACAACGTCATAGGTCTGGTTGGTGAGCAGCGTCGGGTTGATGGTCAGTGCGCCGTTGGCGCCCCAGTAGAACGTGGTGCCGTCCGGCGTGGCCTTGGCAACGCGGTCACCGCCGACGCTGCCGCCCGCGCCCGGCACGTTCTCGACCGTCACCGGGACATTCCAGACCTCGGCGAACTTCTGCGCGAAGATCCTCGCCGTGATGTCGGTCGCGCTGCCGGCCGTGAAGCCGACGATGAAGCGCACCGGCTTGTCGGGATAGTTGCTCTGCGCCGATGCCGGCACCACGCTCAGCATTGCCGCGAAGGCTGTCAGCCACGCCCGGATCATGTGCTCCTCCCGCCGTTTTTTTGCCGACTACTGTTGAGGCATCTTGATGCCGGCGTCTTTCAGGACCTTGCCCCACATCGGCAGCTCGTTCTTCACCACCTCGGCGAACTGCTCGGGCGTATTGCCGACCAGTTGCAGTCCCAAGCCTTCGAGCTTGGCGCGCACATCCGGCTGCGCCAGAATCCTGACGGTCTCGTCGTGCAGCTTGTCGACGATCGGCCGCGGCGTGCCGGCCGGCGCCATCAGGCCGAACCATGCGGTGGCGTCGAAGCCCGGAAAGCCCAGCTCTTCCATGGTCGGCAGCTCTGGGATCTGCGGCGAGCGCTTCCGCGACGTCACCGCAAAGGCGCGGAGCTTGCCCTCGCGCACCAGCGGCAGCACGTTGGTGATGTTGCCGAAGAAGATGTTGAGCCGTCCGCCCATCAGGTCGGGCAGCACCGCGGTCGTGCCGCGATACGGCACCTGCTGGATCTTCGCGCCGGTCATCGCCATGAACAGCTCGCCGCCGAGATGCTGCGAGGTGCCGACGCCGGCGTGGCCGGCGACGAAATAGTCGGGCTTGGACTTGGCGAGCGCGACCAGCTCCTGGATGGTCTTGGCCGGCACGTCCGGCGGCACCACCAGGATGTTCGGCACGATGAAGACCTGGGTGATGTAGCTGAAGTCCTTCAGCGGATCGTAGCCGAGCTTGTCCATCAGGTTCGGATTGATCACCAGCGCGGCGTTGCCGCCCATCGCCAGCGTGTAGCCGTCCGGCGGCGACTTCGCGGTGCGCTCGACCGCGAGATTGCCGCCCGCGCCGGTGACGTTCTCGACCACCACGCCCTTGGCCCAGCTCTCGTTGAAGCGGTCGGCGAACAGCCGCGAGGTGATGTCCGGCGCCACGCCCGGCGAGAAGCCGACCAGAATGCGGATCGGCTTGTCCGGATAGCCGAACTGCGCGAAAGCCAGCCCGCTAAGCGCAAGCAGCACCACGGCCAAAAGGCCGAGCAGCCTCCTCATGGTGTCCTCCCCAGGACTGCCTCAGGTCGTCTCGCTACAGGCCGTGCGCGATTTTGTGTCGTTTGCGTCACGGGCCGACAAAGATAACAGGTTTTGGCCTCTCGTTAACCATTTGCCACACATCCGCCGATTTTCGCCAAAACCGCCGCCTTAGTCTCGTCGAACCCGCGCCCGCATCCACCGCCATGTTTGTAAACGAAGCGATTCGATTCTGATTCGCGCCTTTGAGCTTGAAGACCATGACCCAGGAATTGCTCGAGCGTTCGCGTGAGCGTCATGCGTTGGCGGGCCTGCCGGTGATCCTCACCACGATGTCGCTTGTGGTGTCGCTGATGATCGCTGCGACCGCGGTGCTGTTCGGCATCGCCCGCGCCAGTTCCTTGATGCCGTCCACCCACGGCAACAGCACGTGGCTGGTGTTCGCATTGTTTGTCGGGTTTGTTCTCGCGAGCATGGGCGGCTTGACCGCCGTGACGGTGAAGAGCGACGGGCGACCGCAGCGTCTGATCTGATTGCGGAAATCCCCGCGCGGGAGGTAACCGTCGCGTCCGCTTTGCGTACCGGATGACGGCGGTGCGTTCAGTCGAGTTCAGTTCGTAGTTTGCAAATGCCCCTGGACGCCGCGTCGTTGTTGCGGCGGGCCGGGGGCTTTTGCGTTTTGCGGTCACGTCGCTATTGCAGCTTGATGTTGGCCGCCTTGATGATCGGCGTCCACTTGTCGAGCTCGGCCTTGTAATAGGCGGCGAGTCCTTCCGGATTCTGTTGGTTGAGCGGCGCCACCTCGTGGCCCAGTTCCTTGAGACGCTGGCGCACGCCGGCGTCGGTGAGCGCCTCCTGAACGGCGGCGACGAGCTTGCTCATCACCTCCTTCGGCACGCCCTTCGGCGCGAACAGTCCGTGCCAGAACGGAAACTGCACCTCGGGCACGCCCGCCTCCTGGATGGTCTGCACCTCAGGTGCCGCGAACCAGCGCTTTTCGGTGAACACGCCGAACGCCTTGATGGAGCCGGCGCGGTATTGCGCCAGCGTCTGGCCGGCTTCGGGACACGACAGGTCGATCTGGCCGGCGAGCAGGTCCTGCATCACCGGCGCCGCGCCGCGATACGGCACGTATTGCATGGTGGTGCCGGTCTTCTCGGCGAAATAGACGAGGCACATGTGAATGCCGCTGCCGACGCCGATCGTGCCCGCCGTGGCCTTGTTCGGATTTGCCTTGAGCCAGTCGATCAGCTCTTTCGCGTTGCTGGCGGGGAAATCCTTGCGGCCGATGATCCAGAGCGGCCCGACCGACAGCATCGCGATCGGCTCGAAGTCGGTGCGATAGTCGAACGGCACCTGATACATCACCGCAGCGCCGACATGGGACGTCCA
>CAKZHN010000319.1 GCA_936924235.1 uncultured Rhodoplanes sp. | reverse complement strand
AAGGCGCCCAGCCGCAACTGGCTGTTCTTCGGCCACCAGAAGCGCGACTTCGATTTCTTCTACGAGGACGAGCTCAACGGCATGAAGTCCGCGGGCGTGCTCAACCGCCTGTCGCTCGCCTGGTCGCGCGACGGCGACGAGAAGTTCTACGTGCAGGACCGCATGCTGCAGGCCGGCCGCGAGGTGTGGTCCTGGATCGCCGACGGCGCCCACATCTATGTCTGCGGTGACGCCCAGCGCATGGCGAAGGACGTCGAGCGCGCGCTGATCGATATCGTCACTGCGCATGGCGCGCGAACCACCAACGAGGCTGTTCACTTCATCGCCGAGTTGAAGAAGGCCGGGCGCTATCAGGCGGACGTGTACTGAGCATGCACGCGCCGGTCCCATTGCCGCCTCCGGTCCGCACCGCCTGCCCGTATTGCGGGGTCGGCTGCGGCGTGCTGGCGCGTCCGGACGGCGCCGGCGGCGCGATCACCACCGGAGATCCGGATCATCCGGCGAATGCCGGCAGGCTGTGCTCGAAGGGCTTCGCGCTGGAAGAGACGCTCGGCCTCGACGGCCGGCTGCTGCACCCGATGCTGCGGCGCGCCGACAGAAGCTATGCCGAGGTCGATTGGGACACGGCGATCGCTGCGGTGGCGGACGGCTTCCGCAAGACCATCGACCGGTACGGTCCCGGCGCCGTGGCGTTCTATCTCTCGGGCCAGCTCCTGACCGAGGACTATTACGTCGCCAACAAGCTCGCCAAAGGCTTCCTCGGCACCGCCAACGTCGACACCAATTCGCGGCTTTGCATGGCGTCGACCGTGGCGGGGCATCGCCGTGCCTTTGGCGAGGACGTGGTGCCGGGGAGCTACGAGGACCTCGACCAGGCCAATCTCGTGGTGCTGGTCGGCTCCAACGCCGCCTGGTGTCATCCGGTTCTGTTCCAGCGCATCGCGCGCAACCGGAAGGAGCGCGGCGCCAAAATCGTGGTGATCGACCCGCGCCGCACCGTCACGGGCGACGAGGCCGATCTGTTTCTGAGCATTGCGCCCGGCAGCGACACCGCGCTGTTCGCGGGCCTGCTCGTGTATCTCGCCGAGGTCGGCGCGCTCGACCAGCGTTACATCGACGCCCACACCAATGGTTTTGCCGAAGCGCTCGCGCGCGCCCGCGAGATCGCGCCGGACGCGGCGGCGACCGCCGAAGCCACCGGGCTCGACGAGGGCGAGGTTGCGCAGTTCTTCCAGCTGTTCCGTTCAAAAGAGAAAGTCGTCACCTGCTTCTCGCAAGGCGTGAACCAGTCGGCGCAGGGCACCGACAAGGTCAACGCCATCATCAACTGCCATCTCGCGACCGGCCGCATCGGCAAGCCCGGCATGGGGCCGTTCTCGCTGACCGGCCAGCCCAACGCCATGGGCGGCCGCGAGGTCGGCGGGCTCGCCAACATGCTCGCGGCTCACATGGGCTTCGCGCCCGACGAGGTGGACCGGGTGCGCCGCTTCTGGAGCGCGCCGCGCATGGCCGAGCGCGAAGGGCGCAAGGCCGTGCAGATGTTCGAGGCCATCGAGCGGGGCGAGATCAAGGCGCTCTGGGTGATGGCGACCAATCCGGCGGTGTCGCTGCCGCGCGCCGCTGCGATGCGCGAAGCGCTGGGCAAGCTCGATCTGCTCGTCGTGTCCGAGAACATGCTCGTCAACGACACGATGTCGGCCGCGCCGCACGTGCTGCTTCCCGCCGCCGCCTGGGGCGAGAAGGACGGCACCGTGACCAATTCCGAGCGCCGCATCTCGCGGCAGCGCAGTTTCCTGCCGATGCCGGAGGACGTGAGGCCCGACTGGTGGATCGTCGCGCAGGTGGCGCGGCAGCTCGGCTTCGGCGAGGCCTTCGCCTATCGCAACGCTGCCGACATCTTCCGCGAGCACGCGGCGCTATCGACCTTCGAGAACGACGGTGCCCGCGCCTTCGATCTCGGCGGGCTAGCGACGATCACGGATGGCACCTTCGACTCGCTGGAGCCGCTGCAATGGCCTGTGCGGGCGGGCCGCACCGCTGGCACCGACCGGCTGTTTGCCGATGGCCAGTTCAGCACGCCAGACCGCAAGGCGCGCTTCATCGCGCCGGAGCGCCCTGCCCTTCGTGAATACACCACCGCCGAGTTCCCGCTGCGGCTCAACACCGGTCGGCTGCGCGACCAGTGGCACACCATGACGCGCTCGGGCCAGAGCCCGCGGCTCGGCTCGCACAAGCCGGAGCCGTTCGCCGAAATCCATCCGCTCGACGCCAGGGCCCATGGCCTGAGCAACGGCGGCTTCGTCCGCGTCCACAACCGGCACGGATCGTGCCTGCTGAAGGTCGTGACCAGCGCCGGCCAGCAACGCGGCTCGATCTTCGCGCCGATCCATTGGAGCGACGCCAACGCGTCCTGTGCGCGCATCGGCGACCTGGTGTCGCCAGAGACCGATCCGTTCTCCGGCCAGCCTGAGGCCAAGGCCACGCCTGTCGCCGTGGAGCGCGTGGATTTCGCCTATCGCGGCTTTGCGCTGTCGCGTGAAGCGCTGCCCTTCCCGCGCGATGCCTGGTGGATGCAGATCGCGCTGCCCGACGTCACCGGCTACGCTTTCGCCAGCAACGATGCGCCCGTGGCGTGGCGCGATCTTGCGCCGAAGCTGTTCCCCGAGGCGGCGCTCACCGAATATGTCGATCGCGCGCGCGGCATCTATCGCGCCGCGGCGTTTAGCGGCGACCAGCTCGAAGGCGCGCTGTTCCTCGGACCGGCCGACGCGCCGCCGCAATGGCGCGAGCTCGGCCAGATGACCGGGCGCATGGGGCTGAGCGAGCCCGGCCAGCTGGTTTGCGCCTGCTTCAGCGTCGGGCTGTCCGCCATCCAGGAAACGCTCGGCGCGGGCAAGGCCACCAGCGCCGCCGAGGTCGGCAAGGCGCTACGCGCCGGCACCAAGTGCGGCACGTGCCTGCCGGAAATCGAAAGCATCGTGACCCACGAACTCAACGGCAAGACCGCCAACAGCCTAGAAGGAGCGTCTCTCCGATGACCGCCGCGCTGACGACGCATGCATTGTCCGAGTCACCGCCCCCACGGATGGAGCCGCTGGCGCGGCTGCCGGTGTTCTTTACACTGGAAGGCCGCCCCGCCCTGGTGGCGGGCGGCACACCCGGCGCGGCCTGGAAGGCGGAGCTCCTTTCAGCCGCAGGGGCCGAGGTCGCGGTCTATGCGCCGGACACCTGCGATCACATGGTGGCACTGGCGATTGATCCGCCGCAGGGTCCGGTGACGATCCATCGCCGCGCCTGGACGTCGGACGATCTGACAGGTGCTGCGATCGCGGTCGGCGCCTTCGACAACGACGGCGACGCCCGGCGCTTCTCCGACGCGGCGCGCGCCGCCGGCGTCCCGGTCAATGTGGTCGACAATCCGAAGTTCTGCGACTTCGCCTTCGGCGCAATCGTCAACCGCTCGCCGCTCGTCATCGGCATCTCGACCGACGGCGCCTCGCCGGTGTTCGGCCAGGCGATCCGCGGCAAGCTCGAGACGCTCATTCCGCGAGGCTTCGCCCGCTGGGCCGAGATGGCGCGGTGCTGGCGCTCCGATCTCAAGACCACAGGGCTCACGTTCAACGCCAAGCGGCGGTTCTGGCAGCTGTTCACCGAGCGCGCCGTGAAGCATCCCGGCGACGAGCCACAGACGGCCGACTACGACCTGCTGCTGGCACAGACCCGGGCCGAAGGCGTGCGCGTCGAGCGCGGCACCATCACGCTGGTCGGCGCCGGCCCCGGCGATCCCGAGTTGCTGACCCTGCGCGCGATGCGCGCGCTGCAATCCGCCGACGTGATCCTGTTCGACGAGCGGGTGTCGATGGAGATTCTGGATTTCGCCCGCCGCGAGGCGAAGAAGCTGCTGGTCGGCAAAGCCGGCGACGACGTCGGCGAGCTGATGGCCGGGCTCGCCAAGGCCGGTCGCCGCGTGGTGCGGCTGAGCGGGGATCCGGCCCAGGCTGGCCTGACGGAAACGACGCTCGCGGCCTGCCGCAAGGCCGGCATCACAATCGAGACCGTGCCGGGCGTGACCGGGGCCGGGCGCATCGAAGTGCCGGGCGACGAGGTCGAGACGCAGGTGGCGTAGCGGCACTTAATTTCAAGGAGTCACCTTGCGGCCCTGGGCACTTTGAATAGTAGCTGCTCAAGCATTCCGCGCCAGCACGTGATCGGCGATCTCGGCGCGGGTGCCAACCCAGATGTCGTCCGCGTCCATCGCCTTCTCGATGATCTTCTCGAAGTAGTACGCGCCGCGGTGATGGCCGAAGATATGCGCGTGGTTGGTGACGTCGATGATGCGCAGCTCGTCGTCCTGTGAACGCGCGATGTCGATCACCTCGTTGAACGAGCCCAGCATCATCTTCGGCGGATGGCCGTATTTCATCGACGGCATGTCGTTGACGTCATAGGACAGCGGGATCGCGACGACCTTCTTCGCGCCGTAGTCCATCACATAGGGCAGATCGGCGTCGAACACGTCGCCGTACCAGCGATAGCCGTAATCGGCGAGGAGCTTCGCGGTCGTGGGCTTCGAGGTGCCGCGCGGCGACAGCCAGCCCTTGATCTTGCCGCCCGAGGCCTTTTCCAGGAGCGCGGTGCAGCGCTCGATGTTCTTCTTCTCGTCCTCGTCGGACAGCAGCGCCGGGATCACGTCCATCGCATAGGAATGCGACAGCACCTCATGGCCGCCTTCGGCGATGGCCTTCACGGCCTCCGGCGCACGCTCGCAGATCACGGCGTTCACCATCACGCTGGTCTTGGCGCTATGCTTCTTGAAGGCGTCCAGCAGCCGGTAGATGCCGGTCTTCACCCCATAGGCCGCCCAGGAGATCGCCATGGTGTCGAGCACGCCGTGCGGCAGCGGGTTGCCCATCGGGCTGATGCCGGGCGCCTTGCCGTCGGACCAGGCCTCCAGGCAGACGTTGAACACCACAGCGATGCGCTTGTTGTTCGGCCACAGCCAGTCGGCGTTCTTGGGCACGGCGATCCTCCGAATTTTTCTAGTCCGGAGGCTAGCAGGAATGATGCGCCGAGCGACAGGGCCGCGCCGCAGAGGCGCCATGCCGACCGCTCACACGACCGGGCGCGGCGCGGTTTCCTTTGCATCGAGGCCCAGGACCTTCAGGATCTCGTCCTGGATCGGCTGGCGGCCGGTGGTCCGCGCCGCCTCGTCGAGCCGCGTTTCGTAGGCAATGCGCGCCGGGCGGTGAAACACCATGACGCGGTCGCCGATGTCCATCGCCTCGTTGATGTGATGGGTGATGAACACCGCGGTCTTGCCGTTCTGCTTCACCAGGCGGACGAACTCGGCGCGCAGGTCACGCGCCGTCATCTCGTCGAGCGCCGAGAACGGCTCGTCGCAGAGGAGAATGTCGGGCTCGACCGCGAAGGCCCGCGCGATCGAAACGCGCTGGCGCATGCCGCCCGAGAGCGCATGCGGCCAGTCGTTCTCGTGACCGGAGAGCCCGAGCCGCGCCAGCCAGCGCTTGGCGATGTCCACCGCGTCGCTGTGCTTCCGATCGAGGATCTCGAGCCCGAGCACCACGTTGTCGAGCGCCGAGCGCCATGGCATCAGCCGGTCGTTCTGGAACACGATGCCGATCTTGCCGCGGAAGAAGTTGAATTCGCGGAACGGATCGTGGCCGGTGACGCTGACCTTGCCGCTGCTCGGCTCGATCAGACCCGAGAGCAGATTGAACATCGTCGACTTGCCGCAGCCGGTCTTGCCCAGCACCGCGACGATCTCGCCCTTGTCGATGGTGAAGGACAGCTTGTCGACGGCCGTGAAGCTCCCCGAGCCGTCCGGCTTGGTGAAGTCCTTCGAGACATTGTCGAAACGGATCAGCGGCTCGGCCATAAAATTATGCCGCCCGCTCTGAGACCGGCCGGTAACGCAGGAGCCAGTTCTCGACCCACACGATGAGCTGTTGAACCACCAGCACGAACAGCACGAGCTGAATGGTCCAGGCCAGTGCGCCCGCCATGTCGAACAGCTGCTGCTGGCGGAGAAGCTCGTAGCCGACGCCGCCGGTGGCGCCGACCAGTTCGGCGACCACGACCACGCGCGCCGCATTACCGAGATTGATCTTCCACGCCGTGAGAATGCCCGGAACGATGGTCGGCACGATCAGCACGCGGAACAGCGTCCAGCCGCTCGGCCGGAACGACATGGTCATCTCGAACAGGTCCTTGGACATCGAACGGTAGGAATCGATCACCTGGAACGTGAACGCCGGCAGCGTGGTGATGATCATGATGAAGGCGATGCGGAACTCGGTGCCCTTGAACCAGATGATGGCGACGATCACCCAGGACAGCGCCGGGATGCCCTGCAGGAACACCAGGAACGGGGTGATGTAGCTTTCGAGCTTGGGATAGCGGCCGATCGGGATCGCGAGCAATGAGCCGACGATGAAGGCGCCGGCGAGCCCAACGAAGATGCGCAGCGCTGTTTCGAGCACCTGCGACAGCTCCGACCACGTCACCAGGATCTGCCAGGTCCGCGCGATGATCTTTTGCAGCGGCGGAAACAGATAGTCCGGGAAATAAAAAGACGCGATCTGCCAGGCGGCCAGCATCACGGCGATGCTGGCCGACGCCTGGAGAAACTGCCTGATGCGCGGGCTGACCGTCATCGAGCGGCAATCACTTCAACGGCTTGTCGTAGATCGAGGCATCCGACGGCATGCTCGGCAGATAGTTGATATCCATGCCGGCCTTGTAGACCGCCTGGATATCCTTCTTGATGTCGGCGGCCTTGGTGAGCTTCATGGCGAGCCGCTCGTTCGACTTGATCATGGCGGCGACGGCCTTCAGCTCCTCGGGTGCGGCGCCCTTGGCAAGGAGCGGCGCGGCCTCCTCCGGGTTCTTCTGCACCCATTCCACCGCGGCTTTATAGATGGTGTAGAGCTTCTGCACCTTGTCCGGGTTGGCGTCGGCCCAATCGGTGTGCGCGCCAACGCCGAGATAAGGAATCGTGCCGCCGCCGGCGAAGTCCTTCCAGGCCTTGTCGATGTTGAGATCGACCAGCCGGATGCCGGGCTTCTTGGTGATCAGCAGCGTATAGGCCGGCTCCCAGATCTGGATCGCGTCGGCGCGGTCGGCGATGGCGTAGCTGATCAGGCCGGGCGGCGCGGTGTTGACGACCTTGATCTTGGAGAGGTCGACGCCGGCGCGCTTCTCGAAGAATTCCGACATCTGGTAGTTGGTGGTGGAGCGGGCGCCGGCAAGCTCCTTGCCTTCCAGGTCCTTCAGAGTCTTCACGTTGTCGCGCGAGGTGACCACCGTGCCCCAGAAGTCGAACAGGTTGAACAGGTACTTCACCTTGACGCCGCGCACATCGGCCAGCCCCATGGTGGTCAGCGACGCGCTGCCGCCGACCTTGAACTCGCCGGAGTTGAACTGCGTCGCATAGGCGTCGGGCGTGCGCTCCTCGAAGGTGATGTCGAGGCCGTTGGCAATATCGAACTTCTGCGCCTTGATCACCGGCGGCAGCAGCGCGCCGAGCGAGGGCGGCGCGAAGATCACAATAGTGAGCTTTTCGACCGCCTGGGCTCCGGCCTGCGAGACCGAGCCGAAGGCCAGTGCCGATGCGGCCAGAGCCAGCGCCGGCAGCCGGGTGAAATTGATCCTCATGTCGCCCTCCCTTTCAATTCTCTTAGTTGATGCGGAACAGCTTGGCGGCTGTCCCGCCGCTGATCGCCGTCACCTGCTCCGGCTTCAAACCGGCATTCTTGACGATGGTCATCGGCTCATGGTCGCCGATCGGAAACGGCATGTCGGAGCCGAGCATGACACGATCCGCGCCCATCATCTCGATGACAAAACGCAGCACCCGCGGGTCATGTTCGATGGTGTCGGTGTAGAGGTGGTTCAGTGCCTCGACGGGATCGGATGTGCCGGGTGTGATGCTGTGGTTGCGCTTCAGGCGACCGACGACGATCGGCAGGCCGCCCGCCGCGATCGGCACGAACACCTTGGCGTTCTTGTAGCGGGTCACGTGGCCGCTCATGGCGAGCCGCGACACCGCGACGATGGCGTCGCTGACGCGGCCGACGCCGTTGGCAAGACCGTAGTCGTGCACGCGGCTTTCGCCGGCATCGAAGGCCGGGTGGATGTGGATCACCGCGCCGGTGTCGTCGGCGGCCTTCCAGAACGGATCGAGATCGGGCGAGTCGAGCACGCTGCCGATGCCGCGCGGCAAGGTCGAGATCATGGCGCCGCGGAAGCCGGACGCCATGGCGTCCTTCAGCACCGACGCCGCGCGGGCACCATCCTGCAGCGGCAGCGTCGCAAGCGGCACGAACTTCGGCTCGGCTTTCGCAGCTGACAGCAGCGCATCGTTGAACATCCGGCACCAGGTCTCGCCCTCGGCCGCCGGCAGATCGCTCCCGAACCAGTCCGGCCAGCCGCCGTTGACCTGCTTGTCGATGCCCTGCTTCTGCATCCAGGTGAGGCGGCCCGTGACGTCGCTCAGGCCTTTCATCGCGGGCCGCGACGGCTTGGAATTTCCGAAAGCGAGCGCAAGCCCCTGCTCGTTGTCGATGATCTTCAGCGACGGCAGCTTCGGTCCTTCCTTGCGGATGGTGTTGAGCAGATCCGGCGGGATCAGATGGCCGTGGGTGTCGATGATCACTGAATGGTCGCCTTTCATTTTTCGCGCGCGGCGGCGATCATGTCGCCCAGCCGCGCCACTTTGATCGGAAGCGAATTCACCACGATGCCGAGCGGCCGGATCGCGTCGTTGACCGCGCTCGCCACCGCCGCGGGCGCCCCGAGATAGCCGCTCTCGCCCGATCCCTTCTGGCCGAACACCGTCAGCGGCGACGGCGTCTCGTGATGCACGATCTCGACGGGCGGCACTTCATGGGCGGACGGCAGCAGATAGTCCATGAAATTCTGCGCCACCAGCAGGCCGTCGTCGTTGTAGGCGAACTCTTCGTAGAGGGCGGCGCCTATCCCGTGGGCAATGCCGCCCATGGTCATACCGCGCACGATCTTCGGATTGATGACGACGCCACAGTCGTGGCCAATGACGTAGCGCTTGATCTCGGGCTTGCCGAGGTCGGGATCGACGGTCACCAGCATCAGATGGAATTCGAACGAATAACAGGGATACATCTGCACCCGGCCGTCCGCGGTAGGCAGGCCGCCGCCGGTCGGCACCGGCATGATGTGGCTCACCGACAGCCCCGGCTCCATGTCCGGGGGCAGCCGGTGGATGTAGCGGTGACTGATGGTGACGAGCTCGGTCCAGCTGCGCTTCTTGTCCGGCGATGATGCGTCGAACACGTTGCCGTTCTCGTAGGTCATCCGTTCGACCGATGCGCCGAGGTCGTGCGCCGCAATCGCTATCAGCTTGGCCTTGAGCTTGTTCGCGGCGTGGAACGCCGCTCCGCCGAGCATGATCGCCATGCGGCTGCCGACCGGGCTGTTGCTCGGCAGCGAATTGAGCGAATCGGCGCGCACCACCCGCACCTTGTCGGGATCGACCTCCAGCACCTCGCCGACCACGGTGCCGACCAGCGTCTCGTGGCCCTGCCCGGCCGACGTGGTGTGCATGGTCGCGGTGATCGAGCCGACGAGGTCGATGCTGATGCGGCAGGAATCCATCCAGGTGGTGGTGCCGACCTTGGGATTGAGCAGCGGCTCGAACGACGAATTGCCGCCGCTCGGCTCCAGACAGGCCGCGATGCCGATGCCGGCGAGCGTACCCGCTTCGCGCAGCCGGTCGCGTTCCGCGACCAGCGCCGGATAGTCGGCTTTCGCCAGCACCTTCTCGATCACGGCCTGGTAGTTGCCGCTGTCGTAGGTCGAGCCGCTCGGGATGAGATAGGGAAAATCTTCGTGCCGGATGAGATTGCGCTTGCGCACTTCGAGCCGGTCGAGGCCCAATTTATTGGCGACCTCCTCGATGGTGCGTTCGATGGCGTAGTTGGTCGGCGACTGGCCGAAGGCGCGCACCGCTTCCTGCACGGTCTTGTTCGAGAGCACCGCGATGGCCTGGTACTGCACGCTCTTGATCTTGTAGGGCCCGACGATGGCGCTGACCGGCTTGCCGAGCTGGAACGGCGAACGGCCCGCATAGGCGCCGACATTGTCAAGCGCCCGCATCTTCATCGAGCGGATGATGCCCTGGTTGTCGAACGCCACCTCGACGTCGAAGTTGCGTTCCGGCCCGTGCATGTCGCCGCCACGCATGTTCTCGAGCCGGTCCTCGATGAAGCGGATCGGCATGCCGAGGCGGCGCGCCAGATAGGCCACCATGATGGTGTGCTTGATGCCGCGCTTGACGCCATAGCTGCCGCCGACATCGACGTCGTAGTGCACCCGGACCGAGGACATCGGCAGCTTCATCGTCATCGCGATCTGGTCGGGATATTTCGGCATCTGGATCGAGGCCCAGACGTCGAGCATCTCGCGCCAGGGGTCCCAGCTTGCCGTGACGGCGAAGGTCTCGACCGGCACGGTGGCGCTGCGGCCCCACTTCACGATGTGGCGGAGCTTGTTGGGGCTCGCCGCAAAATCCTTTTCGACCTCACCCCAGACGAAGGTGCGGTCGAGCAACACATTGGAGCCATGCGCCGGATGGACCAGCACGCCGCCCTTGTAGGCCTCCTCGCCATCCAGCACGAAGGGCAGCGGCTCGTATTCGATCGCGACCAGCTCGGCGGCGTCCTCGGCCAGCGCCCGGCTGTCGGCGACCACCGCCACGACCCACTCGCCGGCATAGCGCGCCACGTCGACGGCCAGAGGCCTGCGCGGCACGTTCGGCGTGTCGAGACCCGTGGCCAGCACATTGGTCGCGCCGGCAAGCTCCGCACCATCGAGCACGTAGTGCACGCCCGGCATCGCCAGCGCCGCGGACTTGTCGATCGAGACGATTTTTGCGGCCGGGTGCGGACAGGTCACCAGCGCGACGTGCTTGACGCCCTGCGGCACGATATCGGCCGCGAAGTTGCCCTTGCCGACGACGAAGCGGCGATCCTCGCGCACGCGGCGGTCGGAGGAGATGAAGCGGAATTTGCCCGGAGCGCTCATCGTGTCACGCCCGCGTCCTGCGGCTGGTTCTGGCCGCGCATCCGCTCGGCCGCGAGCGCGATCGCCTCGACGATCTGCGCATAACCGGTGCAGCGGCAGATGTTGCCGGAGATCGCGTCGACGATCTCGTCGCGGGTCGGCGAGGCGTTCTTCAACAGCAGCGAATGCGCGGCGAGGATCATCGCCGGGGTGCAATAGCCGCACTGCATGCCGTGGGTCTCGCAGAACGCGTCCTGCAATATCGACAGCTCGCCCGGCCCAGGCGACAACCCTTCGATGGTGGTGA
Organism: uncultured Rhodoplanes sp.; assembly: GCA_936924235.1. Lineage (GTDB taxonomy): Bacteria > Pseudomonadota > Alphaproteobacteria > Rhizobiales > Xanthobacteraceae > Z2-YC6860. Next base: position 14,306 of record CAKZHN010000319.1, on the reverse strand, counting down.
TGGCGTAGCCGTCGGCCTGCACGGCGAACATCAGGCAGGAGCGCACCGCGGTGCCGTCGATCAGCACCGTGCAAGCGCCGCAGACGCCGTGCTCGCAGCCCGCATGGGCGCCGTTGAGCTGCAGCTTGTCGCGCAGGCAGTCGAGCAGGCTCGTGCGCGGCTCGACCTCGACCGTGTGCTTCTCTTTGTTGATGTCGAGCTCGAGCTTCATGGGCGCCCCGCGGCAGATGCGTAGGCGTCGGCGACGGCGCGGACCACCATGGTGACGGCGACTCGGCGGCGATAGTCGGCCGAGGCATGAAGGTCGGCCATCATCTCAACATCGACGAGCGCGGCCCCGGTGGCTTCCCGGACCTTGGCCTCGTCGAATGCACCGCCGATCAACGAGTCCGCCACCGCGTCGAGCCGCATCGGCACGGCCGTCGCGGCGCCAAGGCCGATCGTGGCGCTGGTGCACCGGGCGTCGGCATCGAGCGCGAGCTGCGCCGCCGCGGACACGAAAGCAAAATCACTCTGCCGCGCATTGATCTCGTGGAAGCCTACGCCCACGCGCGGCTCCTGCCAGACCGGGAAGCTGACCGACTTCAGGCACGCCGCGAGCGGCAGCGACGTCACCATGGGCCCCAGGAAAAACTCGGCGGCCGGGATCTCGTGGTCCTTGCCGTCTTCCCGCCAGACCAGCGTCGCTTCGAGCGTCACAGCGACCAGCACGATCTCGGCCGCGGCGTCGCCGTTGGCGATCGAGCCGCCGACCGTGCCGCGCGCCCGGGTGGCGCTGTGCCCGACGAAGGGCATGACCTTGGCGAGCAGCGGGACTTTCGCGCGGATCACCGCGTCGTTCTCGACCACATGCTGCCGGGTTGCGGCGCCGACCACCACCGAGGCGCCCTGCTCGCGGACGAACGACAGTCCCGGAATGCGGGCTATATCGATGAGCCGGGTCGGCCGGGCGAGCCGCATCGCCATCAGCGGCACCAGCGTCTGGCCGCCCGCGATCACGCGCGCGCCGTCGTCGGCGGCCAGCATGGCGCAGGCCTCGTCAATGTCCGCCGGACGCGAATATTCAAACGGAGCGGGCTTCATCGGCGGACGATTGGCACAATCCGGCGCCTAGTGCCAGTACGGCGGGTAGCCGGAATTCTTCTGGTCGGCGTCGAGGAGCCGCAACATCGCCGGCCACTCCAGCACGCCGTAGGGCCGCCTTGTGCCCGGCTGATAGAGATGCGCCGTGTGCGCCAGCACGTTCTCGCCCGGCACGTTCAGCTCGGTCCGCGCCGCCATGGCGTCGACCTGGGAGCGGCAGGACTGCTCGAGCTGGTACATCAGGTTGAAGGCCTCGGGCACTGACGGGCCGCAGGTGAGCAGGCCGTGGTTCTTCATGACCAGCGCATTGTGCTCGCCGAGATCCTCGACGATGCGCTCGCGCTCCTCGAGGTCGACCGCCGGGCCCTCGAAGTCGTGATAACCGATGTGGTTGTGAAAACGGATCGAGGTCTGCGACAACGGCAGAAGCCCGCAGTTCATCGCCGAGACCGCGATGCCGGCCCGGGTGTGGGTGTGCAGCACGCATTTGACGTCCGGCCGCGCCTTGTGGATCGCGCCGTGGATCACGTAGCCGGATTTGTTGATGCCGTAGTCGGTGTCCGGCTTGTGGATGATCTCGCCCTCGACATCGATCTTCACCAAGCTGGACGCGGTGATCTCCTTGTAAAGGAGCCCGTAGAGATTGATCAGCAGGTGCTCAGTGCCAGGGATCCGCGAGGTGACGTGGTTGTAGATCAGGTCCGTCATGCCGTACTGGTCGATGAGCCGGTAGCAGGCGGCGAGCTCGACCCGGGCCGCCCATTCGTCGGGCGAGACCTGGTCTTTGACCGACTTGAAGTTGGTATCGTACTTCATGACACTCCGGTCCCCAGTGGGCTAGCGTAGCGGGCTGGCGTTTCCTGAGGCCAGCATACGCCCTGCCCTGAGGCCCGGCCAAGCGCATTGGCCGCATATCCGGAGTGCCATCGTGAGCCCGGCCAGCGAGCTACTGCGGAACCCCGTCAAGGAAAAGCTCGCCCGCGGCGAGGTGGTGTCGTCCATGACGGTGCGGCTCAGCCGATCGATCGAGATCGCCCGGATCGCCAGGACCGCGGGCTTTGACATGCTCTATATCGACCTGGAGCATTCGCCGCTGACGCTCGATGCCACCGGCCAGATCTGCATGTCGTGCCTGGACCTCGGCGTGATGCCGGCCGTGCGGGTGCCGGCCAACACGCCTGACTATATTTCGCGCATTCTCGACGCCGGGGCGCTGGGCGTGATCGCGCCCCATGTACGCTCGGCCGCCGAGGCCCGCGAGGTGGTGAAGGCCGCGAAGCTGCCGCCGCTGGGCGAGCGTTCCAACACCGGCGCGTTCGCGCATCTGCACTACCGCTCGTTCCCGGCCGTAGAGATCGCCCAGGCGATCAACGACGCCACCATGGTGATCGTGCAGTTCGAGTCGGCCGATTGCCTGCCCAAGGCCGACGAGATCGTCGCGGTCGAGGGCGTCGATATCGTGCTGGTCGGGCTGAACGACATGCTGGGCGACATGGGGCTCGCCGGGCAATACGACCATCCGAAGGTGCGCGAGATTTACGAGACGGTGATCGGCGCCTGCCGCCGGCATGGCAAGCATTGCGGCGTCGGCGGGCTCGCGAGCCGGCCGGACCTGATGGCCGAGTATGTGCGCATGGGCGCGCGCTACGTGTCGACCGGCACCGATTTGGCGTTCCTGCTCGGCGCCGCGACGGCGCGAGCGAAGCAGATCAAGGACATCAAGCTCTGATGGCTGAATCTCAATCAACCGCAGGTCTCGTCTACGCCAGCCCCGACGGCGCCGATGCTTTCGCGCGCTCGCTGCTGCAGGCCCATGGCGTGCCGCCGGAGGACGCCGCGATCATTGCCGGTTGCCTGGTCAGCGCCGACCTGCGCGGTGTCGACACCCACGGCCTGTGCCGGCTACCGATCTATCTGGAGCGCGTGCGCGCGGGACTGATCAATCCAAAGCCAAATCTCAATCCGAAAAAAGTGACGCCGGTCGCCGCCACCCTCGACGGCGAGAACGGCTTTGGCTTCGTCATCGGCATGCGCGCGATGGCCGAAGCCATCGCCATGGCGCGCGAATTCGGCATCGGCGTGGTGTCGGCGCGGCGCTCGACGCATTTCGGCATGGCCGCATCCTACGCGATACACGCCGTCGAAGCCGGCCTGATGGCGATGGTGTTCTCCAACGCGTCGCAGGCGATGCCGCCCTGGGGCAGCAAGCAGATGCTGCTCGGCACCAACCCGTTCTGCATGGCGGCGCCGGCCGGCAAGCACCGGCCGATCATCCTCGACATGTCGCCCGCCGTGGCGGCGCGCGGCAAGATCCGCCGCGCCGAGCGGCGCGGCGAGAAGATCCCGCTCGGCTATGCGCTCGATGCGGAGGGCCGCCCGACCACCGATCCGAAGGCTGCGCTCGCGGGCGGCGTGGTGCTGCCGATCGGCGAGCACAAGGGCTCCGGCATCTCGATGTTCATGGACATCTTCGGCGGCGTGATCTCGGGCGCCAATTTCGGCGGCGACGTCGGCGACCAGTACAAGAGCTTCGAGCGTTCGCAGGATGTCGGCCATTTTTTCCTGGCGATGAAGCCCAACCTGTTCGTCAGCGAGACCGACTATCGCGCCCGCATCGACACGCTGATCGACCGTACGAAGGATGCCCCGCTCGCTGAGGGATTTTCCGAGGTGCTGGTCCCGGGCGAGCCGGAAGACCGACATGAGGCACAGCGCCGCAGGTCCGGCATTCCCTACGCGGCCAGCGAGGTCAAGGCGCTGCAGGACGAAGCCAAACGCGCCAACATCCAGCCGCTTGTGATATCAGATCGGCCGATCGGCGCTTGAGAACGTGATATACGGATAGTCCGTGCGGGGCGACGCACGACCTCGCTGATCGCGGGGACGTTATCAAGGTCGGGTTCGGCGACAGCCGGGCTGTCGGCCCAATAAACGGGAGGGAGATTGATGCGATCTGTTCGTTCGAGGTGGCTCGCCGCTGCAGGAATTGCAGCTACAGGCCTCCTGCTGGCGCTGGCCGCGCCCGCGTTTGCCCAGTCCGACTATCCGAACCGCCCGGTGCGGCTGATCATCCCGTTCCCTCCCGGTGGCAGCAACGACGTGGTCGGCCGCATGATCGGCACCTCGCTCAGCGACAAGCTCGGCAAGCAGGTGATCATCGATAACCGCGCCGGCGCGGGCGGTGTGGTCGGTACCGAGATCGCCGCTCACGCGCCGAACGACGGCTACACGCTGCTGGTGATCTCGCTCGCGCACGCGGTCAATCCGTGGCTCTACAAATTGCCCTACGACCCGATCAAGGATTTCGTCCCGATCGGCATCATGGGCTCCGGTCCCAATGTCATCGTGGTGCATCCGAGCCTACCGGTGCATTCGATCAAGGAGCTGATCGATCTGGCCAAGAAGCAGCCGGGCGAGTTGCAATACGCCTCGGCCGGCGTCGGCAGCTTCCAGCATCTCGGCGGCGAGCTGTTCAAGCTCGAGGCCGGGGTCGACATCCTGCATGTGCCGTTCAAGGGCGGCGGCCCGGCCATGATCGACGTGGTCGGCGGCCACACCAAGGTGATGTTCTCCTCGCTGGTGCAGACCACCCCGCACATCAAGACCGGCAAGCTCCGCGCGCTCGGCGTCGGGAGCAAGGAGCGCAGCAAGGTGCTGCCCGACGTGCCGTCGGTCGCCGAAGCTGGCGTGCCGAGCTACGAGGCCGTGAACTGGTGGGGCATCGTTGCGCCGGCCGGAACGCCGCAGCCCATCATCGACAAGCTGCACGCCGCGCTGACCGCGGCCCAGGACTCGCCAGAGGTCGAGAAGCAGTTCTCGACCGAGGGCGCAGTGGTGGTGAAAAAATCGCCGGCCGAGTTCGGCGCCTTCATGGTCAGCGAGATGAAGAAGTGGGAACAGGTGGTGAAGAAGGGCGGGATCAAGGCCGAGTAACGATTCCGTTCTCAACGGCCAACGGCCGTCTATAGTGTCAGGGAGCGGCCTCCAGCCGCTCCCCGGACAGAGTGCGAGTGAGCCACCGAAATTCCATGCAGCTTGAATTCCGCAACAACCGCGACTTCTGGGCCGGCGTGATGCTGATCGTGACCGGCGCGACCGCGGTCACCATCGCCCGGGACTACAACTTCGGCACCTCCCTGCGCATGGGGCCGGGCTATTTCCCGACCGTGCTCGGCTCCGCGCTGGTGCTGTTCGGGCTCTACTTTGTCGCCACTGGTCTCAAGCGCAACGAAAAGATCGAAGGCAACTGGCCGCTGCGGCCGCTGATCGTGCTGCCGGCCTCGCTGGTCCTGTTCGGCCTGCTGATCGACCGCGCCGGCTTCATACCGGCGCTGCTGGTGCTGATCGTGGGCTCCGCTGCGGCCGGCACCGAGTTCAAGCTCCTCGAAGTGCTGCTGCTCGCGGTCGGCCTCACCGCGTTCTGCGTGGCGCTGTTCATCTGGGCGTTGGGCCTGCCCTACCCGCTTATCGTCGGCTGGTGACGCACCGCCATGGACCTGTTTCACAATCTGATCTTCGGCTTCGGCGTCGCGTTCTCCTGGCAGAACCTGCTGTACTGCCTGATCGGCGTCTCGGTCGGCACCTTGATCGGCGTGCTGCCTGGCATCGGTCCGCTCGCCACCATCGCGATGCTGCTGCCGATCACCTTCAACGTCGCCCCGGTCGGCGCGCTGATCATGCTGGCCGGCATCTACTACGGCGCGCAGTATGGCGGCTCGACCACGGCGATCCTGGTCAACCTGCCGGGCGAGACGTCGGCGGTCGTCACCTGCATCGACGGCTATCAGATGGCGCGGCAGGGCCGTGCCGGGCCGGCGCTCGCGATCGCGGCAATCGGCTCGTTCGCGGCCGGCACCTTCGGCACGCTGCTCATTGCCGTTGCCGGCCCGTCGCTCGCCGACCTGGCGCTGAACTTCGGCGCGCCAGAATATTTCTCGCTGATGCTGATGGGCCTCGTCGCCGCCGCCGTGCTGGCGCAGGGTGACATCGTCAAGTCGATCGCCATGGTGGTCATGGGTCTGCTGCTTGGCATCGTCGGCACCGACGTCAACACCGGCGTGCAGCGCTTCTCCTTTGGCATCACCGAATTGTCCGACGGCATCGGCTTCATCGTGGTCGCGGTCGGCGTGTTCGCGATCGGCGAGATCGTGGCGAACCTGGGCGACCCCGAGAAGCGCGCGGTGTTCAACGAGAAGGTGAAGAACCTGATGCCGACCAAGGAGGACTTGAAGGCCTCGATCGGCCCGATCACGCGCGGCACCCTGCTCGGCTCGTTCTTCGGCGTGCTGCCGGGCACCGGTCCGGCCATCGCATCGTTCTCCTCCTACATGGTGGAGAAGAAGCTTGCGAAGGACCCGTCGCGCTTCGGCAAGGGCGCCATCGAAGGCGTCGCCGGACCGGAATCGGCCAACAACGCCGACGCGCAGTGCAAGTTCATCCCGATGCTGGCGCTCGGCCTGCCCGCCTCCGGCGTGATGGCGCTGATGCTCGGCGCGCTGACCATCCAGGGCATCCAGCCCGGCCCCGAAGTCATGACCACGCGGCCCGAACTGTTCTGGGGCCTCGTCGCCAGCATGTGGATCGGCAACGCGCTCCTCGTCGTGCTCAACCTGCCGATGATCGGGCTCTGGGTGAAGCTTCTGAAGGTACCCTATCGGCTGCTGTTTCCCGCCATCATGGCGTTCTCGGCGATCGGCATCTACAGCGTCAACAACTCGTCGTTCGAGATCTATCTCACCGCGCTGTTCGGCGTGATCGGCTTCATCTGGATCAGGCTCGGCTGCAGCCCGGCGCCGATGCTGCTCGGCTTCGTGCTCGGCCCGATGATGGAGGAGCACCTGCGCCGCGCCATGCTGATGTCGAAGGGCAATCCGTCGGTGTTCGTGACCCGGCCGATCAGTCTTGCCTTCCTGATCGCGACGCTCGGCATTTTGATCGTGATGATCGCGCCGGCGGTGCGCCGCCAGCGCGTCGAGATCGCGGGCTGACCACCGACACTCCTGCATCGCCCCCGACGCGAACCTCGACTGGTGCTATCCTTCCAGCGAAACACCATGGGAGGATCGCATGCGCCGAAGGGAATTCGTTGGGCTGGTTGGCAGCGGCCTTGGGAGCCTCATGGCCTGGCGCGGGGCATGGCCGGTTCCGGCCGCAGCCCAGCAGGTCAGCCCACCGGCCGGATCAGCTGGCGCAACCGGGATCAAGCCCGCGCAGGCCATTGCCGACTTCATCGTCAATTTCGATCTGAAGAGCGCGCCGCCGATAGTCGTGGATCGGGCCCGTGTCGCGTTCATCGATACCGTCGGCGTGATGCTGGCCGGCAGCCAGCACCATCCGACCGACCTCATCTGCGACGTCATCAAGGCGGAAGGCAGCGCTCCGGCCGCAACCGTCGTCGGGCGGCCGCTGCGCGCATCGGTGCAGCTCGCAGCGCTTGCCAACGGCGTTTCCGGCCATGCGATGGACTTCGACCTCACCTATTTCGCGGGCCAGTCCATGGCCTCCGTCGTCCCGACCATCCTGCCCATTGCCGAGGTCAGCAGATCGACGCCGTCCGAGATGCTGGCAGCGCTCATCGTCGGCGCCGAAATCTGCGGCCGGCTCTCGCGCGCCGCGCCGACCATGTCGCGCACGGGCGGCTGGCACGCCACCGGCACGGTCGGCACGATGGCGGCTGCAGCGGCTGCCGCACGCCTGCTGAAGACGCCGGCCACGGCGATCCCGGACATCATGGGGATCACGGCGTCGCTCGCGAGCGGCGTCACTGCAAACTTCGGCACCATGACGAAACCACTCCACGCCGGTCAGGCGGCACGAAACGGCATCCTGGCCGTGCAACTCGGCTCGAAGGGCTTCACGGCAAGCGCTGCGGCGCTCGAAGGTCGCGACGGCTTTCTGGAAAACTTTGCGCGCGGCCTCGAACGCACGACTGAGCCGTTCGCCGATCTCGGCAAGGCCTATGATCTTGAAACATACGGCTACAAGATCAAACCATACCCGAGCGGCGGACTGGGCCACACCGCCATAGATGCGGCGCTGGAGCTGCGAAGCCTTGCACCGGTCTCGGACATCGCGAGCGTCGAGGTTGCGATCACGAAATATGCCGGGAGGCGCTATACGTCGCTCTATCCGCGGACAGGCGAAGCCGCCAAGTTCAGCGGCCCCTATCTCGCCGCCTACACGCTGGTCCACGGCGCGCCGATGCTCGCGGCGTTCACCGAGGAGGCGCTCCGTGACGAAAGGGTTCGCGCGCTCGCGAGCAAGGTTACGCTGACGACCTATCAGGAGCATGCCGATGTGCTGGAGGAGTCGCCCGCCAAGGTGACGGTCACCCTCAACGACGGTCGAAAGCTCGAGCGCGCGAAGTACTATCCCAGCGGCTCGGTGCAAGCGCCGATGACCAAGGCCCAGATCGAGGAGAAATTCATGATCTGCGCGACCACGGCCATCAAACCGGATGCGGCGAAGAAGCTCTTTGCGATGCTGAGCAACATCGGCGAGCAGCCGTCATCAGACGCATTCTGGCCGCTATTGAAGACAGGCTGACGCGCGAGCCCTACGCCCAGTTCAGCCGCTTCAGGATCGCCTTGCCCATCACCCAGTCCTTGTCCTCCTCGGACAGGAACGACAACTCCTTGGTGAACTGCTCGATGCGCTGGCGGTAGGTCGCCTTGGCCAATGAATTTGTCATGTCGGTGCCCCAGTACGAGCGCTGCGGACCGTAGGCATCGAAGCATCGCTTGATGTGCTCAGCCGTGTCACGGAAGGGGTACGCCTCCTGGGAGAAAGTCCCCGCCGCCGACACCTTCACCGAGACGTTCGGATATTTCGCAAGCTTCACCACCTCGTCGATCGCAGACTTGGTGCGGCCTTCCTTGGCGATCTCCGCGGTCAGTCCCATGTGGTCGATGATCAGCGCCAATCCGGGATGCTTCTCGGCGATCGTGGCAAAGCGCGGCAGGTTGTCCGGCGCAAAGAACATCAGCGGCACGCCCGCCTTCTCGGCCGCCGGGAAAATCCAGTCGGCATGCTGCAGCATCGCCACCTGCTCGCGCTGGAAGGTGAGCCGGATGCCGAGCATGCCGGGCTGCTCCTTCCATTTCGGCAGCAGCGCTGCGGACTCGGGCTTCTCCAGCGCGATGCGCCCCATCACGCCGAAGCGATTGGGATAGCGCTTGGCGGCCTCGAGCGCGTAATCGTTGCGGTCGCCGGGCCATGACGGCGGCACCACCACGACCCGGTCGACGCCGGCCTCGTCCATCAACGGCACGAGCTTTTCGATCGTGAACGGCTCCGGCAGCTGCGGCTTCCGCCCCGGGACCCATTTCCAGTCCGGGGACTCGGCCTTCCACAGATGGACCTGCGCGTCGACGATCGTGCGCTTCTTTTCCGATTGAGCCATGGCTTGATGCGTTCCTTGCGCCGCAAGCGCTGCACCCGCGGTAAGCTGAATGAATTGCCGGCGTGACGGCATGAGCGCTCTCCCAGACCAATGCCGCCACTCTCATGGTGGCGTGCAGTCCGGAAGTCTGCGACGTTTTCAGCCGCCCCGCAACGTGCCGTGCGCTAGGCCACTTCGCTGACCAGAACCTCGCCGTCGATCGCCTCGGTGCCCGATACCATCAGAGGCCCGAGATTTTCCTTGATCCACGGCATCAGTTTTTGCGTCGAGCTCTCCGCCACCGCCTTGTTGGTGTAAAGCGACACCGCGGTGATCGTGTCCTCCGCGCCGGCAATGAGATAATACGCGGCGAAGCCGTCCATCTGCTTCATCACCGGCACGGCGCCGGCCTTGACCCGCTTGGCAAATTCCTGGGCCATGCCCGGCTTGACCTTGCCGCGCCGGATGGCCGCAAACAATTGAGCCATTTCAAATCCCCCTAATTCTAATCGCTAAGGACAACGCCATCGTCCCGGGGAGAAGCCTATCCACCCCGCGGCGCGTGTCGATATGGGGAAATCCCTACGGGATCAGCAGGATCTTTCCGAAGTGCTGATTGGCGCGCATGTGCTCGTGGCCGGCGCGCGCCTCGGCGAGCGGATAGGTCTTGTCGATCGGCACGCGGATGCGGCCGGCCTTCACGTCGTCCCACAGATCGGAGCGCATCTTGACCAGGATGTCACGCACCTCCTCGACCGTACGCGTGCGGAAGGTCACGCCGATATAGTCGATGCGCTTTCGCGCATGCAGGTCGAAATCGAACTCGGCCTTCATGCCGGCGAGCCGGCCGATGTTGACGATGCGGCCCAAGAGCGCCGTCGCCTCCATGGTCTGGCTGACGGTCGGCCCGGACAGCATGTCGACCGTGAGGTTGACGCCCTTGCCGCCGGTCGCGTCGAGCACCTGCTGCGGCCATTTCGGATCGCGGGTGTCGACCGCGAGATCGGCGCCGAATTCCTTCAGCCGCGCGCGGCGCGTTTCGTTGGTCGAGGTACCGACCACGAGCTTGGCGCCCATCAGCTTGGCGATCTGGAGCCCGATGATACCGACGCCGGAACTCGCGCCCTGCACCATCACGGCCTCGCCGGCCTTCATGCGGCCCGCGGTGACCAGCGCGTTGTGCAGCGTGTTAAGCCCGATCGGAAGCGTCGCCGCCTGCTCGAAGCCCATGCCGTCCGGTATCTTCATGGCGCGGCCGTAGTCGCTGACCGCATATTCGGCGTGGCTGCCGGGGCTGTGGCACATCACCCGGTCGCCGACCTTGAAGTCGTGGACCTCGGAGCCGACCTCGAGCACTTCGCCGGAGAATTCGCTGCCAACCGGCTTCCCCGCGGCGGCGCCATGGCTGGTGTCGCCGCGCGCCGAGCCGAGATCGGCACGATTGAGTGCAATCGCCTTGATCTTGACCAGGATGTCGGTCGGCTTCGGCTTGGGCTGCGGCACGTCCTGGATGGCCACGCCTTGTGGTGACGCAACTCCCGCTTTCATGGCCCCGCCCTCCTGTTCGCCGTGATCGCCACGGTACGATGATAGCAGCGAAAAGGGAACTCCGGCTTTTTGCCCGCGCGCTGCAGCTCGCGACGATTGTGCATGCGTCGAACGATGGATCGACAGCGACGACGCTTTCGAATTCGCATTCAACGCACGCCACGTCAGCACATGAATACCGTTGTCCGTCGAGCGCTGCACACAGAGCGCTCACGCGCTTTCGTTCCAGTGTCGAGCATGACTTTTGTTTTCAAACGCACGCGCCGTTGAAACAACAAGTGATGCCGCACACGCGCAACATGCGTTCGATTCTCTTCAAAATTTTCGAGCAGCGAATTCCCAGATTTTTCGCACGTTCGCGCGCACGTCGAAGCTGCATCGGCGTCGTCGAGACGACCGTGTGACGTCGCTCGCGCGCACGCGACACATAATGCACAGACTGATGCCATCAACGCGTCAGAAACGCCGCGCTACCTCGCAAGCACTCTTCGCGACAAAAAATCGGTGCTTGGAGGAATCCCCGGAGGTCTCACAGACGGAACTCGAAACACTTCAGACGGAAGGAACTTGTCCCATGGCGACATACGATCTGAGTCAAGTCGAGGTGAACACGCTGCTTTCAACGGGCAATTTAGACGTCTCCGTCAAAAATTTTGTACTCAACTACCTTTTCGAATCCGGCGGCAATAATTCCAACCATGGCAACGGCAATAACGGCACCGGTAATTTCGGCTCCGACAATAACGACAACAACGCGAACGACACCGCAGCGGCTGCCGCTGGGGCTTCCACCGCCGCTGGCCATGACGATCATGGACAGGGCAACAACGACGATCCGAGAGGCAATCACGGCCATGGCGATGATCAGGGTCAAGACGATCATGGCCATGATGATGACCATGGCCATGGCAGCGGAAACGGCAATGGTCAGGGCCACGACGGCGACCATGGCAACGGCCACGGGCACGGGCACGACGATACCATCGTCGTGCAGGTCAGCGACGGCACACAGCCGCTCGACCCGAAGGCGCAGCTGCTCGATCTGACCACCGCGCATGCCTCGGTCACGACTGACTCGAATCTGGAAGCCATCGTCCAGAATGTGGCAGGCAGCACTGACTTGTCGGTGTTCGGCCACCAAAACGTCCTGGTCGCCACCGGCATCGGCGACAATCTCGTCACGCTCAACGATTCCGGCAACGACATCGTGCTGACCGGCAGCGGCAACGACACGGTGTTCGGCGGTTCCGGTCAGGACAGCATCTTCGGCGGCGCGGGCAACGACTCGCTCGTTGCCGGCACCGGCGGCCATCAGTTGCTGTCCGGCGAGGACGGCAAGGACACGCTGTTCGGCGGCAGCGGCAACTTCGACACCATGACCGGTGGTGGCGGACAGGACCTCATCTTTGGCGGTGCCGGCGGCCATCAGGTTCTGCAAGGCGATGACGGGCAGGATCAGCTTTTTGCCGGCACCGGCAATCAGCAGCTCCTCTCCGGCGGCGCAGGCTCCGACACGCTGGTCGGCGGATCGGGGTCCTCCGATACGCTGAGCGGCGGCACCGGCAACGACGTGCTGGTGGCCGGCAACGGCGCGAACCAGATCCTCGACGGCGGCGGCGGCGACGACACGCTGTCGGCCGGATCGGGCGGCGACACGCTGATCGGCGGCAGCGGCGATGACACCTTCCAGATCTCGCTGCATGCCGGCAACGACATGGTGGTCGGAGGCTCCGGCACCAACAGCATCGACTTCACCGATCGCGCGTCCACCGACGCCACCATACAGGACGTCGGCGGCGTGATCAGCGTCCACTTCAGCGACGGTCAGGTCGTCAGCGGCAGCGGCATCCAGAACCTGGTGTTCACCGACAAGACCGAACACCTGCCGTAGAAGCACTTGCCGTAACGGGTTTCGGCGCACACGGCCGCCCCGAAAGCTTACGCCCTCTCCTTTCGGAGAGGGCGGTGTAGATGTTGCGTCTGTGGCCTTGTTGCGTCTGTTCGACCTGGGAGCTGGCGCGCCGCGCGTGCGTCAGCTCACGGCCTTCTGTGCCTTCATGCTGTCCAGCCACGGACAGACGCCGGACATCTGCGTGAAGTTGCCTTCGATCACCTGCACCGGCTGGCGCAGGCCCGCTTCAGCCGACGCGATGCAGAGCTGGCGCGACTCCTCGCGCTTCTCCGGCGTCATCCATTTGCGGTCGTGGCCCCACAGGCTCGGGCCGAGCTTGCGCTCGAACGGCTTCCAGGTGCTGTCGTCGATGCACTGGCCGCCCCAGCCGTACTCCACCATGAAGCCCGACGGGTTGTAGGTATAGAACGAGGTCATGTAGTCGCCGGAGTGGCGGCCGAGCGTCACCGCGATCTTGTCAGGATCGGAGAGCGCCAAGTCATAGCCCTGGCCCATGTCGTCGAAGCTGAACAGCTCGACCATCATGTGGTGGACCATGTTCTTGCCGGTCTCCATCATGGCGAAGCTGTGATGGCGCGGATTGACGTGGAAGAAATAGCCCTCGAACGGCCGCTTCCAGTAGTCGCTGAGCTTGAACTCGAGCACGTCCTGATAGAACGGCATCGCGTCGGCGAGCCGTTCGAAATGCATCACCACGTGGCCCATGCCCAACGGTCCGGTGCGGAAGCCCGAGATGTTGCGGCCGGGCTTGAACGGCTCCGGCGCAGTCGCGGCGCCGTGGAAGAACTCCAGCCGGTTGCCGCCCGGATCGTTCGTCACGATCAGATCCTTGACGTGGCGCTCGTCGGCGAGCGCCCGGGAGCCGCGCGCCACCTTGGTGCCGTGGGCTTCGAGCTTGGCCCCCACCGCGTCGAGGCTCGCGGCGTCCGCCACCTCCCAGCCGAAGAAGCCGATGCCCTGGCCGCCGTCGGCATCGACCACGATGCGCTGCTTGCGGTCGTCCATGCGGAACGCCATGGTCGAGCGCGACTTGTCGATGCGCTGCATGCCGAGGAAATTCTGGCCGTAGCTGGCCCAGTCCTCGAGGCTGCTGCAACGGACCCCAACATATCCCAGTGCTTGCACGTGCATGGCCGTTTCCTGTTCGTAGTTCGATTTGTAACCATTCTAGCACGAGACCGGCGGCTGTTTAAGACCGGCGTTTCCGCCCATCCTGCCCACCACCGCATCGCTCCCGCGTCAATCGACCTTGATGTTGGCGTCCTTCGCCACGGCCTGCCACTTGCCGAACTGTGCGGCGATGAAGGCCTCGAACTCCGCGGGCGTGCCCGGCGTCGACACCGCACCGAGCCGTTTGATGGTGGCCTGGACCTCCTCCGACTG
>CAKZHN010000318.1 GCA_936924235.1 uncultured Rhodoplanes sp. | reverse complement strand
TGCCGCAAGGCACGCGGCACCTCCAAGAGGTGCCAGACTGACAACGTAGCGCCTCGCCGGCGCTCCGCTCCCTCACGCATGTGAGGGAAAAAGAAGAGAAGGCGCCGCCCCAGCGCCGCACTTTGTATGGGGCCGATGAGTCACGTCCGCTGTTTGACATGTGAATCTGAATCACTAAGCGCAGCGCCTCCAACGGAGGCGAGGCGTAGCCGTGTCGTCTCAATCCTCGTGGTGATGGTCGTGGTTGCCGTCACCGTGGTGATGCCGGTGCGGGCCATGGCCATGGTGGTGGTGACCGTGATGATGGTGGCCATGGTGATGATGGCCGTGCCCTTCGTGCCGGGCCTGCTGTTGCTGCTGTTCCTGCGCCTGCCGGTGATGCGGCGAATGCTTGTAGTGCTGGCGCAGAAGGTCGAAGCCGTAGTCGTTGCCGTTCGGCGTGCGCACGATGGTGTGGACGTGGAACTTGGCGGGCTCGGCGTTGGTCAGGAACACGCCGGCGTGGTGGTCGAACTCGATGAAGGTCACCGGGCTCTGCACCCGGTAATAGAACGGGCTCTCCTCGGCGAAGCCGCCGATCCAGCAGAAATGAGTCTCAGTGAGATGCCGCTCCACCTCGGCGATGCGCGCCCGGCGCGGGCCGTCGGGCAGCGACATGAGATACTTGTCGACCAGGTCCATCAGCTCGCGCTTTTGCAACGCCGTCAGCTCGCTGCCCTTGAGCCCCTCATAGGGCACGATGCGGTTGTCCTGGAACGCGCCGCCGAGATGCAGGTTGTCGGCGAAATGCCGCCGGCCTTCCGGCAGGTCGCCGCCCATCATCGAATGCGCGACGATCGCGCGCTTCTGCTGCTCGGCCGAGAACGACCTCATGAGCTTGAGCCCGGCACGCTCCTCGTCCTGGAAGATGCGGATGCCCTTGAACGGCCCCTGATCGGCGTAGGACGGCTCGGCGCCCCAGAACGCCGGCGTCAGCACCATCTGCCGGCCAATGACGAAGCAGTTCAGCACCAGATGGTGGCCGAACAGCTGCCAGCCCCAGGGCTCGCTCGTGGAAGGCGTGCCGAACAGGCAGAAGATGTAGCTCCACTCGCCCATCACGGCCGGCCCGCCGACCAGATCGCCGAGAAACCGGTTGAGCTTCATGACGTCGCGCGAGAGTTCATAGCCGTGCTGGCTCATGCTGGCGCGAAGCACCGCCATGGTGGCGTCGCGCAGCGTTTCGCTGACCTCGTCGAGGCGCAGCCCGTAGTCCTCGACGTAAAGCTCGGTGTTCTGCCAGTGCCGCCACTGCGGCGAGCTGACCGGAAAGCACGACGCCTTCTTCTGCTCGGGCGACATCCGCGCGAGCAGCGCATTCACGGCCTCGATCATCGCTTCGACCGGCGCGCCTTCGGGCGCCAGCGAGAACAAGTCGGGAATGGCCTGGCCGCCGGTGGTGATCCCCCGAAACGGCTCGTTGAACATGTCCTGCCATTTGCCGAACAGGCCCTGCGCACGCGGGTTCTTCATCCGCGTCTGGGCGTGCTCGCGCGCCGTCGGACCCGCGATCTTGGACTCGTGGGGCTTGGGCACAAACGGATGGTAGTCGTCGGCGCTCATGGTCGGTCTACTCCCTGAGGCGACGCTAGCGCACGTGGCGCAGGCCGCCCAGCCCCACTAACATGCAGGGCGTGAGATTTCCGCAGGTGGCGTGCGATAGGTGGCGTGCGATGGCGAAACGCATTGTTGCAAACCAATGTTGCGGCCTGCTCGTCGACGTTCAGGAGTTCTTCCTGATGCAGATCGACAGCCGGCAGCGCACGGCGATCGAGGTCAACACCGCGAACCTTGTCCGGCTGCTCGGCTATTTCCGCATTCCGATGATCGTCACCTTGGAGCGGCCGCTCGACCTGAAGGGCCCGTTGCCGGAACTGATCGATGCAAGCCTTGGCGATCTGCCGGACGATCTCGGCGCACGGTTCGAGAAGGACTTCTTCGATCTGACCAAGGAGCCGAAGATCAAAGGCCATCTCACGAAGCTCAAGAGGAAGCAGGCGATCGTCGCGGGCTGCGAGACCGATGTCTGCGTGCTGCAGTCCTGCCTGGGCCTTCTCGATCTCGGCCACGAGGTGTTCGTGGTCGAGGAAGCGATCTTCTCATCGGCGCGCGACACCACGGCTGCCAAGGCGCGGATGCAGGCCGAGGGCGTGGTGTTCCTGTCCTACAAAACGCTGTATTTCGAACTGCTCGAAGCGGTCGGCGCGAGCCGCCACACCGACAGGATGATCAAGACGTTTGGGCCGTTCCCGGACGATCTTCCGGAGACGGCGATCGACTGACCGTTGTGCCGCCATCGACAGGCTTCGTCGGATCGGCCAGCCCGAACACCATCTGCGGCGCCGAAAAACCCGCCACCGGGAATTCGCCGAGCGGAATGAACTCGCCCGGCACATGGCCCGCGAACTCGGCCGACGCCACGACGGAGCGGCCAAGGCTGGCGGCGCGCTTCTCCAACCGTGCCGCGAGATTCACCGCCGGTCCGATGCAAGTGAAATCGAGCCGGTTGCCACCGCCGATGTTGCCGTACATCACCTCGCCGATGTGCAGCGCAAGCCCGAAGCGCACGGCGTCGCGGTCGCCGGCGGGCGCCTCGAGCTTCGTGATCCGCGCCTGCGCCTCGCGGGCGCAGACGAGTGCCCGGCGGCATGCTTCGGCGGCGTCGATGCCATTGCCGAGCGGAAAGATCGCCAGCAATCCGTCGCCGATGAATTTCAGCACCTCGCCGCCGTGCTCGAGGATCGCCGGCACCTGGCAGTCGAAATAGCGGTTGAGCAGATCGATCAGCTCTTGCGGCGGCAGCCGCTCGGACCGCGCCGTGAAGCCGCGCATGTCGGAGAGCCACAACACCGCCTTGATCGCCTCGACGTGGCCGCGGCGGATTTTTCCGGCGAGGATGCGTTCGCCGGCCTGCCGGCCCACATAGGTGCTGAGCAGGTTGGAGGCGGTGCGCCGCAGCGCCCGGATTTCGGCGACGCGCGTCAGCGGCGCGATGATCGCGGCGAGATCGGCATATTGCTGCGGCGTGAAGCCGCCGGGCTGCCGGGTGAGCCAGCTCGCCACATGGATGGTGCCGTCGGTGAAGACGAGCGGATAGACAACGTAATCGGTCGCGCCCTCGGCCCGGAATTCCTTCAGCAGCGCATAGTCGTCGGGGCAATCGGGCGCGGCGAGCTGGCGCCGCAGCGGCTCGCGCGTGCCGTAGACCGTGACCACCGGGCCCTTGAGATATTCCTCGGTCTCCAACAGGTCGTAGCCGGCTTCGGTCACCTTGATGCCGGTGTCGTCGCGCCAGTAGAACGCGCGGCCGAAGGTGTCGGGATGCAGCGTGGTGACGAACACCGCGACCCGCCACAGCGGGATGCCGGCCTCCACCATGCGGCGGCAGAGCTCTTCCAGCACCTGCTCGGAAAGCTGCGACGACCTCGCGCCATCCTCCAGCCAGTCGACCACTGCTTGGATGGCGCTCATCGTGGATCGCCTCGCGTTACTCCGGCTTCATGCCGGCCGCTTTTATCACCTTGGCCCAGCGCGCGACATCGTCGGCGACGTATTTGGCGAACGCGTCGGGCGCCATCTGCGGCTGCGGCTCGGCGCCGAGGTCGGCGAGGCGCTTCTTGATGGTGTCGTCGTTGAGCGACGCGGTGATCTGCTTGTTGAGGAGCGCCACGATGTCGGGCGGCGTCCCGTGCGGCGCGCCGATGCCGATCCAGGCGGCGGCCTCGTAGCCCTTCACGGTGTCGGCGATCGGCGGCACGTCCGGCAGCGCCGGGATGCGCGTCAGCGACGAGACGCCGAGCGCGCGAAGCTTGCCGCCCTTGATCTGCGGCACGGCGGTCGGCGTGACGTCGAACATCACCTGCACCTGGCCGCCGATCAGGTCGGTGATCGCGGGCGTCGAGCCGCGATAGGGCACATGCACCATGTCGACGCCGGCGAGGTACTTGAACATCTCGCCCGCCGCATGCTGCGGCCCGCCGGCGCCGGCCGAGGCCATGTTGACCTTGCCGGGATTGGCCTTGGCATAGGCGATGAACTCGGGGACGGTCTTGGCCGGGAAATCCGGATTGACCTCCATCACCAGCAGGACGCGGTTGAAGCCCGCGACCGGCACGATGTCGCGCATGAAGTCGAAGCCCGGCTTTTCGTACAGCGTGGCGTTGATGGTGTTCTGCGCGTTCATGAGCAGCAGCGTGTAGCCGTCGGCCGGCGCGTGGGCGACGAAGTCGGTGGCGATGTTGCCGGTGGCGCCGGGCTTCACCTCGACGATGAACTGGCCGTTGAGCTTTTCCGACAGCCATTGCGCCATCAGCCGCGCCGCGATGTCCGACGAGCTGCCGGCCGCCTGGCCGACGATGATGCGCACCGGGTGGTTGGGATAGCCGCCCTGCGCCCGCGCCACATAGGGCGCGGCGGGCATGAGTGCGGCGGACGAGGCGAGTTGCAGGAAACGGCGGCGCGGGAGCTTCATCACAATCCTCCTTGAGGTGCAGGCCGTCCGTCGTTCGTCGCGGACGTGTCCGAATAACAGTTCTATCGCGCGGTTATTCCGCTGCGACCGCGACGCTTTCGCGCAGGCCCGGCATCACGTGACGCTGGAACAGCTCGAGCGAGCGCAGCGATTCCGATAGCGTGAGATCGCCGAAGGCGAAACGGCAGACCAGGTAGTTCGCGCCGGACTCGGCAAGCTGGGCGCGCAGGAGTTCCAGCGCCTTGGCCGGGGTGCCGACGATGGCCCGCCCGTCGGCGACCTGGCCGTCGATCTCCGGCGGATAGTTCACATTGGTCGGCGCGATGCCGTGCTTCTGCCACAGCGTCATGAAGCTCGACCACCAGCGTCGATAAGCGCGGCGGCCGACCTCCAGCGCTTTGTCCTCGGTCTCGGCCAGCACCATGTAGCGGTTCATGCCGAACTTCGGTGCTTCCGTGCCGGGCTTGCTCTGGTAGGCGGCCGTGTAGCGCTCGACCTTGGACTTCACCAGCGAGGCCGTGGAGTTGCTGATGAAGTTCATGCCGGCCTTCGCGGCGCGTTCGGCGCTGTCCGGGTTGACCACGCCATACCACAGGGGCGGATGCGGCTTGCGAAACGGCTCGATCTCCATCGGCACGTTCTTGAAGCGGAAGAACTCGCCTTCGAAGTCGACGGTCTTGCCGGTCAGCGTCTGTTTGATGACGGCGAAGGACTCGTTGAACATCTTGTCGGCGTTCTTGTAGTCGACGCCGTAATAGCCCACCTCGATGGGCGAGATGCCCTTGCCGATGCCGAGCAGGAACCGGCCGCGGCTCATCTGGTCGAGCATGCAGATCTCTTCGGCGAGCCGCAGCGGGTGATAGAGCGCGAGCGTGTAGACCAGCGGCCCGAAGTTCAGCCGCCTGGTGCGCTGGGCGATGGCGGCGAGATAGACGCTTGGCGAGGGCGCCATGCCGAGCGGCGTCGAATGGTGCTCGGCGCAGTGATAGCCGTAGATGCCGGCGCGGTCATAGGCCTCGATCAGCTTCAACCGGTCTTCATAGAAGTCGCTGAGCGGCCCGTCGTGCCGGTCGACGTGATCGAAAATCCCGAATTCCAAGGCCATCCGTTCCGCTCCCGGCGTGTTGTGCGGGGCACTTTAGCGGCCTCGTCCACCGCTGTCATTCCGGGGCGTTTCGCCATGCGTTTCGTGTTTCACCTCGCGACAACGCGGCATGTTGTACCTCCTATTCGGACATGCCACGGTGCCGCGCCGGTGCTGCTGGAGGCTTTGAAATGCGTGGCTTGATCGCGTCGCTCGTTGCCGGCTCCCTTGCCGTCCTGTCCTTGGCTCAAGCCCGCGCGCAGGACTGGCCCGCCAAACAGATCACCATCGTGGTGCCGTTCGGCGCCGGCGGATCGGCCGACCTCTTGGCCCGCATCCTCGCCACGCACATGCAGTCGAAGCTCGGCCAGAGTGTCATCGTCGAGAACCGCGGCGGCGCGGGCGGCAGCATCGGCACCGGCTATGTGGCGAAGGCTGCGCCGGACGGCTACACGCTGCTGCTCGGCACCGTGAGCTCGATCGCCGTCAATGCGGCGCTCTATCCGAAGCTGCCGTTCGACGTCGACAAGGACCTGCAGCCGGTCACGCAGCTGGTGAGTTTCCCCAATCTCCTGATCGTCAATCCCAAGCTGCCGGTGAAGAACGTCCAGGAGCTGATCGACTACCTGAAGAAGAACGAAGGCAAGGTGAACTACGCCTCGTCCGGCGTCGGCACCTCGGGGCATCTCTCGGTGGTGATGTTCGAGCAGGCGATCGGCACGCACATGACCCACGTGCCGTACAAGTCGACCGGCGACGTGATCAACAGCATGCTCGGCGGCAATGTCGATCTCGCGATCGACAGCATGACCACGGTGTGGCCGCATGCGAAGCAGGGCACCGTGCGCGCGCTTGGCGTGACGACGCCGCGGCGCAATGCCTCGGCGCCGGAGGTGCCGGCCATCGCCGAGACCGTCAAGGGCTTCGAGGCCACCGCCTGGCAGGGCCTGTTCGCGCCGGCCGGCACGCCGAAGCCGATCGTCGACAAGGTCGCCGCCGAGGCGCGGCGCATCTGGGCGCTGCCCGAGGTGCAGGAGCAGCTCAAGAACGCCGGCGCCGATGCCGCGCTGTCGGAAAGCCCCGAGGCCTTTGCCGCCTTCAGCCGCGCCGAGCGCGTGAAATGGGGCGAGGTCGTCAAGGCGTCCGGCGTGAAGATCGAGTAGCACGACGGCGTGTGCCACCATTAGTATATGGGGCATGAGACAGGTCTTGAGCCGGCTGTCCGCCCTGGTCGCGATGGCGTTCCTGCCCTCCTGCAGCGGCGAGGACGTCGACAAGGGCCTTCGGCTCGGCGATCGGGTCTACAACTTCGACTATCACCCCAAGGCAGGTCTGGTCGTCGCGGGCTATACGGAAAACGTGATCCGCATCGTGCCGAACCCGTTCGCGCGTCCGAAGGACAGGATCGAGATCCGGGAGGTCACGGTCGACGGCAAGCCGCTGCCGCTCAATTTCGTGCACACCGTCTCGTGGCTCGGCGAGACCTCCCTTGCGGTGACGCTCTCGAAGCTCAACCGCAATGATCCGAAGCTTCAGGGCATGGTCCTGATCGTCAACGCGGCCGCGCGCACCGCGGTCCGCATCGACGACATCTTCGTCGATCGCGGGTTCGAGAATTTTCCCGACTATGTCGGCTCGTGCGGGGGCCGCATCGCGGCGTCCTATGCCTTGTTCAATGCGGTGATCGTGTTCGAGCCGGATGGACGGCCGCTCGATCTGATCGGCGAAAGGTCCAAGGTCCTGCCGCGGCTGCGTCCGGAGGTGGCCGCATCGCTGCGCAACGTCATCGACGTGCCGCTCAGCAATCCGCACGGCATCGCCTGCTCAGACAACGCGATGTTCATCGCCGACACCGGCCACGGCCGGATCCTGCGCGTTCAGGACCGCCGCGTATCGATCCTGCACAGGACCGGCGACAGCGCGTTCGCGTGGCGCGCCGAGGCGCCGGTAACGCCGCACTTCAAGTCGCCGGTGACGGTCCGCGTCGTCGGCGATGCCTTGTATTTCAACGACCACGACGCCGGCGATTTGTTCAAGGCGGATGCCACGGCGCCCGACGGCGCGCCGATCGAGGGCACGCGCCGGCAGTTCCGGCCGACGCCGAACGCGGAGCCGATGAAGTTCTTCGATTTCATCCGGGTTGACGGCGGCTGGCTGATCAACATGGGAACGACCGGCACCATCAGGCGCATGCGCGACTCCTGAGGCGTTCCGCCAGCCCGAAAGCACGACACCGGACGCACTTGTCCCGGCCATCCACGCCGCTACTGTCGCGCGGGCGATCATCGTCGGCACCTTCCGGAACCGAGACCCCATGGACCACGCGCGCACCTCGAACCGCCCCATCGGCAGCCCGGTCGAACGGCTCGAGGACCTGCGCTTCCTGCGCGGCCGCGGCCAGTTTGTCGACGACGTGCCGAGCGAGGGCGCGCTGCACGCCGTGATCTACCGAAACTCGGTGCCACATGGCCGCATCCGCTCGATTGACGCCTCAGCGGCGCTGCAGCTTCCCGGCGTGCACGCCGTCATCACTGCGGCTGACATCGGCGAGATCCCGGTCATCACCATGCGGCAGGAACTCCTGCCGGAGTTCAAGCCGTTCCAGCAGCCGGTGATCGCCAAGGACAAGGTGCGCTATGTCGGCGAGCCGCTCGCCGTGGTGGTCGCCGACAGCCAGGCGATCGCCGAGGACGCGCTTGAGCTGATCGAGGTCGACATCGAGCAGCTTCCGCCGGTCGCGGGCCGTGGTGCGGCACGCGAAGGCAAGAGTCTGCTGTTCGAAGAAAGCGGCCGCAACCTCGTCATCACGCTGTCGGCTGTGAAAGGCGATGCCGATGCCGCGTTCCGCGACGCGCCTTATACGCGGCGCGAGCGCTTCGAGGTGCAACGCTTCACCGCGATGACCATGGAGACCCGTGGTCTGCTCGCGGAATGGGACGACGCCAAGGGCCATATAACCGTCTCCGGCATCACCAAGGTGCCGTTCCACAACCGGAACATCCTCGCCAAGCAGATGGGCTTGCCCGAGGAATCCGTCACCATGATCGAGGCCGATGTCGGCGGCGGCTTCGGCGTGCGCGGCGAGTTCTATCCCGAGGACTTTCTCGTCCCGTTCGCAGCACGGAAGCTGAAGCGCGCGGTGAAATGGGTTGAGGACCGGCGCGAGCATCTCATCGCCAGCAATCATGCCCGCGATTCCGAATGTGAACTGGAAATCGCCTGCGAGCGTGACGGCACCATCCGCGGTCTGCGCGGCACCGGCGCAGTCGATCTCGGCGCCTATATCCGCACCAACGGCGTCACGGCGGCGCGCAACACCGCACAGGTTCTGACCGGGCCTTATCGCGTGCCGAACGTGCATTTCGACATCGCGCTTCTTCTCACCAACAAGACGCCGTCGGGCACGTATCGGGGCCCCGGCCGCTTCGAAGCGGATTTCTACCGCGAACGGCTGTTCGATATGGCGGCGAATGACCTTGGCATCGACCGCGTCGAGTTCCGCCACAAGAACCTCGTCGGCGAGAACGAGATGCCGTGGCCGATGCCGGTGGTGAAGCCGTTGGACCAGGGCAGCGAGACCGACACCGGCGATTACCGGATGACGCTCGACCGCTGTCTCAAGGATTTCGGCTGGGACGAGAAGTCCAAGCTGCAGGGCAAGCTGGTCGACGGGCGCCGCCACGGCATCGCGGTCGGCTGCTATCTTGAAGGCGGTGGCTCAGGCCCGCGTGAGAATGTCCGCATGGTGCTGGAGCGCGACGGCTCGATATCGCTCTATGTCGGCTCGTCGTCGGTGGGGCAGGGCGTCGAGACCGTGTTCGCCCAGATCGCCGCCGATGCGCTCGACATGCCGATGGAGCGCATCAACCGCGTGCAGCATGGCTCCACCATCTATGTGAAGCGGGGCTACGGCTCCTATTCGTCGCGCTCGATCGTGATGGGCGGCTCGGCCATCGTGCAGGCGTCAGGATTTTTGAAGGACGCAATCCGCGCCGCGGCGGGAAAGCGCTTCGGCTGTGAGCCGAGCGAGATCACGATCGACGGCGACAACGCGGTCGGCCCGAACCGCGCTTCGGTGTCGCTCGCGACGCTCGCCGAGGACGGCGTGACCTCCGAAGGCACCTATGCCAGCAACAAGCGCACTTACAGCTACGGCGCTCACGCCGCCCATGTGGCGGTCGATCCCGGCACCGGCCATGTCGCGCTGATCGACTACATGGCCGTGGAGGACGTCGGCCGCATCATCAATCCGCTGACGCTGCACGGCCAGACCGTCGGCGCCATCGTGCAAGGGCTCGGCGGTGCGCTCCTGGAAAATCTGGTCTACGACGCCGAGGGCCAGTTCCTTGCAGGCTCGCTCGCCGATTACCTGCTGCCGACCGCCGGCGACTTCCCGGTGATCCGGGCCCACGCGATGGAGGAGAAGACCGCGCCGCACAATCCGCTCGGCGCCAAGGGCGCGGGCGAGGGCGGCATCATCCCGGTCGGCGGCGTGATCGCCAACGCGGTGGCCAATGCGCTCGGCGTCGAGCCGCGCGTGCTGCCGCTGTCGCCGCCGCGGGTCTGGGAGCTTGTCCAGGAGGCCAAAGGCCAGCCGGTGATGGCCAAACGGTGACGGCTCCCCGCCGGCGTGGCATGGTGGCGGCATGAACGTCGCCGCCCGCCCCACTGACACGCGCAACGCCGAAGCCCTGATCGAGCGGGCACGCTCTCTCGTCCCGGCCTTGCGGCAGCGCTCCGCGCAGACGCAAAGCCTGCGCAAGCTCCCCGACGAGACCATCGCGGACTACAAGCGCCTCGAGCTGATGCGCTGTCTGCAGCCCGCGATGTTCGGCGGCTACGGTTCGGACTATCGGGTGTTCTCGAAGATGGTGCGCGCGCTGGCCCATGGCTGCGGCTCGTCGGCCTGGGTTGCGTGCGTTCATGGCGAGCACAGCTGGGTGGTCGGCAACTTCTCGAAGGAGGCCCAGCAAAGCGTCTGGGGCAAGGACCCGTTCGCCGTGGCTTCGGCGAGCGTCGCGCCGAACGGCACCGCCGAGCCGGTCAGCGGCGGCTATCGGCTGAGCGGCCGTTGGGGCTTCGCCAGCGGCTGCGATCACGCGCAGTGGATTCTGCTCGGCGCGATGAGCAAGGCGAACGGCAAGCCCGAGCCACTGATGTGCCTGCTGCCGATGAGCGACGTCGAGGTGATCGACGACTGGCACGTGATCGGCCTTGCCGGCACCGGCAGCAAGTCGATCGCCGTCAAGGACGTGTTCATCCCCGAGACCCATGCCGTGACCATGCACGACCTCAAGCGCGGCACCGGGCCGGGGCGCGCGGTCCATCCCGACAACCCGATGTTTCGCGTGCCGCGCAACATGCTCGCGGTGTTCTCGCTGAGCTCGGTGGTGGTCGGTCTTGCCGAACGCGCGGTGGCCGAGCTGGTCGATCACACCCGCGAGCGCCGTTCGCGCGGCCTGCGTGTCGCCGATTTCGAGTCACAGCAGCTCATGGTGGCGGAGGCCGCAGCGCAGGCCGAGACCGCGGCGCTGGTCGGCGAGCACACCATCGAGCGCAATCTTCGGCTGATCGAGTCCGGCGCCGAGCTCACCCCCGAGCACGTCGCCTGGGCGCGGCGCAATTCGTCGTATTCGGCGCAGCTTGCGCTGTCGGCCGTGAAGCTGATCCTCGAGGCGGCTGGTGGCACAGCGCTCTATTTGAGCAATCCGCTGCAGGAAATCTTCCGTGATGCGACCGCGGGTGCGTCGCACCTGTCGCTGACCTGGCACCGCTCGGCGACGTTCTATGGGCAAAGCCGTCTCGGCCTGCCGGTCGATTTCGACGCGCTCTGACAGCGCGCCCCGGATCATGGCATGAGCTGGCTCGCCTTCGCGCTGTGCGGTCCGATCCTCTGGGCGATCTCGACGCACTTGGACAAGTATCTGGTCGAGCGCTACTTCAAGGACGCCGACGTCGCGGTGCTGATGCTGTTCACGGCGCTGATGGGGCTGGCGCTGATGCCGATCATCGCGTGGTTCGAGCCGGCGGTGTTCGATCGCGGCATGCAAAGCACGCTGCTGATGACGCTGTCGGGCTTTCTCTACATGCTCGGCATGACGTTCTATCTGCGTGCCCTGCAAGGCAACGATGCCGCGGTGGTCGCACCGTTCTTTCAGGCCTCGCCGCTGTTCGGCTATGCGCTGGCTTACCTGGTGCTCGGCGAGACGCTGTCGCCCAAGCAGATTCTTGGCGGTGCGCTGATTCTCGTCGGCGTGCTTTCGGTGTCGATCGCCGGAGGCAAAGCACGGCGGCATTTCCGCTGGAAGCTCGCCGCGCTGATGCTGACCTGCGGCTTCATCATGTCGCTGTCGACGCTGATCTTCAAAGCCTTCGCCGTGAAGGACGAGTTCTGGGCGACGACGTTCTGGATGTTCGCCGGCGAGGCCGTCTATGGCGTGCTGTTTCTGTGCATTCCGTTCTATCGCAGGCAGTTCGCAGGGCTGTTGCGCAGCAACGGCGGAGCGCTGCTCGCGATCAATGCCTCCAACGAGCTGATCAATCTCGGCGGTGGGCTGGCCAACCGCTACGCGCTGATCTTCGCGCCTTTGTCGATCGTGCAGGCGATCGGCTCGACCACCACGCTGTTCGTGTTCCTGATCGGCGTGCTGCTGACCGTGCTGTTTCCGTCAGTCAGCCGCGAGGACCTGTCCAAGCGGGAATGCGTGTCCAAGGGTCTCGCGGCCTTGCTGGTCGCGGCCGGCATCACGCTGGTGAGCCGATGATCATCCGCCCGGCAACGCCGCAGGATCATGCCGCAATCTGGCGGATCATCGAGCCGGTGATCCGCGCCGGCGAGACCTACACGCTGCCGCGCGACATGAGCGAGACCGATGCGATCGCCTATTGGACGGGTCCGGACCGCGAGACCTTTGTCGCCGAAGAGGACGGGCACATCATCGGCGCCTACTACCTGCGCGCCAACCAGCAGGGCGGCGGCCGTCATGTCGCCAATTGCGGCTACATGACCGGGGCCGGCTCCACTGGAAAGGGCGTGGCGCGGCGGATGTGCGAGCATTCGCTCGAACACGCGCGGATGCGCGGCTTCAAAGCAATGCAGTTCAACTTCGTGGTCTCGACCAACGAGCGCGCCGTGCGGCTCTGGCAAAGCTTGAACTTCGAGATCGTCGGCCGGCTGCCGCGGGCGTTCGAGCACCCGCGGCTCGGCCTGGTCGATGCGCTGGTGATGTTCCGCGCGCTTTAGATCGTCAGATCTTCGACAGCTCGTAAGTGGCCTTGGCGAACATCTCGTCGAACGCCACGTGCCGCACCGACAGGCCCTGCTCGAACGAGTAGCGCGCCAGCGTTTCCAGCGGCAGCTTGTTCTCGTGCGCGCCGTAGGGCCAGTAGTCCTCGCCCATCACCTTGCGGGCGTGGTCGTAGGCGGCGATCGGCCACGGCAGCGTCGCGTGCAGATGGCCGATCTGGCCGAGCTCGTGCATGCACAGCGCCTTGGCCTTCAGGTACGCCTTGAAGATGTTTACCGCGACCCACGGATGCTTCTCGACGATGGACTTGCGGATGCCGATCGCATGCATGATCGGGAACAGCTTGGTCTTCTTGAAATAGGCCTCCTCGACGGCCGGATAATCGGGAAACAGCCGGCCGACATTGGGCGCGCCCTGCAGGAAGCAGGACGGCGCCCGCGCGCTGAGCAGGCCGTCGATCTCGCCCTTGGCCAGCATGTCGGAGATCGTTCGGTCGGCCGGAACGGCCTGCAGGTCGATGTCCTTCGGCAGCGTGATCTTGGCGCGCTCCTCGCGGCCAGGCTCTTCCAGCCCGCCGCGCCGCCATTTGATGTCTTTTGGAGCGATGCCGTATTCCTCCTGCAGCGTGCCGCGGACCCAGACGTTCGCGGTCATCTGGTATTCGGGCAGGCCCAGCGTTTTACCCTTCAGGTCGGCGGGCGTTTTGATGCGATCGGTGCGGACGTAGATGCTGGAGTGCCGGAACAGCCGCGATACGAAGGCCGGGATCGCCACGTAGTGGTTGTCGCCGCGCGACAGCGTCACGAGGTAGCTGCTCATCGACATTTCGGTGACGTCGAATTCCTGGAATTTGAAGGCGCGGTGGAACGACTCCTCCGGCTCCAGCGCCACGGCGGTCACGTCGCAGCCCTCGATCGGCGCGCGGCCATCGAACAATGCCGCGGTGCGGTCGTAGTTGCAGACGGACATACTCAATTCGACGGCCATTTCTTGTTCTCCAGGCAGGCGGTAAGGGACGGCGCGGCACCATACCGCAAACGCATGTCCCTTTGCGTTGACCCGATTGGGCGGGGTGATAGTAGACTGTCATCCTTCTAAGGAAACTGTCGCCAGCACAATGCCGAAGGTCGAAGCCCAGCCATGAAACTTCCGCCCTTCGAGTACGCCTGCCCAACCAGCTTGAACGAAGCCGTGGCGCTGCTCGCGTCGCATGATGGCGAGGCCAAGCCGCTTGCCGGCGGCCAGAGCCTGATGCCGATGATGGCGTTCCGCGTCGCGCAACCGACGCTGCTCGTTGACCTCCGCAAGCTCTCGGACCTGCGCGGCATCCGGATCGGCGCCGATGGCGTCCGCCTCGGCGCGCTGGTGCGCTGGCGCGACATCCTCGACGACAAGCGGCTCGAAACGGCACATCCGCTGCTCAAGGCCGCGATCTCGCATGTGGCGCATTACCAGATCCGCAACCGCGGCACGGTCGGCGGCAGCATCGCGCATGCCGATCCGGCGGCCGAGATGCCCGGCATCTGCCAGACCTGCGACGCCGTGATCTCGGTGATCGGCAAAGCTGGAATGCGACAGATCAAGGCGAAGGATTTCTTCCGGGGCGCGCTGACGACGGCGCTTGAGCCGGACGAGATCGTCACCGAGATTCATCTGCCGGCGTGGCCTGCGGCACGGCGCTATGACTTCCAGGAGTTCGCCCGCCGCCGCGGCGATTTTGCGATGTCCGGCGTGGCGCTCTACTACGACGTTGAAGGCGGCAAGGCCGCGAACGCCCATATCGGCGTGATCGGCGTCGGCGATCACGCGCGGCGGCTCGGCAAGGCCGAGGCGGTGGTGAACAGCAACACGGTCAACGAGGCGCTTGCGGTGAAAGCGGGCGAAGCCGCGTCCGCCGAGGTCGAGCCGCAGGACGACATTCACGCCAGCGCCGCCTACCGGCGGTCGCTGACCGGAACGCTGGTCGAGCGCGCGCTGCTCGCCGCCATGGCGAGGTGAGCACGATGTCGACGAGGTTCGAAGTCAACGGCAAGCAGGTGACGGTCGATGTCGAGCCGCGCATGACGCTCGCCGACTGTTTGCGCCACGAGTTGCGCCTCACCGGCACGCATGTCGGCTGCGAGCACGGCGTCTGTGGCGCCTGCACGGTGCTGGTCAACGGCGAGGCGGTGCGCTCGTGCCTGACGCTCGCGGTGCAGGCCGAAGGCTCGAAGGTCACCACCGTCGAGGGCCTGTCCAACGACGCGGACCTGACGCCGCTGCAGAAGTCCTTCCGCAAGCATCACGCCCTGCAGTGCGGCTTCTGTACGCCGGGCTTCATCACCACGGCGCATGCGCTGCTTACCGAAGAGCCCGATTGCGACGCCGACCGCGTGCGCGAGGTGCTGTCGGGCAACATCTGCCGCTGCACGGGTTACATCGGCATCGTCGAGGCAGTGCTCGACGCCCGCTCCGCCTACAAGAAATAGCGCCATGAAGAACACGTTCATCGGCACACCGATGGAGCGCCGCGAGGACCTGCGGTTCCTCCGCGGCCGCGGCGAATATGTCGACGACGTCGCGATGCCGGGCCTGCTCTATGCGGTGATCCTGCGCAGCTCCGTCGCGCACGGCCGGCTCGTCTCGGTCGACGCCTCGGCGGCGCTGAAAATTTCAGGCGTGCACGCGGTGATCACCGGGCGAGACATGCCGGGCGGCGTGCCGATCGTGCCGATGCGGCTGCAGCCGCTGCCGGAGTTCAAGCCGTTCGAGCAGCCGGTCATCGCCCACGACAAGGTGCGTTACGTCGGCGAGCCGATCGCGGTGGTGCTGGCCACGAGCGTGGCCATCGGCGAGGACGCGCTCGATGCCATCGATGTGAAGATCGACGAGCTGCCGGCGGTCGCCGACTGGACGGTCGCGGCGCAGAACAAGAGCATTCTGTTCGAGAAGCCCGGCACCAATCGCTCGCTGGTGTTCGAGTCGCGCAAGGGCGACGCCGACGCGGCCTTTGCGAAGGCGCCCTACGTGCGCCGCGAGCGGCTGCGCACCGGCCGCCATTACGGCCTCACCATGGAGCCGCGCGGCGTGCTGGCGACCTGGGACGACGCCAACGGCAAGCTCACGATCTACGGCGCGGCGAAGGTGCCGTTCTTCAACCGGCGCATTCTCGCCGCGCAGATCAAGCTGCCGGTCGAGCAGATCGAGATGATCGAGAACGACGTCGGCGGTGGCTACGGCGCGCGCGGCGAATTCTACCCTGAAGATTTCCTGATCCCGTTCGCGGCGCGCCATGTCAGGCGGCCGGTGAAGTGGATCGAGGACCGCCGCGAGAACCTGATGGCGATGAACCACGCCCGTGAGGAGGAGGCGATCCTCGAGGTCGCCTGCGAGCGCGACGGCACGCTCATCGCCATCCGCGGCGATGTGCACACCGACATGGGCGCCTACATGCGCACCAACGGTGCGGTCGGCGCGCGCAACGTCTGCCAGTTCCTGCCAGGGCCCTATCGCATCCCGCATGTGAAGATCGATTCGCAGCTCTGGATGACCAACAAGACGCCAGTCGGCACCTATCGCGGGCCGGGCCGCTTCGAGGCGAATTTCTTCCTTGAGCGCATGATCGACATGATCGCCGAAGACCTCGGCATCGACCGCATCGAGTTCCGCCGCAGGAATCTCATCACTGCGAAGGAGCAGCCCTACAAGGTTGCGTCCGTGCAGCCGACCAACGCAGTCGACGAGTACGACAGTGGCGATTATCCGGCGACACTCGAACGCGCTCTGAAAGAGATCAACTGGCCGGAAGTGTCGAAGCTGCAGGGCAAGCTGATCGACGGCAAGTATCACGGCCTCGGCGTGGTCTGCTTCATCGAGGGCGGCGCGGCGGGTCCGAAGGAAACCGCGCGGATCGAGGCCAACGACGACGACACCTTCTCGGTCTATCTCGGCACCACGTCGGTCGGGCAGGGCGTCGAGACCGTGTTCGCGCAGATCGCGGCCGATGCACTGGAAGTGCCGATCGAGCGGATCCGTCACGTCTATCACGGCTCGACCGCCTATGTGAGCGACGGCTACGGCGCGTATCACTCGCGCTCGACCGTGATGGGCGGCTCGGCCGTGCTCGACGCCACCAACAATTTCATGGCGGTGCTGCGCCAGGCCGCCGGCAAGAGACTCGGCTGCGCGGAGTCCAACGTCACCTTCGACGTCGACAAGGTGACCGGCGGCGACGGCCGCTCGCTGCCGTTGAAGGCCTTCGCCGGCCTCACCGCCGAAGGCGAGTTCAAGAACCACAAGCACACCTACAGCTACGGCGCGCACATCGCGCACATCACGGTCGATGCGAGGATCGGCCGCATCGAGATCATCGATTATGTCGTGGTCCAGGACGTCGGCCGTGCCGTGAATCCGCTGACCTTGAAGGGCCAGGTGATCGGCTCTTTGGTGCAAGGCTTGGGCGGCGCGGTGCTGGAGGATCTGAAATACGACGAGAACGGCCAGCTCCTGACAGGTTCGCTCGCCGATTACCTGCTGCCGACCGCGACCGACTTCCCCAATCTGCGCTGCTTCGTGCTGGACGATCATCCGTCGCCGATCAATCCGCTCGGCGCCAAGGGCGCGGGCGAGGGCGGCATCATCGCGGCGGGCGGCTGCATGGCCAATGCCGTGGCGAATGCGTTGCAGTCGTTCGGCGTGCAGCCGCGGCAGTTGCCTTTGTCACCGGCCTATATCTGGGAATTGGTGCAGGCCGGCCAGCGCAAAGCCGCCGAATAAGTGCCGTGCGCGGCGCGCAGCCGCCCTTTCATTGACGGCGCGCCAAGCGCGGGCCTAGAGTCCGGCCAACATTCCATTTTCGACAGGAGCATCCCATGAGCGTCGCACGTCATCCCCGTTCGAAGGAGCTGGAAGGCGTTCCGGTCGAGGAGATCATGAAGAAGTATGTCGGCCGCTTCCGCGAAAAGAAGGGCGACTGGGCGGCGTTCGAGGACGCCAAGATCGAAGGCTTCAAGCGCGCGCAGCACCGCTTCATCGGCGCCGGCGGCTCCGGCAAGCATGGTGACACGAGCGCGATCCCGCCCGGCAACTTCACGCTGTCGATCATGTATGTGCCGGTCGGCCAGGGCAACGCCGCGCACACCCACGAGGTCGAGGAGTGCTTCTTCGTGCTGCAGGGCTACGTCGACGTGTTCGTCGAGGACGAGACCGGCAAGCGCGTCACCACGCGGCTCGGCCCGTGGGACTGCATCTCGTGCCCGGCCGGTGTGATCCACGGCTATCAGAACGACGGCCTCGAGCCGGTCTACATGCAGGTGATGCTCGGCCGCGGCAAGCCCGAGACCATGGGCTATGCCGATGAGGATCTCTACAAGCGCCGCGACGCGCACCTGAAGGCGGTCTGAGCGGGTGCATTCGCTGATACGGAGCCCTCGCGCGCGACGCGTGCGAGGGCTTTTCTTTCCTGCAAGCGCGTCCTTGCGCGTGCCGCCAAACACCGTTGAGCTTTCTCCGCGGCATTCGCTGCTCGATCGGTGCGCGACCAATCGTTCGTTTCCGGCTTGACTTATTGTTCCCTTTTTGTTCTTTTTGATTCAGGCCTTTCAACCACGTTCGAGCGTGGGCAATGATCACGACCGCGAACGCCGGCCGCTTCATGCCGCACGCATGAGGCGGCCATAGCGCTCGCGATGACATCAAGGGGGCTTTAATGCGAATCCTTCCGGTCATGACGGCCGTGTTGCCGATTGTCATAGGCGGGTGTGCCAGAAGCACCGGAGTCCTGCCTGCCGGACCGGACACCTACACCATCACAGAAAAGGCTGCCCCGGTTCGCGGCGGGAGCACCGAGGCAAAGCGCGTCGCACTGACGAAGGCGGACGAATTTTGCGCCGAGAAGGGCCGGGTGTTCGCGCCCTCGATCATGAGAGAGAATGGCTACGACCGCCAATACGGCTACACCGGATACCTGGTGACGTTCCGATGCCTTCCGCCCAACGCCCCCAACGTTTCCCGCAATTGAGCGGAAGCAGCACCAGGCATTGGGCAGCGCGTTTCTGAACCCGGTGCCTGGTTTCGAAATGCCTGGCTTCGAAACATGCGTCTCGCCGTGGTCTGCCGCGCGTCTGACATGCGCCGGGGCCATTCAGTTCTCGCCAGTGAAGCCTCATGCTGAGCCCGTTCTCAACACAAGGGGGTTCGCATGTTCAGAACAATCGCTGGCTTTTCGTTCTTTGCACTCGCTGTGATTCACGCCGCGCCGTCGCAGGCGCAGGACGGCATGAAGAAGGAGTCCTACAACTACGCGGCCTGGACGCCGGGCATCTTCTCGGAGGCCGTCACCATCACCAACATGGGCAAGGGCAAGTTCATCTTCCTCGCCGGCGTCGGCGCCGAGGACGAGAACGGCCCGCGCGGCGCGATCCGCCACAAGGGCGATTTCCTTGAGCAATGCGCCTACGCCTACGACAAGATCAAGCGGGCGCTTGCAGCCAACGGCTCGAGCCTGAAGGACGCCGTGAAGATGACGGTCTACGTCACCGACATGCGCTCCCGGCTCGACTGGGCGAAGTGCTCGCAAGCGGCGTTCGCCGGCGAGCGCGTGCCGGCGCAGACCTTGCTCGGCATCAGCGCGCTGGCGTTTCCCGAGATGCTGCTCGAGATCGACGTCACCGCCGTCGCGCACGAGTAGCGCGCGACGAGCGACGCAGCAGGCAGGCTCGGTTCAGTCGGCCTTCGCGCCCGACGCCTTCACGACCTCGGCCCACTTCTTCGTCTCCGAGGCCAGGAATGCGCGCACCGCGGCTTCGTCCGCGGTGCCGGGCTCGGAGCCGAGCTCGTCGAGCTTCTTGACGATGTCGGGCGAGGCCATCGCCTTGCCGACCTCGGCGCGGAGCTTGGCGAGCACCGGCGCAGGTGTCTTCGCCGGCGCGACCAGCGCGACCCAGGACGAGGCGTCGAAGCCCGGCAGGCCCTGCTCGGCGACGGTCGGCAGGTCCTTCAGCGCCTTGGCGCGCGTGGCGCCGGCGTTGGCCAGCGCCCGGACGTTGCCGCTTGAGATCTGCTGCAGGCTCGCGGGCAACAGGTCGAACATCATCTGGATGTGGCCCGCGACGAGATCGCTCATGGCCGGTCCCGTTCCGCGATACGGCACGTGGGTGAGCTCGACCTTGGCGATGGTCTTCATCAGCTCGCCGGAGAGATGCGGCGTCGAGCCGAGCCCCGCCGAGCCGAAGTTGATCTGGCCCGGATTGGCACGGGCGTAATCGAGCAGCTCCTTGACGTTGTTGATCGGCAGCTTCGGATTGACCATCAGCACGATCGGCGTCTTGGCGAAGATCGCGATCGGCGCGAAGTCGGTCTCCGGATCGAACGGCAGCGGCGTCCGGTACAGCGTCTTGTTGACGGCGAGCGGGCCCGGCGCGGTGAACAGCAGCGTGTAGCCGTCCGGATCGGACTTCGCGACGAAATCGGAGCCGACATTACCGCCGGCGCCGCTCTTGGTCTCGACGATGAACTGGCCGCCGCTTTCCGAGAGCTTCTGCGCCAGCATCCGCGCCGTGATGTCGACCGATCCGCCAGGCGGAAACGGGTTCACGATCTTCACCACGCGCTCCGGGTAGCTTTCGGCCAGAGCCTTGCTTGCAGGCAAGCCCGCGTTGGCAAAGGCGATCACGAGCGAGGCGGCGGCAGCAGCGCAGAAACGAACGGCAGACAGCATTCCAAGGGCTCCCCTATGGTGGCCGGCTTCAGGGCTCCCCCAGTGCCGGCCGAAACAATTCAGCAAAGCCTGTGCCAAGTCTGGGCGGCATTGCAAGCCGATATCTTGACACAGCGCAGCCTCGTCGACACGGTCGGCCCGCGTTTCATTCCTCACGTCAAAGACAAGAGTCAGTCATGGCCGATCTGCATTTGACCTTTGCCTGCGGGCCCTACGACCGCACCCAGGCGCTGCGCGACGGAACCATCAAGCCCGACGGCATCGACCTCACCTATCTCACCATGCAGCCGGCCGAGATCTTCTGGCGCATGCTGCAGTTCAACGAATTCCACGCCTGCGAGATGTCGCTGTCGAACACCACCACGGTGATGAGCGGGCCGAACCCGCAGTTCATCGCCATCCCGGTGTTTCCGTCGCGCGTGTTCCGCCACGGCTATTTCTTCGTCAACACCAAGGCCGGCATCGAGAAGGGAAGCGACCTCAAGGGCAAGCGCGGCGGCGTGCCGGAATATTCGATGACCGCCGCGGTGTTCATGCGCGGGCTGATGCAGCACGAGTTCGGCGTGAAGCCCTCCGACGTCGAATGGGTACAGGGCCGCCACGACCGGCTCGGCCGCAAGCTCCCCGCCGACATCAAGCTGACCCAGGCGCCGGCCGGCGCCGAGCTCGGCGACATGCTGGAGCGCGGCGAGATCGACTTCATGATGACGGCGAACAATCCGCTGTCGTTCCGCCGCGGCTCGAAGAACGTGCGCCGGCTGTTTCCGAACTACGCCGAGCTCGAGAAAGATTACTACACGCGAACGAAGATCTACCCGATCATGCACACCGTGGTGATCCGCCGCGACGTCTACGAGAGCGACCCGTGGGTGGCGATGAACCTCTACCAGGCGCTCTGCCGCTCCAAGGAAGCGTGCTACCGCAGCGTGATGGACGCAGGCTCCCCCAAGGCGTCGTTCGCCTGGCTGCAGCCGCTGATCGAGGAGGAGAAGAAGATCATCGGCGAGGACTGGTATCCCTACGGCATCGAGAAGAACCGGCCGACGCTCGAGGCGCTGCTGCAGTACACCCACGAGCACGGCCTGACGGATCGGCGGCTGAAGATCGAGGACCTGTTCGCGCCGGCGACGCTGCGGGATATTCCGCTGAGCGAGGGGCAGCACGTTTAGCGCCTGTCGTTTAGTGTCAACGGGCGCGCTTTCGATCCATAATCCTGAGATGCCCGCCCACAAGCGCGTTTACGCGCGTCTTCGACGCGCTATGGGCGGGCCTCGAAGGATGTGGCCCCAAAACTCCGGGCCGTCGCCCTTCGAGGCTCGCTACGCTCGCACCTTAGGGTGACGGAGTTAGGCCGCCCGAGTGCTGGACTCGTTGTGACATCATTTTTGAAGTGCTTGTAGTTCGATAGGGAACGGCGTCGGCTCCCACAATTTTTCCAACTTCAGCTTTCTGGCCGAATAGGCTTCGCAATCGCGCAGGACCTGCGCCAATCCAGCTTGGTCGTTCGTTGCGAGCAGGGGTCCCAGCGTCTTGGCAATTTTGTCGCTATCCTCCCGCTCCCAACCGATTTGGCTTGCCTTTGCTGTTTCAACGATGAGCGCGCAAAGATTCCTCGCGGATCCCAAGTCACCACGGGCGACGTCGACATAGATCTTCTTTTGTTCGTAGAGATCGAGATAATAGTCTTTGAACCTTCTTCTGGATGCAAATTTGACGAGGTCATCGATCGACTGAACTTTCCGAAGGAGTGGCAATGCCACACGCTCGATCTCTTCGCACATAAGCGGTGATACTTGAGGATCGGTAACGTTCCATCTGCCGGGAGCGGGGCGATACATCCGTTCACCCCAGCTAAGATCAACGGAGTCGCTAGGCTTGAACATAAGCATGACAAACCAAGTCGGAACGAAGAGGTCGGCATCCAGACTGCGGTCAATGCAAATCGCGCGCAGAATATGATTCACAGGTTTGACGACGACGAAGCGGCGGACCAGCGCAAGATCGGGATTGCGCTGGAGCAACGGCTGGACCGCCCGTTTGACTTGGGAGGCGGTTGTCATGGGAACGGCGGGTTCCTTCTAACATTGGGCCTAAGCTCAATGATGTATAGGCGAGTATAACCCTTCAGGAACGAATGCTCTGCGAGTTCGGCTGCCCGCGCAGGGGTTATGATGTTGCGAGGGCTCTCGCCCGTTTTGGGATCATAAAGACAGATCGTTTTGATAACGCGGCGGGGCTCCCACACGTCGACTCGAACAGCATCTTTCGTACCGTAATCTGCTGGTGCACCCTTTAAGAAAGTAACCTCGGCGCTTATGTTGTAGCGATTCTCGCCCCCCTCTTCCAGTTTGTCGACTTGATCCTTAGTATCTTTGTGGACCTCGGTTCCGTATCGAGTTTTAGATAGAAGTTCGCCATCTTCGCGTTCGCGAGCGTTCACCCTTTCGGCTGCCTCGTCCACGTAACTTTGCACATCGGCGAAAGCCCGGCAGGACCGCTCGATCTCTTGCGGACTGACCCTCGTGCTTGAGCTGAAATCAATTTTTCCTTTTGGATCGTTCCCATATTTCGTAAATCTGTAAGCCCTGAACTCGGCGAGAGGTTCTTCATCGGTGTTCTTGCTCTTGCGCAGGCCCCGGGCTGTGAACGTGCCCACTGCGTATCCGACGATCGCGCCTGCCGCTCGGGCAAGGACCGCGGCAGCAGCTTCAGCAGCGACCTCTGCGGCAACAATGACCGGTACGGGAGCAAAGGCGAGCTGAACTCGCGGCGCGCCAGAATTTTCGCCCGAGGCGGCTTTGAGTTCGTCAGGCGACGCCTTCGCCTGAGCGTCAAGCCCCGCATTGCTGCCAACTTCGCTCGTCCACTGGCCGCCGTCGGAATGGCCGGCGGGAACGCGGGGCTGATTGGGGTCGTAGCCGTGTCGGCGGTCACGAAATTCGGGATGGTCGTGGATTTCGGGGTTGTAGCGGAAAAGGCTCACAGGGCACCTCTGTGTTGTGGGAATTTGATCCCATATCACCGTGCGCCTCAGATCAAGAATATTGTCCTATTTGCAAGCAACTTCAAAAACCGTTGAAATAACTGATGTTTTGGCTTCGCGTGCTATCTTGCGTCCTTAACAAAACGGCAAGAAGGCGGCCACCGGGAGCAATAAGGTTTCGGAAAAAAATCAGTGGTTCAACGCTTCGGCTACGACACGCTGTACAGGACGCACTTTACGACAAAGCGGCTTCAGGACCTGAACCGAGGAAGCCCGATGCTTGATGGGTGTCGCCGCGGTATCCGCGGTAACATCGAGTGCGTTGCACGGCGCGAGCTATAGTTTTGTTTGTCCGACAACCAGCGGCGCGGTGCCGACCCACGGTGCGCTATTGATTGTCACTTCGACAGTAAGAACCAGAAATTGCCCGCCCAATGGGGCCATGCTTGTGGGCGCGTGCGACGAACCAACGACCCACAGCGGATAGCTGCCGGTGCAGCCTTCCGCCCTCCACCAATCCAGCGTCGCGCGGGTCAAAGCTTTGAGCTTTTCCGCAAGCTGCGCCGCGAGCGGTTTGCCCGGCTCGACGGACTGCACCACCCCCTCAAACCACGCATCCACCTTCGCCGCGCTGCCGTCCTTGGCAAACGTCCGCGTGCGGCGAACCCAGCAGCCCTTGTAGGCAATCGACGCGCGCACCGCGAAGCGGTCCGCCAGCGGCGTCGGCTGCGAGGTGCGGTTGAGCCTGCGGTCGGCATCGAGATCGGGCGCGACCGCGATATAGGCCTCCTCGGCGCCGGCCAGTCGCGCACTCTGCTCGATCAGCCCCGCGAGCGTGCCGACGTCAGTGGCCTTGCCGCTCTCGGCTTCGCGCAGGGCGGCGACCGCAATGGCATCGGCCCGCGCCAGCAGCCCGCGCTCGGCGTCGTCGATCTCGTGGCGGAGGCCCGCGAACAGCGCGGTGCCGTCGAGCCATTCGACCGCGGGCGCGGCGGCCGCCAGATCGTCGGCGAGGCCGGCCGGCAGCGTGTCGTATTCCAGCACGCCCACCTTACGGACCGACGCGTCGCTCTTCAGCCGCTCGCCGATCTGCGAGCCGGGCTTGGGCGTGTTGACGATCTCGCTCACCGGATCGGTGGTGCGGATCCATTCCGACACGCGCTTCGACAGCGCGGTGGCGAAGGCGGGCGCGCCGGTCCGGCCGACCAGCAGCAGCGCGTCGGACCAGTAGGGCGTGAAGCCGGTCAGCCACGTCACGGCGCTCGGCCGCACATTGTTGGTGTAGACCACGAAGGCGTCGAAGCCCGCCGCAGCCATCGCAGCGCGCAGCCGCGCAAGCCGCGCCTCGATCGCCGCGACCGGCAGCTCCGTCTCGTCACGTCCCATCAATCCGCGGCGCATTTTTCTGTCACTCTCACACTGCGACGCTGAACAGTTCGCGCGGCGTCTTCGTCAGCACCTCGCAGCCGTCGTCCTCCACGGCGACGCCGTCGCCCAGCACCATGTAGCCGACCGCCGGATGATAGGTGTTGGGATGCACGATCAGCGCCATGCCGGTTTCGATCTTCGTGGTGACGTCCTCCAGGATGTGCGGCTTGCTGTCGGCGAACAGGCCCATGCCGTGGCCGCGCACGCGGGTGAACTCGCTGGTGCAGTACTTGCCCATGCCGTATCGGCGGAACACGTCGTTCTCGGCCCTGGCGATGTCGGCCGCGGTGACGCCGTCGCGCACGGCGGCGATGCCGGCCTCCATGGATTCGCGCCACAGCGCGTGGGCGGCCTTCTGCTCGGCGTTGGCCTCGCCCACGACCAGCGTGCGGCAGATCTGCGCGTAATAGCCGTCGACGCAGGGTGTCAGCTCGGTGGTCACCATGTCGCCGCGCTTGAGCCGCTTGCCGCTCGGCGGCGCCATGCCCTTCACCTCGACACCGCCGACGCCGATGATCTGGAAGTTGTCGTCGACGCCGTTGGCGCGGAAGAAGGCCTCGGCCTCGGCGATCAGCTCGTAGTCGGCGCG
>CAKZHN010000317.1 GCA_936924235.1 uncultured Rhodoplanes sp. | reverse complement strand
CCTCTTGCGAGGGGCGGGCGGTGGTCCGAGACGACCCGGTGCTCTGAGCTGCGTTGGAACAGAGACCCGGGCGCCACACCTTGCTCCGCCAGCGGACCGCCTCCGGAGACGCCCTCAACCGAGCAAGGCGGCGCGACGGTACACAGGGCGCGGAAAAGCGCAAATCGCGCACCCCTGTTTGCAAGCTCCGTCAACATGGTTGCGGATGGTTCGAATGCGTCGCGCTTCCCGGCGCCCATAAGTTTGCCTTGTAACCGGTAACGAGCCATCAACCACCGGAGAAATCGGTGCGGCGGTCTCAATCAACCTTCAAAGCCGCTTCGCTATGCTGGGCGTTCCACAACAAGAACCAAAAACCATGAACGCCCCTTTGCGAATGCCGGAAGACGCGCGGCTTGCCGCGCTGGACAGCTACGACGTGCTCGACACGCCGACCGAGCTCATTTTCGATCGGATCACCCGGATAGCGAGCAACGCGCTGGACGTGCCGATGGCCTCCGTCAGCCTGATCGACGGCCACCGGCAATGGCTGAAGTCCCGCCAGGGCTCGCTCGGTCAGCAGACCTGCCGGGACGAGGCGTTCTGCTACGTCACCGTGCAGCAGAGCGAGCCGTTGATCGTGGAGGACGCCTCGACCGATCCGCGCTTCAAGGACAATCCCCTGGTGCTCGGCGCGCCCCATATCCGGTTCTACGCCGGCGTGCAGCTTTGCACGCGGGACGGCCACAACCTCGGTGCGCTGTGCGTGATCGACACCAAGCCGCGCCGGCTCGACGCCAGGCAGGTCACGCTGTTGAAAGACCTGACCGAGATGGTCATGAGTGAGTTCGAGGCGCGCAAGCTTGCCAGGACCGATGCGCTGACCGGCGCGCTGACGCGCCGCGGCTTCCGCGACGAGGCGGAGCGCGCGCTCTCGCTGGCGTCCCGGCATTCGCATCCGCTGAGCTGCATCGCGCTTGACCTGGACCACTTCAAGAAGATCAACGACACGCACGGACACGCCATCGGCGACCGCGTGCTGGTGGAAGCCGTGAAGGCGTGCCGCGAACGGCTGCGTGCATCCGACATCCTCGGCCGCATTGGCGGCGAAGAGTTCGCGATCGTGCTGCCGCACACCGATCTGGCCGATGCCACGGCGCTGGCGGATCAGATGCGCGCCGCCTTGCAGCAGCGCCTGATCGTGCTGCCGACCGAGACGATCTCGGTGTCGGCAAGCTTCGGCATTGCGGCCCGCGCCGGCACGGACGTCGATCTCGACGAGTTGCTGCGGCGGGCCGACATGGCGCTCTATGCCGCGAAGGACGCCGGGCGCAACAAATGCGTCGCCTGGAAAGCTCCGCCGGGCGCCGGCGGCATGCGCCGCGTGCTCAAGGCAGGGCAGGTCGTGTTCAATTCCGGACGCTCCGTGGTCGACTGCACGGTCAGGGCGCTCGGCGACGACGCGGCCCGGATCGATGTGGCGAGCACCGCCGGCATCCCGTCGAAGTTCAAGCTGGCCATTGTGGGCGACGGCTTCAGCCGCGGCTGCACCATCACGGCACGGCAGAACCTCAGCTTCGAGGTGGCTTTCGTCTAAAGATCCGGCCAGCGGGGCGCCGGTAGACTGCAACTCAATCCCGATCAGCGCGTTATGCCCGCGCGAGGTCGGATGTCCTGGAATCGTTGGCTGTTCTTCGTTGGCGCACTTCTCTTGATTGCACTGGGGACGACCGCCGCATCCCTTGCGATCCAGGGATATTTCGGCCGTTCGGCCTTGCTCGCTTTGGTCAGTACGCTCGTGGCGGCGGTTGCCGCTGGCCTGTTTGCGATGTGGGGGCCCAAACGTGTCTGACAGCATTGCAGCGCTGAAGAAGCAAAGCGGGGATCGTCCCAAGACTGTCACGGCGCTTTGCAAAAAGATTCTCGGCCGGCTGGGACCTGGTTTGGTGACCGGCGCCTCCGACGACGATCCATCGGGCATCGGCACATACAGCCAGGCGGGCGCGCAACTGGGCTTCGGCATCGGATGGACGATGCTGCTCACCTATCCCCTGATGGCGGCCATCCAGGAAATCAGCGCGCGGATCGGCAGGACGACAGGGCAGGGCATCGCCGGCAACCTGCGGCGCCACTATCCAAACTGGTTGCTGCAATCGCTGATCGCGCTTCTGTTCGTGGCGAATACGATCAATATCGGCGCCGACCTCAATGCCATGGCGGACGCCACCCAGCTTCTGATCGGTGGACCCCGCGTCCTCTACGTGGCGGCCTACGCTCTCATCTGCGTCGGCGGCATCGTGTTCGTTCAGTACGATCGCTACGCCCTGGTCCTGAAATGGATGACGCTCAGCCTGTTTTCGTACGTCGCGGTGTTGTTCGTCGCACACGTGCCGTGGAAAGAGGCCCTCGCGGGCGTGTTCGTTCCGCGAATCCAATGGACCAGCGAATACTTCACAACGATGCTTGCGATTTTCGGCACGACGATTTCGCCGTACCTGTTCTTCTGGCAGGCTTCGACTGAGGTCGAGGAGATCGACTGCGAGCCGGAGCGCAAGCCGCTGCTGCGGGCGCCCCGGCAGGCGCTCGATGCGTTCTCGCGCATCCGGGCCGACACCCTCCTGGGCATGGCGTTGTCGAATATCGTGGCGCTCGCGATCATTTTCGCCACCGCGGCAACACTGCACAGCGCCGGAACGACCAACATCGAATCGTCGACGCAGGCGGCCGAGGCATTGCGTCCGGTCGCCGGAAATCTTGCATTCGCGCTGTTCGCGCTTGGAATTGTTGGAACGGGACTGCTCGCGGTGCCGGTCCTGGCCGGCTCTGCGGCCTACGCTCTCGGGGAGGCGCGGCACTGGCCGGTCGGCCTGGCGCGAAAGCCCAGCGAGGCTTTGTGCTTCTACGGCACGCTGGCCGCCGCGACGGGTCTCGGAGCCGCCATGGCGTTCAGCCCCATCGACCCGATCAAGGCGCTGTATTGGACCGCCGTGATCAACGGCGTCATCGCGGTTCCGATCATGACGGTCATGATGATCATGACGGCGCAGACAAAGATCATGGGCAAGTTCACCGTCCGCGGCGGGCTGCGCTGGCTCGGCTGGGCCGCGGCTGCCGCGATGGGAGCCTGCGTGCTGGGAATGATCGTCAGTTGGTTTGCTTAAAGCGTGTGTGCTGCACAAACTCCCGGTGCCCGCAACACACGTTGAACAGGGAGAGAGCGCCTGTCCGATGTCCGAGATGCGGTCATCATGGCATCTAGAACTTGAGCACGGTTCGCACGCCGAGCACCGTGGCATTGTGGACGGCCCTTGGCGCGCCGGCGTCGAGCACATAACCGCCGCCCGGATGAATGATGTACTGAAGCGTCGGATAAACGTTCCAGCCCTGCTTGATCTGCGCCAGATACCCGAGCGAGACCAGCGTTTCGGCGTCCCTGACCGGCCGCGTGCTGTTGGCGAGAAGCTGAAAGTCGCGGTCGAGTGCCCGCGCGCTGTCGGACAGGCGGGCGTAGGCAAATCCCACTCCGATCTTGTCGTCGGGGCGCGCCGCGAAGGCACCGCTCAGATTGAAACCGCCGTCGGCATAGAAGCCGATCAGGTTGCGATCTCCGGGGCTGCCTGAGACGCGAGCGAAGCCGCCAAGGCCCCGCGTGCCGTCGCCTCCCGGAAACGACAGGAATTGTTGCTCGAACACAGCGTAGACGCCAAAATCCGACCGATGCGTCAGAGGCGACGAGGCATCCGGTGCCGCCAGCGACACGCCGTTGGAGGCGAAGCGCTGATCAGCGAAGTCACCGGCGTGATACCAGCCGCCGAGCTTGACCGTGCCCGGCAGACCGCCGGAGCCTTCGTGCTGGTTGTAGGCATATTGAATCTCGTTGATGAACAGCGGCGGATCGTTGACGCGGAAGTTCAAGCCGTAACGATTGCGCGACTGCGGGTCGTCTGGGCCGGGGCCGGCGGGATCGCCGTTGAAGACCGCGCTGAGCAGCGTGACGTTGTCGGACA
This sequence comes from uncultured Rhodoplanes sp., assembly GCA_936924235.1. Classification (GTDB taxonomy): domain Bacteria; phylum Pseudomonadota; class Alphaproteobacteria; order Rhizobiales; family Xanthobacteraceae; genus Z2-YC6860. The sequence continues at coordinate 21,781 of CAKZHN010000317.1, read as the reverse complement.
GGACCGCCTTGAAGCGCGCGCCGACCGCGGCAAGCGGCGGCGAGGGGCCGCCGCTCGGCAGGTTGATGGCCGTGATGGTCGGCCAGCCGTAGGTCGCGTTGATGAAGACATCGGTGTATCGGCTGGTGATGAATTCGGTATCGGCGGCAAGCTGGCCCGCACGCAATGAGAATTTGTCGTTGCTGAATTTCTGCTCGAGCCACATTTCGTAGAGCCGCAGGGTCGAAAGCGCCTCGATGCTGCTTACGGTGATGAGATTGCCGATGCAGCAGCGCGACAGGCCGTCACCGTGAATCTCGAAAAGGTTGGCGTGGAAGGTCAGGCCTGGCCGGCCGGCAAGCTTGCCGAAATCGAGATCGACCGCGGCGTTCAAGCGGCCGTCATAGACCGCGCCACGTCTCATCCCGCCGGCGACATTGCCCAGCGCTTCGCCGACATAGCTGAGCGAGAATTTGATGCCGACCTTTTCGTAAGGGTTCGGCAGCAATCCCAGTGTCTGGTCGGACAGCGTGCTTTGACCGGTGTCCGGATCGGCGGGCTTGTGCTCTTCTTCCCGCTGCTCTTTCGCGGCGGTCTGCGGCGTTTTGGTTTCCTCGCCGGATTTCTTGGACTGATCCTGCCCACCCGGAATCCCGGATTCGAAGCTTTCGGGACCAGGCGGGGCGGCGATGGGAGCAGACGGCGCTCCCGCGGTTTTCGACCGATTTGTCGATTGAGCAGCCTGCTGCGCCGTCGCGTCCGAAATTGCGAACAACAACAGACCAGAAAACAGAAATGCAGCGGTCCCTCTCACGCTCGTCATGCTAAGGCATAAACGAGCGTGGTGGAGTATCAGATGATACTTTGGCACTCTCTAAACCGGGTCCTCAACACATAGCCTCACGCCGCACATCCATGAAAAAAATCGGTTTCCTCTCCTTCGGCCATTGGACGCCTTCGCCGCAGTCGCAGACCCGAACCGGCGGCGACGCGCTGCTGCAATCGATCGAGCTTGCCGTCGCGGCCGAGGAGCTCGGCGCCGACGGCGCGTTCTTCCGGGTGCATCACTTCGCCCGCCAGCTCGGCTCGCCGTTTCCGCTGCTGGCCGCCTGCGGCGCCAGAACCAAGAAGATCGAGATCGGCACCGCTGTCATCGACATGCGCTACGAGAACCCGCTGTACATGGCGGAGGACGCCGGCGCGGCCGACCTGATCGCCGGCGGGCGCCTGCAGCTCGGCATCAGCCGCGGCTCGCCCGAGCAGGTGATCGATGGCTGGCGCTACTTCGGCTTCGCGCTGCCGGAGGGCATGACCGACGCCGAGATGGCGCGGCGGCACACCGAGGTTTTCCTCGAGGTGATCCGCGGCCAGGGCTTCGCGAAGCCGAACCCGCAGCCGATGTTTCCGAATCCGCCGGGCATGCTGCGGGTCGAGCCGTATTCCGAGGGGCTACGCGACCGCATCTGGTGGGGCGCGGGCTCCAACGCCACCGCGGTCTGGGGCGCCAAGCTCGGCATGCATCTGCAGAGCTCGACGCTGAAGGTGGTCGAGAGCGACAAGCCGTTCCACGTCCAGCAGGCCGAGCAGATCCGCGCGTTCCGCGAGGCCTGGAAGGAGGCGGGGCACAAGCACGAGGGACGGGTCTCGGTGAGCCGCAGCATCTTCGCGCTGATGGACGACCGCGACCGCATGTACTTCGGCGGCCGCGGCGAGGACGACCAGGACCAGATCGGCTATCTCGGCGACAACACCCAGGCGATCTTCGGCCGGAGCTACGCCGCCGAACCGGACGTGCTGATCGAGCAGCTCAAGCAGGACGAGGCCATCGCCGAGGCCGACACGCTGCTGCTCACCGTGCCCAACCAGCTCGGCGTCGACTACAATGTCCACGTCATCGAGGCGATCCTGAAGCACGTCGCCCCGGGTCTCGGCTGGCGTTGACGCTAGGGGCGGGGTGAAGCGCCGCTAACCAACACAAGAACGGATCGCTATTCGCGGTCCGTTCCCGGTGCCGGAACCGCCTCGGTAAAGTATATTTCCGTTCAAAGTCCTGTAGCGTTTTGTGGAGTTCCCGATGGCCCCGCGTCCGTATTGGAAGGGCAATCTTCGCCTTTCGCTGGTCACCTGTCCGATCGAATTGCATTCGGCGACGTCCGAGAAGGACAAGATCAGCTTCAACCAGCTCAACCGGGAGACCGGCAACCGCATCAAGTACAAGAAGGTGGATGCGACGACCGGCGACGAGGTGCCGTCCGAGAACATCGTGAAGGCCTTCCAGTTCGAGAAGGACTCCTACGTGCAGTTCGAGGCGGACGAGCTCGAGGCGGTCGCGCTCGACACCAACCACACCATTGACATCGTGTCGTTCGTTCCCGACAGCGAGATCGACGAGCTCTACTACAACACGCCATACTACATCATGCCGGGCGAGCAGGACCATGCCGCGGAGGCCTTCGCGGTGATCCGCGCGGCGCTGAACGAGAAGGGCATGGTCGGCATCGGCCGCGTGGTGTTCGGCTCGCGCGAGCACATGATCGCGCTGCGCCCGCGCGGCAAGGGCATGGTCGGCACCACGCTGCTCTATCCCTATGAGGTCCGGAAGGAAGCGCCTCTGTTCGACGAGATCCCGGAGATCAAGATCGACCGCGAGATGATCGGGATGGCGCACCAGATCATGAAGGGCAAGCAGGGCCACTTCCAGCCGGAGAAGTTCGAGGACCGCTACGAGACCGCGCTGCGCGAGCTTGTGGCCAAAAAGCAGAAGGGCGCGGTCATTCACGCCGAGGCGCCGGCCAAGGCCGGGACCAACGTGGTCAACCTGATGGACGCGCTGCGCAAGAGCCTCGCCGACGGCAAGGCCGCGACCGCGAAGAAGGCGCCGGCCGGCAAGGCGAAGCCGGACGATCTGCGCCGCCAGCCGCAGTTCAGGTTCGCCATCGAAGGCGGCAAGGCCGGGCAGCGCAAAGAGGCCAAGGAAAGCAAAGAGAGCAAGGTGGCCGCAGCGCCGCCCGCGGCGCGCGCCAAGCCCAAGCGCAAGTCGGCCTGAGCGCATTCGCGCCCAAGCATAAGCCGGCGTGAATTAGGCCGCGCCGGTCTGGCCTCATGCGAGAACATGAAGCACACTGCGCTCCATGAGGTTGGTGCAGACCACCCGTTGCCTTCGCACGCTGCTGCTCGCCCTGTTCGTGGTCGCGCAGGTGGGTGGCGTCATCCCGTTGATCTATGACCACACGCTCAATGTGTTTGAGGCGACCCCGGTCGCGGCCCACGGCCACGTCCATCTGCGGCCGACGACTGCGAGCCCGGACGCCGACCATCATCACGGCGCGCTCGACCTGCACGACCAGTGCTGCGCGCTCCACACGCTCGCCGGTCCGCTGCCGCACGTGGTCGACGCCGTGCCGGTGCGCTTTGCCGGCTTCCACCTCGTGCTGGATGCGCTGACCGCGCTGGCCGACGGCGGCCCCGGCGTTCTCGATCGCCCTCCCAGACCCCTGCCTCCGAGTTGAGCCGCAGCGCACCGGCCGATCGCGGCCGCGCGCCTGTTTTGAACAGATCAGGCATTCGGGGTTTTCATGTTCACGCACGGGGTGCGGGGACGCGCCTTCCGTCACAGGGAAGGTCGGTCTGCACGACGCATGGCCGCCGGTGGCGGATGGCGCCGCGCCTGCGGTGGATGGCTTGTGGGGATGGCGATGCTGACCGCGTCGCACGCCGCGGCGCAGGCGCACGGCATCGCCGGCAACCGGTTGTTTCCGGGAACGCTGGCTTTTGACGACCCGGCCGTGATGGACGAATGGGCGTTCGCCGTGACGGCGCTCAAGCATCCGGCGGAAGGCGCCGACGTCACCGACCGCGAGACCGGCTGGGCGTTCACGCGGCTGCTGACCTCGAAGGTCGCGGTCGGCGTCGAAAGCGGGTGGATGCACCGCAACTGGGGCGTGGCGCAACGCTCCGGCTTCGACACCACGGCGCTGACCATCAAGGGGCTGCTCTACACCAACGAAACGCACGAGCTGATGATCGCGGCGGGCCTCGCCTGGGGCATCGGCCATTCCGGCGCGCAAGGCGTCGGCGCCAACGCGCCGCATACGTTCACGCCGAGCATCACCTTCGGCAAGGGCTTCGGCGACGCGCCGGACAGTCTCGCGTGGCTGCGCCCGTTCGCCGTCACCGGCGCGGTCGCGCTGGAGCATCCGATGAGCGCGACGTCGACCAACCTCGGCGTCGACGAGGCGACCGGCCAGCTCGGCCCGATGCTGACGCGCAACGTCGACACGCTGCGCTGGGGCTTCTCGCTCCAATACAGCACCTACTATCTCACCGGGCGCTACACGCCCGGGAAGTTGCCCAAGGAGGAGCCGCTGCGCCAGCTCATCCCGCTGGTCGAGTTCGCCTTCGACACGCGGCGCGGCGAGAAGACCGCGGCCACGATGAATCCCGGTTTGGCCTATGTGGGTGATGCGTGGCAGCTGTCCGCCGAGGCGATCGTGCCGCTCAACAGCGAAGGCGGCCGCAGCGTCGGCGTGCGCGGACTGCTGCTGCTGTTTCCCGACGACCTGTTTCCGGCGCTGTTCGGCAAGCCGATGATCGGGCGATGAGGTGACGCCTTCTTATTGCGCCTTGATGTCGGCGGCCTTGATGATCGGCCACCACTTCTCGATCTCGGCCTTCTGGAAGGCGCCGAAGCCCTCCGGGGTCTGCAGCTCGCGCGGCGGAATGTCCTGCGCGAGATTGCCGAGGGCGGCCTTCACCGCCGGATCAGCGAGCGCCTCGACGATCGCGGCATTGAGCTTCGCGACCATGTCCTTGGGCGTGCCCTTCGGCGCCCAGAGGCCATGCCACACCGAGACAAAGAAATCCGGCGCGCCGGCTTCGCCGGCCGCGGGGATGTCGGGTGCGGCCGTCATGCGCTCTTTCGCCGTGACCGCGTAAGCGCGGAGCTTGCCTTCGCGAACCAGCGACAGCACCAGCGGCGGCTGCGGAATGATCAGGTCGATCTCGCCGGTCAGCAATCCCTGCAGCGACGGCGCGCCGCCGCGGTAGTGCACGTATTGCAGCTTGGTGCCGGTGAGCTTCTCGAAGAATGCGCCGGCGATGTGCCCGGGACTGCCGACGCCTGCCGTGCCGAGCAGCGCGCGTCCGGGATTCTCCTTCATCCAGGCGATCAGCTCGCGAAGGTTCTTCGCCGCGAGCGCGTTCTTGCCGGTCAACACCAGTGGGTTGTTGGTGACGAGCGCGAGCGGCTCCAGATCCTTGATGAGATCGTAGTTGAGATTGTAGATCGCGCCGTTGACGACGTTGGTGCTCCAATGCCCGATGCCGATGGTGGTGCCGTCGGGTGTGGCGCGCGCAATCCGGCCCATGCCGACGCTGCCGTTGGCGGCGCCGCTGGTGTTCTCGATAACCACAGTCTGGCCAAGCGAATTACGCATCCGCTCGGCGATGGTGCGTGCGATCACGTCGGTGGGGCCGCCGGCCGGGAAGGGCACCACCATGGTGATCGGCCGCGACGGATAGGCTTGCGCCCGTGCGAGCCCAGGCAACAACGGCAGCGCAGCCGCACTCGCGGCCAGCCGCAGCACGTCGCGACGTGCAAGCGTCATGATAGTCCCCCCTGAACCGATTTTTTGGCGCGCGTTTTCAGCGTCTTCGGTTGCCATCCCCGGCAACAGGAACAGCTTAGCAAAGCCGGTGTTCTTGTAACGGGGAGACCGGGACCAAAATTCCTGCGCGAGATTGGTTGCCGGTGTGGCTTGGCCTTCAGCTCTTGGCTCGCAGCTCGGGAGTTTTGCAGTGCAGCAGCTTTTTGTGATGACAAGCGAAGCGTTATCGGCATGCTTCGCGGTAACCGGGTCCTGCAGGGACGCGGAGAAAAAACCGCACGCCGAACAGTGCGCTCAAATCGGGGGGGATTCTGATGTCTGTCGCACTTGAGTCATCGAGCAGTCACGCCACCAGCTCCGGCGCCACGCGCTGGGCCCAGTTGACCTTCGGCATCATCTGCATGGTGATGATCGCCAACCTGCAATACGGCTGGACGCTGTTCGTCAATCCGATCGACCAGAAGTACCACTGGGGTCGCGCCGCGATTCAGGTCGCGTTCACGATCTTCGTGCTCACCGAAACCTGGCTGGTGCCGATCGAAGGCTGGCTGATCGATCGCTACGGCCCGAAGTTCATGGTGTGCATCTCGGGCGTGCTGATCGCCATCGCCTGGGTGATCAATGCCGCCGCGGACTCGCTGTTCCTGTTGTATCTCGCTGCGGCGATCGGCGGCATCGGCGCCGGTATCATCTACGGTGCGGCGGTCGGCAATGCGCTGAAGTGGTTCCCGGATCGCCGCGGTCTCGCCGCGGGTCTCACCGCCGCGGGATTCGGCGCGGGCTCGGCGCTGACCGTAGTGCCGATCGCCAACATGATCGCGACGAGCGGCTTTGAATCGGCGTTCCTGTGGTTTGGCCTGGGGCAGGGCATCGTCGTCGTCATCGTCGGCTTCTTCCTGCGCGCACCGGCCGGCGGACCGCCGCCGGCGGGCGCCACGGTCGAGCAGACCCGGCGCGATCACGGGCCGGGCGAGGTGCTGAAGAGCCCGTCGTTCTGGGTGATGTACGTGATGTTCGTGATGGTCGGCACCGGCGGCCTCATGGCCACCGCGCAGCTCGCGCCGATCGCCAAGGACTTCAAGGTCGACGGCATTCCGGTGTCGATCCTCGGCCTGACATTGCCGGCGCTGCAGTTCGCGCTGTCGATCGACCGCGTGCTCAACGGCGTCACGCGTCCGCTGTTCGGCTGGATCTCCGACCACATCGGCCGCGAGAACACCATGTTCGTCGCGTTCCTGCTCGAAGGCATCGGCATCTATGCGCTGCTCAACTATGCGCACGATCCGTTCATGTTCGTGATCCTGTCGGGCCTGGTGTTCTTCGCCTGGGGCGAGATCTACTCGCTGTTCCCGGCGACCTGCACCGACATGTTCGGCCGCAAGTACGCGACCGCCAACTACGGCATGCTGTACACCGCGAAAGGCACGGCAGCGCTGCTGGTGCCGCTCGGCAACGTGCTGATGACGCACACCGGAAACTGGACGGCGGTGTTCATCATTGCGGCGGCGCTCAACATCGTCGCGGCCGTCATGGCGCTGGTCGTGCTCAAGCCGATGCGACGGAAAGCGATGGAGCAGGGCTGAGTTCGCAAGCGCCATTGGTCATGGAGCGTTTGCCGGAGCGTGAAGCGGGCGATGACGCGAGCCTCGGCTCCGGCGTCATCGCCTGTGTCTGGGCGCCGCTTTATTTCCTGGCGGTCGTCGGCTCCATCTCGATGGCCGGCACCGGCATCGGCACTGGCATCACTTGGCGACATTCCTCCACGAGCCAGGGGCTCTTCGACGGACACCACGCGGCAGGATTGTCGCGGTTCTCCCGCGCGCCGCGGCCATCGCGGAGCCCGTGATCGTTGCGGCTTCGGCGTCCTGGCCGATGCCGCGATGGTGTGCGGCGTAGTGTCGCTTCCGAGTGCGGCACACGTCGCGAAGGCCTGCCGACGCAGGCAACGACGCGCCGCATCGAGCGCGCTTTGTCGCTGAATTCATGAGCTTGGCGGGCCCGCAATCGTTGGCGTCAGGTAAACCCTGTCAAGGGTTTTGCTGAGGGTAAGCCGCGCTGTTATGGCATTCGACATTGCGGGGACTCTCACGCCCGGGCACACAGCAACAGGGGCGTGGGAGTGCACTTCAGCTTGCTGCCGGAGCAAGTGTGCTGGCCCACCATGAGTGGGGACCGTTTCGGCAATTTTCATGCAATCTGCTTCGTTGCCCCGGGCGCTTTACTGGCCCGGACGGATCATCGATGCGCTGTGCGACAACCGACGTGCGAATGCGGTGATCGTCGCAATTCTCGTGTGCTATGGCGCGCTGTGGACGCTGTACGCGATCGTCTCGAAATCGACCCAGGCCATCCATCCCGACATGGCCGAGGTGGCGGCGTGGAGTGCGGAGCTCGAATGGGGCACGCCGAAGCATCCGCCGCTGCTGCCGGCGCTGGTGCGCGCCTGGTTCTTCGTCTTTCCGGCGGCGGACTGGAGCTATTACCTGCTGGCGGTGACGCTGGTCACCGTCGCGATCTACTTCTGCTGGCTGCTCGCCGGCGAGTTTCTCGACGGCGTGAAGCGCGCCGTCGTGCCGTTCTTCCTGATGCTGATCCCGTTCTACAATTTCCTCGCGCTCAAGCTCGATCACAACGTCGTCCTGATCCCGCTGTGGGCCGCCACCACGTTCTGCTTCGTCAAGGCGTACCGGACACGGGCGATCTCGTGGGCGATCGCGACCGGGCTGTGCGCCGGCCTTGCGGTGCTCGCCAAGTACTGGTCGTTCTTCCTGCTCGCAGGCCTCGCGCTTGCGGTGCTGATCGGGCCGCACCGCCGGGCGTTCTTCCGATCGCCGGCGCCGATCGTCATCACGGCGGTGTCGCTCGGCGTGTTCCTGCCGCACATCCTGTGGCTGGAAGCGAACGGATTTCCGACGTTCGAGTATGCGCGGCACCGCCAGGCCGAGGATCACTTCACCCTGGTGCAGGGGCTGTGGAGCTACGCGCTCGGCATGTTGGGCTATATCAGCGTGCCGATCCTGATGCTGGCGGCGCTGGAGCCGACGTTCCGGCGGCAGTTCAGCGCGGCGGCGTCGCCCGAGGATCGCGAGCGGCGCTTCGTCGCAATCATGCTGTGGGCGCCGCTGATCAGCTCGATGGTGTTTGCGATGCTGACCTATACGAGGCTCGGCGCCGTCTGGACCATGTCCGGGCTGTCACTGGTCGGCGTGCTCGTGCTGATGACATCGAGCGTGACGGTGACGCGGACGACCGCGGCCAGGATGGCGCTGGTCGCGATGGTGCTGAGCGTGGGGGCCGCGGTCGCATCGCCGGTGGTGGCGTGGTCCCGGCTGGTCCATGGCGTCGAGAACGACGCGCTCTACGTCCGGGATCTGGCGCGCAAGATCGAGGACGTGCTGGTCGCGCAGAAAATCGAGCGGCCGCGCTATCTCGTGGGCAGCTATTCGCTCGCCAACGGCGTGGCGTTCTACATGAACGAGCGGCCGCTGCCGATGCCGCTGGAGACGTGGGTGGTGCCGCGCTGGGGCAGCACCGCGGACCCCGACGACATCGTCACGCTGTGCGTGGCGTCGGATGAATCATGCCGCAAGAACCGGCGCGTGCATCCGATGGCGGAGTGGATCACGATCGAGATCGAGCCGCGCTGGCTCGATTTTCGCGGCGCCAGGGAAACCTTCGTGCTCGAGCGCAAGCCGCCGGTCAGCAGCGACACCGACAGTTGCTGCACCGACGTCGGCGCGCGGGATCGCCGGGTCAAGACCCGGCGTCCCGCACTCTAGCTGGCTTCAGGACGTTCGCGCGCGCCGCTCAGTAGCAGTCGCGGCGGCTGCTGTTGCGCAGATGATGGCAGACCGTCGGCGGGCGGCTGCGGTCGACGAAGCAGGTGCGCCGGCTGTTGAACATGTTGTGCTGGCAGACGCGGACCACCTTCTGCACCGCGCTGGTCTCGGCGAGACCCTGCTTGATGCCGGCCGCGGCGCCGAGCGTCGTGGCGTTCGCGCCGGACGAAAGAACGAAGGACAACGAAGCGGCCGTCACGAGTGCAGCCACCAAGGCAAAAGACCGTCGCATGGAACAACCCCCGAGTGTGTGAGCCTGCGCCACTAAAGGGGCGGCACCGCCTGCCGGGCAACGCCATCCTCGGAGCAACCCTAATTATGAAGGTTACCTGGCTGAATTGCCCGGCTCGGTCATCCGGCTTGGTTGCCTGGCTTACCCAAATTTAATCCGACTGCGGGGAATCCCGACAACTGCCGGCTCCGGTGTTTCGGTACTGTCGCGGCACTCTCCGAGATTCGTCATGCAAGAGCGCCGCAGAGCTGCCCGGCACCGCACCTTCAAGGGCGGCGCGATCATCTATGGGACGGCGCCGCTCATCGATTGCACGATCCGCAACATGACCGAGATCGGTGCGGGTCTCGAAGTGAGCGCACAGGCGGCGGTGCCCGAGCGGTTCACGTTGCTGATCAAGCCGGAAGGGCGGAAGCGAAACTGCCACGTGGTGTGGCGTCAGTCCGGCAAGATCGGCGTGGAGTTCGTCTGAGTTCGCACAGCGCGCGCGACTGTGTTTGCAAGCTCACATTTCTGTTGCAGCAGTGCCACGGCTGGTGGAATCCGGCTTGAACCTGCCGAAGTGTATAATTTACAGCTCAGAAAATCCGTCCCACGCTCTCGGCACAACGACACAAAAAGCTGGGAGGACTGCGATGAAATCTCTGATTTCTGCGGCGCTCGGCATTGGAGTTGCCGCCGCCCTTTGTGCGCCTGTTGCCGCGGCGGATCTGCCCGTCGCACCGATCACCAGGGCGCCTGCGGTGGTGCCGTTCAGCTGGACGGGCTGCTATCTCGGTGTGAACCTCGGCTATGGCTGGGGCCGCGCCAGCAGCACGATCACCGGCGGAGGCGTGACCGGAAGCGCGTCGGAAAATCTCGACGGCATCCTCGGCGGCGGCCAGATCGGCTGCAATTATCAGTGGTCGAGCATTGTCTGGGGCATCGAAGGCGATTTCCAGGGAACAGGCCAGCGGCGCACCAACAGCTTCACGACAGGTGGCCTCGGCGTAAACAGCACGGACAGCATTCCGTGGTTCGGCACCATCCGCGGCCGCGTCGGCTATGCGGCGAGCAACTGGCTGTTCTACGCCACCGGCGGCTGGGGCTATGGCGAGTTCAGGAACGAGACGACGCTCTCCGGCATCGTCGTTGGCTCAGGGACCGCGAGCCGGGATCACGGCTTCTGGACGGTCGGCGGCGGCATCGAGAATGCGTTCGCGCCGCATTGGTCGTGGAAGCTGGAATATCTCTATGCGTCGACCGGAAACCTCAACAACACGTTCGCAATCGGCGGGACGACATTCGTGGCCACCGACAAGTTCACCGACAACATCCTCCGGGCCGGCGTGAACTATCGCTTCTGAACGCGGCCTCTCGTCGCGACTCAAAGGCCCCGACTGCTCCGGGGCCTCTTTTTTGTCGCGCATTGGATGCGGCTTCGGGGAGGGAGCCGGCACGCCTCAATGCGCGCGCTTGCGGGGCTGCTGCGGGGTGCCGGGCTGCGAGTCCATCGGTCTTGAGTCGCGCGGCGTCGCGGTTCGCTCGGTATGGCTCGCCTGCACGGACGGCCCTTCGAGATCCTTGCGAACCTCGTCCACGAAGCTGCATGCGTCCGTCATCAGGTGCTCGTAGTAACGCCTGATCCGCTCGCCCAGCACGTTGATATGGGCGCCTTTTCCACTCATGCGTGGGAAACCCGACAGAAGCGCCAGCGTTCCCCGGGCGATTGCGATTTTCAGGCGCGATTCTTCAGGCCACGGTGCCGGCGGCCGGCGATGCGGCCTTGGCTGCGGCCTTCGTGGCCCGCGCGGCCGGCTGCGGCTTCGCGCGAGCCTCGAGCTCCGCCCCGGAACAGGCAACGACGTCCCGCAGGTATTTCGCAACCATGTCGACGAACACCACCGCTTTGGTTGGAACCAAACCACGATGCGGATGGATGGCGACGAGCGGGTACCGGACGGTCGGATGGTCCTTGAGAATCCGAACGAGCCTGCCCTCGGCGATTGGGGCCGCCGCCGTGAAGCAGGGCAGGATGACGAGGCCTTGGCCGCTCTCGGCAGCCTTCAGCAGCGCCAGCGGGCTGTTGGTCTGCAGATTGCCGTGGGGCGTGATCGCTTCGTGCGACTGGAACATCGGCCAGCGGTCGCCGAATTTCGAATCGGTGTAGATGATGCAGTTCTGAGCCGCGAGATCCTCCGGCGTTTGCGGTTGCGGGCGGTTGTCGAAATATTTCGGCGACGCGCAGACCACGTAATCGTACTCGGCGAGCTTGCGCACGATCAGGCCCTCGTTGTCGGGCATGGCGTGACGGATCGAGACGTCGAACTGCTCCTCGATGAAGTCGACCTCGCGGCCGGTGGAGATCATCCGCACCGACACCTCGGGAAACTGCGCCGTGTAATCGGCGATGACCGGCGTGATCAGGTCGCCGACCGGGATCGAGGTGTTGATGCGCAGCAGGCCGCGCGGCGTGGCCTGCATCGACTCCACGAGCGTATCGGCCTGCTGGAAGCGCTTGAGCACCTCGACGCACTGCCGGTAATAGGCCTCGCCGACATCGGTGGTTTTGACATGGCGGGTGTTGCGGTTGAGCAGACGGGCGCCGAGCCGCTGCTCCAGCGCCTGCACGTGACTGGTGACCACGCTGGGCGCGACGCCGAGATCGCGCGCCGCGGCCGAGAAACCGCCCAGCTCCACGACCCGCACGAACGTCGTGATCTGATCGAACCTGTCCATGCCGCTCTCTGCGCCTGCCGGAAGCGGCAGTTGCGGCCCATATAAGCACGCTGGAAGCGTCACAGCAGCCCTCCTGCCGGGGATCGGGGCGGGCCAAAGCGCCAAGCAAAAAGGCGAGCCCGGGTGCGAGCTCGCCTTTTTGAGTGTCGGTCCACTGCCGTTACGGAACGTCGGGATCGCCGTAGGGACGGTCCGGATAGGGCAGGTTCTGGCCCGTGCCGACCTTGCCGACGCTCTCTTGGATCACGCGATGTGCCGGCTCGCGACGGGCCTGGGCGCGGGACTGCGCGTAGGCCGGATCGCCGGTATAGGCCCCGGCCGGATTGTAGGCCGAGAACGCGGCGGCGGCCTGGGCGGCCTGGCCGGATGTGGCGGTCAGCGCGAGCCCGCCGACCAGAGCGAGCAATGCGAGCTTGCTGAACGGGGCTGAGCTTTTCATCGAAAGTCTCCTTTGGGTTGATCTCTGCGGCCGACGGATGCCGTCCGCGCTGCTGACTTAGCTTCGCCGGCAGGCGGGCTGAATGCCGCGAAATCCGAGGACAGTTTTCGGCGCCGGTGAATAATCGGGCTCGGGCGGGTGGGCCCGCTTCGCAGCGCCTGCAGCCCCCGAAATGACGGGGTTTTGCGGCCATCAGAGGCTCTGCAGGGCCGTCGGAGGCCGGTTTTCGGGCTGGCCGAATGGTGTTTTTGGCTTCTCGCCGCTACCCGCAAGGCCTGCGCGGGAGCACTTCCCAATCATCAACGGAGCAGACCGCTTCGTCACCAGATCAGGAGGAGACCATGAATATCCGCAGCATCATTCTCGCAGCCACTATTGCGGTCGTGACCGCCTCGAGCCCGGCGCTGGCCGCGAGCCATCACAGCAGGGCGGGCTTCAACGCCTACGGCGCGGCGATCGGCCAGGTTGGAGAGAGCATCGACGCCGAGCGCGCCCAGGCGCTGCGTGACTGCACCGGCGCGACGTCGAAGATGACCGACTACACCTGGGGCGTTCAGGTCGGCGATCTCTATCGCTCCTGCATGGCCCGTCACGGCCAGCCGGAATAACGAGACGATCGATCCGCCACGCGCGAGCCATCTGCTCGCGCGCCGCGCGGCAAGCGAAGGAGGTTATCATGAACATGTTTGTATTGACGTTGACCGGGTTCGTCGCAGCGATGGGCATCCCGGCGTTTATCATCGCGGCAGCCGAGGGCACCGCGTCGTCGTTCAAGGATGCGCTGCGGCCGGTGATCGTGCGGCACCGTGATGCCGGCCGTGCGGCGGACTTCGCGCCGCACTTGCGCTATTCTCGTTGAAGCCACAGCCCACAACCCCGATCGCGGTCGCAGCGTTTTTGATCGTAAGGGGATTGCGGCGATGAGGAGAACGGTCATGCGAACACCGAAAATCCTGGAAGGGCTGAGCCGCGGCACCGTGCTGCTGCTGGCGGTCCTGGTGGCGCTGCTGGTGGCCACGCTGGGTTATTCCGTGTCGATCTGGACCGCGGAGCAGGCCCAGCTTCCACCATTCATCTGGGGAGCGCTCGCGGGTGGCGTGTTCTTCAGTCTCGTGGTCGGGGTCGGCCTGATGACGCTCATCTTCTACAGCTCGCGGGCCGGTTATGACGACGCGCCGCAACTGGAACAGCAGGACGAGCCGCTGCGCGCCGATGAATTGAGCCGCCGGCCGAACTGAGTCCCGTCCGGCAAAGCCCGTCGCTGTCCGCAGCGACGGGCTCTTTTGCGACGCTGGCCAACCATGTAGGCTTTCGGCTGCAATTGCGCGGTTCGCAAAAATCAAAAAATCATACTGGGGGAGGGGGCAATGGCATTTGCCCGTCGGGAATTCTTGCGGCTTGCCGCAAGTACGGCCGTGCTGCCGGCGCTGCCGCGCGCGGCATCAGCCGACACCTATCCGTCGCGCACGGTGCGCCTCGTCGTTGGTGTGCCGGCCGGCGGCTCGCCGGATATCCAGGCGCGGCTGCTCGCACAATGGCTCTCGGAGCGGCTCGGCCAGGCCTTCGTCGTGGAGAACCGGCCGGGCGGCGGCACCAACATCGCCACCGAATCCGTGGTGCGGGCGCCGGCCGACGGCCACACGCTGCTGCTCACCACGGCGATCAACACCTGGAATGCGTCGCTCTACGAGAAGCTCAATTTCAATTTCATCCGCGACATCGCGCCGGTCGCGATGCTCAACCGCCAGACCTTCGTGATGACGGTGCCGCCGTCGTTTCCGGCCAAGACCGTCGCCGAGTTCATCGCCCACGCCAAGGCCAATCCCGGCAAGGTCAACATGGCGTCCGCCGGCAATGCGACGGCCGGCCATGTGTGCGGCGAGCTGTTCAAGATGATGGCCGGCGTCGACATGCTGCACGTGCCCTATCGCGGCGCGCGAGCCGCGATGACCGCGGTGTTCACCGGCGAGGCGCATGTGCTGTTTGATCCAATCCCGTCCTCGATCGAGCCGATCAAGGCGGGCCGGCTCAAGCCGTTGGCGGTCACGTCGCTGACGCGCGCCGACGCGCTGCCGGAGCTGCCGACCGTGAACGACACGGTGCCGGGCTACGAGGCGAACGGCTGGCAGGGCATCGGCGTGCCGAAGGCGACGCCTGTCGAGATCATCGGCAAGCTCAACCGCGAGATCAATGCGGCGCTGGCCGATCCGGCGATGCGGGAGAAGATCCTCAATCTCGGCGCTGCGGTCTATCCGGCGTCGCCGGAGGAGGCCGGCAAGCTGATCCTCTCCGACACCGAGAAGTGGGCGAAGGTGGTGAAGTTCGCGGGGCTGAAGGCGGAGTAGGGCTCAGCCATCCTGGAATTCGATCCGCTTGTCGGGCCGCTCGAGATCGACGTGCAGCGCCTCGCACAGCCGGTTCGAGTAGTTCCACATGCCGCAGAACACCGTGAGCTCGACGATCTCTTTCTCGGTGAAATGCCGCTTCATCGCGGCGAAGGCCTCATCGTCGTCGCGCGCCGTCATCTGCGTGACCGCCTCGGCCCAGCGCACCGCGGCCTTCTGGCGGTCGTCGAGATCGGGCGAGGCCATGTAGTCCTTGCCTTGGGCGGCTTTGATCTGCGCCTCGCTGAGGCCGACCTTCTTGCCGAGCGGCACGTTGTGCGACATGCAGTAGGCGCTGCGGTTGAGCGCCGAGGTCTTGATGATCACGAGCTGCTGGATTCTGACGTAGTCCGGATCGGCCTTGACGTTGCCAAGCCGAATGGCGTCGTTCGGCAGCGCCCAGCCCATCAGCGCCGCGGGCTGATGGGCGAGCACCTGCGAGAAGTTGCTGATCCGGCCCCACTGCTTGAGCACGTGATCGTATACCTTGCGGACCGCGCTGTCGGTCGAGTCCGGCGGCACCATCGCAACGCGGGCCATCGCTGCCTCCCTTGTTTTGCCGTTAGAGGTTCTTGCCGTCGAACGGCCGAAGCTTGAGCGTCGCAACGTCGACGCCGTCGAGACAGCGCACATTCGCCATGACCATCTCGTCGCCGTTCGGCGCTCTGCCGCGCGAGAACGGGCCGACGCCGCAACTCTCGCAGAACAGGTGATGGACGTTCTTCTTGGCGAACTGGTAGTCGGTCAGCGCGTCCTCGCCGGAGAGCAACGTGAACTGCGGCGCTTTGAGCGGCGCCCACAGCGCGCCACGCTTCCCGCAGATCGAGCAGTTGCACTCGATCGCCTGGGTCAGGGCGGTCTCGATACGATAGCGCACGCGGCCGCAGTGGCAGCCGCCGTCATAGGTGGTGGTTTCGGTCACAAGTGCTCCCCTCTCATTGCCGGCCGTCGGCAGCAGGCCATGAGATAAGGTCAGGCGCCGACGTCGGCAACGCGCATCACGGTCAGTTCGGCTTGATACCGGCCGCGGTGGTGATGCGCTCGTAGTCGGCGGTGATGTCGCGCAGGAAGCTGCCGAACTTGTCGCCGCAGGTGTTGTCCGGAAACAGGCCCTGCTGGGTGTACTTGGCCGTGATCTCCGGCGTGCTCGCGGCCTTGGTCAGCATGGCGGCGAGGCTCTTCAGCACATCGGGCGGCGTCTTGGCCGGTGCGACGATGCCGTAGAAGATCTCGGCTTCGTATTTGGTGATGCCGGTCTCGGTCAGCGTCGGCACATCGAGCTCAGGAATTCGCTTCGCCGAAGTCGTGACCAGCGCCCGCAACGTGCCACCCTTGAGCTGCGACACCACGGTCGGATAGTCGGCCCAAACCGCCTGCACGTGGCCGCCCATCAGCGCATTGATCGCGGGGCCGGAGCCGCCATAAGGCACGTAGTTGACATCGATCTTGGTGGCGAGGCGAAGCACCTCGATGGCGACATGCAGCGATGTGGCAGGGCCGCCGCTGGCAAAGGTGATCTTGCCGGGATTGGCTTTGGCGTCGGCAACCAGCTCCTGCACGCTCTTCCACGGCGCGGAGGACTGCACGACGAGCGGCATCGGCGTCGAGGCGAGATTGCAGACCGGCTCGAAGTTGGCGAGCGTGAAGTTGCCGCGCTTGGTGGCCATGTTGACAGTGAAGGCATTGGCGACGAGGAGCAGCGTCGTGCCATCCGGCTCGGCGCGGGCCGCGGCCTCGGTGCCGATGGTCATGCCGCCGCCCGGCCGGTTCTCGACCACGACCGTCGGACCGCCATCCTTGCCGATCTGTTCGCCGAGCAGCCGCGAGATGATGTCGGGGCCGCTGCCCGGCGTATAGGGAACGATGATCCGGATGGTTTTGGACGACTGCGCCTGCGCGCCGCAGGCAAACGCAAGAATGGCCGCCGCGGCGCAGGCCGCGGCCACAAATTTTACTCGAAACATCGGACGCTCCCTGGGAGTTTTTTGTGCGTCCGTTAAGCGTGATTTGTTTTTGCGCGCGCCGCAAGCCGTCTCGCGCCCGTCCGGGCGCGAGGTGGGCTCATTCCGGCTTTGGCTGGTTAGGCTGCGACCGCTCCCGGAGTCGGGTAGCAGACCAGGGTCTCGAACCGGTAATCGCAGCTATCGCAGGACCAGACATGACGGATGCGGCGGTCGTCGAAATACTCGCTCCATTCCGGAGCAAACAGCGCTTCGCCGCATTGGGCACAGGGAACAATGGGACGCGACAGGTGGAACGCGCGAACGGTCTGAGACTGCTGCTTCATGGTCGTCCTCGCTCTGACGTTTCTGCTTGCGCCGACTTCCTCCCGACCCCGATTTTTATCCACCCCATTTGCGACGTCATCGTGACCGGAAGTTTCGCAAAGTGAAGCAGCGCGCCTGACTTAATTTTCGAACGGCGGATTCGATTTGTGCGCCGCGTCACGAAGAGTGCGCAAGGTTCGATTGGACTTTGCGAAACCCGGTTTCGCGACGCAGCACAAAGGCGCGGCACGACGACACAGCACGAATTCGTGATCGCTATCGAAATTTCGCGCAGCCGCCATCCGGGATCGGAACGCTGTGATTCGAAGTTCCAAAGGCATCAAAGGAGCACAACATCGACAGGAGAATGCCGCATGCGCGCAAAGCACAAGGTCGTGTTGCTCATTGCGATCGCGTTGTCGCCGCTGATGTGCGTGACCGGCGCCAATGCGCAAGATCAGCGACAGGATCAGCGCAAGCAACCGGAAACCACAGGAAGCGCAAGCGGATTGCCTTCGGGCGTGCCGCCGGCACCGGTCGGCCACCGGCAGCCGCGCGCCTCGGAGCTTCCGTCCGACATCAAGCAGACGCCGGAGGAGCAGACGCAGATTCAGCGCGACCGTGAACTCGACCAGCAACTCTGGATCTGCCGCGGCTGTGGCGGGCCTTGAGGCGAAGCGTCAGCCCGGCGTCAGGCAGTGTGCCTTGATCGCCGTGAGCGCGTTCGGGCCGGTGAGGAAGGCGAGGTAGCTCTTGGCGGCCTCGACCTCCTTCGTAGAGGTGCCGACGCCGCCGAGGAACACGATGGTCTGCTGGAACACCGCCGGGTAGGGCAGGAAGGTCGCGCCGCGGGTGCAGCGGATTTCGTGCTCGGCCTGCACCGCGATATCGGCCTCGCCGCTCACCACGCGGCGGGCATGGAACGTGCCGCCCGTGCCGTACGCGAGCTTGCTCTTCATCTGCTCGGTGATGCCGAGCTTGTCGAGAACTTCCATGAAATGCACGCCGCTGATGCCGCCGGTCTTGGGATCGGTGATCACCACGGTCTTGGCCGCGAGCAGCGTACGTTTCAGGTCCTCCGGCGTGCTGACGTCGGGGCGCGGGCCGTCGGCCGCGACCGCTAAGCCGAAATCGACGCGGATCAGTCCCACCGTGGTGCCCGGTACGATCTTGCCCCGCTCCTGGAAGTCGTCGGCGGCCGCGCGCGGCACGATGATCACGTCAAAAGGCTCGCCGCCGAGCACGCGGCGGCGGATCTCGCCCGTCTCGACCACGGTGACGGTGAGGCGATGGCCGGTGGTGGCCTCGAACTGCGCCTTGGTTTCGGCGATGACCTCGCGCATGCCGTTGGCCGAGATCACCTTGATCTCGGCGGCCTGGCCTGTCGCAACCGTTCCGATGACGACGGCCACCGCGAAGATGAAGGCTTGCATCAAATGTCGCTCCGCTACTTCTTTTCGATCGAGATGCCGCCCGGACCGAGGTTGATGTTCACGCCTTCGGGCTTCTTGCGATCCTGATAGAGTTGATAGCCCAGCACCGCGACGACCACAGCCAGCGCGCCAACCGCCAGATAGAGAACATTGGTCCGCGTCATCCCTGAGCCACTCCCTGGTCTTTCCCTGCTGGTGCGATGGTAGCGAGCCGGCCGCGATTTGGCCAACCTCCGGCGGCGGCTTTGCGTTTACCGTAAAGAGCCTGGGATGGCGGCCGGTCCGGCGCTATAATCGATGGCTTCACGGAATGACAAAGGCGACGGGTTCCGGCGGGAGCGTCAAAATGGTCGGCACCTATATGGTCGGTGAGACGATGGCCGACAAGACGATCGAGAAAACCACCACCAAGACCAAGACGGCGCCGAAGACCAAGCGGCCGCCGCTCTACAAGGTCATCCTGCTGAACGACGACTACACGCCGCGCGAGTTCGTCGTGCTGGTGCTGAAGGCGGTATTCCGCATGGGCGAAGAAACCGCCCATCGGGTGATGATGACGGCACATCGCCGCGGCGCCTGCGTCATCGCGGTCTACACCCGCGACGTCGCCGAGACCAAGGCCAAGGAGGCGACCGAACTGGGCAAGAGCAAGGGCTTTCCCTTGTTCTTCACCACCGAGCCTGAGGAGTAGGGCGGAGCGCCAGTTCAGCCCGGCACCGCCCAGATGCCGATCAAGGCCGCGAGCGACACCACGCCGAGAAACGCGTTGACGGTGATCAGCACGCCATACGGGATGCGCGCCACGTCCGGGGCCGGCGGCGGCGGGCCGGGATTGAGATGCCGCCAGATCGCGGCGCCGAAACAGAACACCGAGAACGCGATCAGCATGCTGGCGTCGGCCAGCACCAACCAGTCCGGCAGAATTCCCTTGAGCAGCGCGCGGGCGCCGATGCCGCTCGCGAGCGCAAAGAGACCCGTGCGCACCCAGGCCGCATAGGTGCGCTCGGCCGCGAGCACGGTGCGGTCGGCGGCAAGGCGTGTGGTGCGGTCGGCGCTGTCCTCGATGCGCCCGGAGGAATGCTCGAGCTCCTTCGCGCTGTCGGCGATCTTCTGGCTTTGCTGCTCGACCGCCTTCGCGGTCTGCTTGACCGCGGTCGTGGCTTCGGTGGCTTTCGGCCTGGTCGCGCTTTGCGCCATGCGGCACCTCCGGCCCAACAACGCGCGAGCCGGGCAGCGGTTCGGCCGTGCCAAAAACTACAGATAGCCGACGAGGCAAATCACGTTGGCAATGCAGGCCAACAGCAGTCCCAGGACCAGCGTCTTGTCGTCCATGGCACGCTCCGAAACACCCGTCGAGAATCGATGGATGAAGCATGGCGGGGCGCGGTCGAAGAGTCCCGGACTCTATTTTCAGGGAAATTCACGTCTCGTTTACCGGCCGGCAGCCGGGCGCCGATTCTAGCGTGAAACCTGGATTCTCGGGGCATGGGGCGGCGCCCGCCAACGGAGGAAGGTTGGCGGGCGCCGCATTCCGTCCACAGCCCTAGTGGTAGCCGCCCGAGGCCGCGAGTCGCTCGCCGGTCATCCAGGCCGATTCGTCGGAGGCGAGGAACAGCGCGACCTTGGCGATGTCGTCGGGCTGCCCGAAGCGGCCGAGCGCGGTGCGCGAGATGATCTGCTTCTCGAAGTCGCTGCCGATCACGCCCGCGGTGTGCGTGCCCTCGGTCTCGACGCCGCCCGGCGCGATGACGTTGACGCGGATCTTGCGCGGGCCGAGCTCGACGGCGAGGACGCGGGTCAATGTGTCAACCGCGCCCTTGGTCGCGGAATAAACCGCGGCGCCCGGCACCGGCTCCTCGCTCACGATCGAGCTGACGTTGATCACGCTGCCGCCGTTCTCGCCGAAGTGCTTGGCGGCCTCCTTGGTGGCCAGGATGGTGCCGAGCACGTTGGTGTTGAAGTGGCGATGGAAGTCTTCCTCGGTGATGGTTTCCAGCGGGCTGAAGGCGTAGACGCCCGCGTTGTTCACCAGCACGTCGACCTGGCCGAACGCCTTCCTGGTCTCGTCGAAGATGTGCTGCACGTCGGCGGCGTTGGCGACGTCACCCTTCACCGCGACAGCCTTGCCGCCCTTGGCCTTGATCTCCTCGACGACCTTTTCGGCGCCGTCCTTGCTGGAGGCGTAGTTCACGACGACCGACGCCCCCGCCGCGCCGAGGGTTTTGGCGATGCCCGCGCCGATGCCCTTCGATGCGCCGGTGACGACGGCGACTTTGCCCTTGAGATTGCTCATGATTGTTCTCCCAGTTGTATTCGGTTCGATAATTCGATGAACGTCGAAGTATGGCGCGGCGGCCGATCCGCAAGGGCGGGCAGGGCAGGTAAAATAAGGGGTGTGAGAAAAGTCACACCGGCATCATTCCGGGACCGCGCGCAGCGCGGGACCCAGAATCCAGATGTGAAGCCGGTGTTTGGAACTGGATTCCAGGTTGGGCCCTGCAGGCCGCCCGGAATGACAGCGATGGGAGCTGCTAGATCTTAGCGAGCCGGTCCAGATAAGCGCGCAGCACCTCGCGCTTGAGCTTGAGATTGGCGAACTTGCCGTCGCGGACGATCTCGATCAGGCCCGCGGTCTCCAACTCCTTCATGTGATGCGAGAGGGTGGCCGGGCTGATGTCCTGGCACTTGTGCAGCGCGCTGCACGCCATCGGGTCGTCGCACTGGCCGATGGCCTTGAGCATCTCGTAGCGCCGCGGCTCGGCGAGGGCGCGCGCGATTCGCTCGAAATCGCGATCGGTGAGGCGCGGGGTCTTTGCGGGGGCCATGGCCCGAAAGTAGTTGCTTCCCGGAAAATATCCACAAACGGCGCGGCGGCCATGCGCCG
>CAKZHN010000316.1 GCA_936924235.1 uncultured Rhodoplanes sp. | reverse complement strand
GGAAGGAAAACAGGGAGACGGGCGCAGCCGGGCGTCCGAAAAACAAAGCCCCGGCACAGCGAAGCGTTGGCTATTGGGGAGCGTCGGCTGAAACTACTGTCCCGAAATCGCGCGCTTGGTTTCCTCGGTCACGTCCTTCGGCGCGGCGTAGAGCTCGGCCAGCAGCTTGTCGATCGCGGCGCCCGACACCGGGTTGACCTCCTGGCCGCGCGCCTTGGCCTCGGCGAGGAATTCCGGATCGCGCATGGTCTCGTCGAACGCCGTGCGCAGCGCCGCGGCGCGCTCCGGCGGCAGGCCCGGCGGCGCCATGAAGGGCCGCCCCATGGTCTGGCGGCTCAGCACCAGCTTCATGATCTGCCGCTGCCGCTCGGTGGTCGCGAACTCGCCGATCAGCGGCGTGTCGGGCAGGTCCGAGCTTTTGGCAAGATTGAGCTGCACCGGCATCACGACCTTCTTCTGCGCGATCCAGTCAGGCTTCAGCGATTTGAGACTCGACCACGACCAGCTGGCGCGGCCGTCGACCTCGCCGCGCTCGATGGCGAGCGCCATCTCGGTCGTGCCCGGATAGCCGCTGACGAGCTTGAGCTTCACGCCGAACACGTTCCGCAGCATCAGCGCATAGACGTCGGGATCGGAGCCGGTGCCTTCGCCGCCGACCGTGAACGGCTTCGAGATCATGTCGCTCCAGCTCCTGATGCCGGCCTCGCTGCGGATCACCACCACGGCAGCCTCGTCGGCGCCGCTGCCGAGCCAGGTGAATTTTGTCGCCTCGAACTGCGCCGGGCTCGTGCCGATCAGCGGCTCGAGCGCGATGCCCCGGCCGACCATGCCGAAGGCCGAGCCGTCCTTCGGCGCGACGTTGTAGATCGTGTTGGCGGCGCGCATCGAGCCTGCACCGGGCGCGTTCTGCACCACGATCGTGGGATTGCCCGGAATGTGGCGGCCCATGTGCCGCGCGAGGATGCGCGCATAGGTGTCGTAGCCGCCGCCGGTGCTGTAGCCGACCGTGAGCGTCACGTTCCGGCCGCGATAGAACTCCTCGACCGGTTGCGCGTGCGCGGTCTGTTCTGCCGTCAGGAACAACAGGAAGCCGCACAAAACCAGGACACGCCGCATGGGTTGCTCACTCTCGCAGGGGTTTCCTATACTCGCCGTTCAACAGCGAACGAAGCAAGTTTCGTGCGCGTCAGGACTGCGATGAAGCCGCCACCTTTCCAATATCACGACCCGAAAACACTGGCGGAAGCCGTGGGCCTGCTCGGCACGCTCGACAACGCGAAGCTGCTGGCCGGCGGCCAGTCGCTGATGCCGATGCTCAACATGCGCTTCGTGCTGCCGGATCATGTGATCGACCTGAACCTGGTCGAGGGCCTGTCCTACATCAAGGAAGCCTCAGGTGCGCTCGAGATCGGCGCGATGACGCGGCAGCGCGATCTCGAATTCTCCGACCTCGTGAAGGCCAAGTGCCCGCTGATGCATGAGGCGATCGCGCATATCGGCCATCGCCAGACGCGGAACCGCGGCACCATCGGCGGCTCGCTGTGTCACCTCGATCCATCGGCGGAACTCGTGACGGTCGCGGCCGCGCACGACGCGACCGTGTCGGTCGCCGGTCCGGGCGGCACGCGCGAGATCGCATTCGCGGATTTTCCGGCGGGCTATCTGACGCCGGCGATCGAGTTGAACGAGATCGTCACCGCGATCCGCATTCCGTTCTGGCCCGCGGGCCACAAGTCGGCCTTCATCGAGTTTGCGCGACGCCACGGCGACTTCGCCATCGTGTCGGCGGCAGCGCTGCTGCAGATCGAAGGCGGCAAGATCAGCCGCGCTTCGGTGACGCTCGGTGGCGTCGCGGTTGCGCCGGTGCGCGCGAGCGAAGTCGAGGCCGCGATCACCGGACAGGCGCCGAGCTCCGATCTGTTCGCCAAGGCCTGCGAAAGCTGCCGCGCCATCGACGCGATGGCCGACATCCACGCCTCGACCGATTATCGCCAGCATCTCGCCGCGGTGCTGTCACGCCGCGCCCTGGAGAAGGCCGCGGGGCTTGCCGACAACGCGCCGTGGAACAGGCCGCACTAGGAATAGTCTCGAACACGACCATGACCGAGAAACGCACCATCGCCGTCACCGTGAACGGTACCAAGTACGAGAAGGAAGTGCCGGTCCGCATCACGCTGGCCGACTTCATCCGCTATGAACTGGGCCTCACCGGCACGCATCTCGGCTGCGAGCACGGCGTCTGCGGCGCCTGCACGATCCTGTTCGACGGCCGCTCGGCGCGCTCATGCCTGATGCTCGCCGTGCAGGCCAACGGCCACGAGATCCTGACCGTAGAGGGCATCGCGCCGAGCGCCGACCAGTTGCATCCGCTCCAGGAGGCGTTCCGCGATAACCACGGCCTGCAATGCGGCTTCTGTACGCCCGGAATGCTGACCACATTGCTGGAGTTTCTGCGCGATAACCCGGACCCGACCGAGCGGGAGGTGCGGGTCGCGATTTCCGGCAATCTCTGCCGCTGTACCGGCTATCAGGGCATCGTGCTGGCGGCGCTGGACGCCGCCAAGCGCATGAAAGCAAACCAGAAGGCGAACCCGGCCTGATGGTTACGTGCTGCAAAGCAGCAAAAAACTCTCCCGGCTGCGGGCGCCGGAGCATCGCTCCTGCGATTCCCGGTGCCTGGCGCACGATTTGTGCTATTCTCGCAAAAAAAGACGAGACCCCTGCTGCTGGGGACCCGAATGGAACGACGTGACTTCATTGCGCTGCTGGGCAGCGCCGCGGCACTGGTGCCGGCGATGGGCGCGACGAGCGCACACGCGACGCCGGTCGAACGTCTTGTCGGCACCTGGAGCTTCGTCTCCTCCATCAACACCCGAAAGGACGGCACCGTCATCGATCGCTGGGGACCCAGTCCTCGCGGCATGCTGATGTTCGACGGCGCCGGCCACTTCACGCAGATCATCACCGGCACGGAATCGCGGATGTTCGGCCCGAAGGTCTTTTCCGGCTTCGGCGACTACAGCTTCGACCGTGAAAGCAGCGTCCTGAGCTTGAGCTACACCGGAGCCTCGGTTTCCAAGATCCTCGGCACGCCGCAGGAGCGCAAGATCGTCAAGCTGACGGCGGACGAATTGAAGTACGTCAACGTCGTTGCGGTGACCGAGACCACCGTCGAGGTGCACTGGAAGCGGATCGCCTGAGCGGTCTGTTCGGGGCACTGCCGCGATCAGATGATCGCGTGTCTCACCTTTGCCGACACCCACTCGCTCACGATCACGGTGGCGATGATCACCAGCAGGATCAGCGATACCTGCGTCCAGGCGAGCGTGGTGATCGCGGCGTTGAGCGGCAGGCCGATGCCGCCGGCGCCGACCAGGCCCAGCACCGTGGACTCGCGGATGTTGATATCCCAGCGGAACACCGTGATGCCGGCGAAGGCCGGCATCACCTGCGGCACGATGCCGTACGCCGTCACCTGCGCGCGGCTCGCGCCGGTCGCGCGCACCGCCTCGACCTGCCCCTCGTCGATCTCCTCGATCGCCTCATAGAGAAGCTTTGCCACAAAGCCGATCGAGCGCAGCCCGATGGCGACGATGCCGGCAAGCACGCCGGGTCCGATGATGACAACGAGCATCAGCGCCCAGATCAGCGAGTTGATCGAGCGCGAGGCGACGATCACGAACAGCGCGACCGGCCGCACGAACGCAACGCTCGGCGTGGTGTTGCGCGCCGCGCAATAAGCGACCGGCACCGCGATCACGATCGACATCAGGGTGCCCAGCGTGGCGATGTTGAGCGTGTCCCAGATCGGTTTCCAGATCTGACTGATATAGCCCCAGTCCGGCGGCACCATGCGTGCCGCGAGATCGCCGGCCTGCGCCGGCGCGTCGGTGACGAAGTCCCAGATGGTCTTGTCGGAGACCTCGCGCCAGCAATAGACGAAGATCGCGGCGCCCACGAGCCAGGCGGCCCACGCGGCGAACTGCGCGCCGCGCTCGCGGCGATGCCAGACCTTGGTTTGGCCGCGCAGCGCAATCGCCATCACTGCACCCAGCGCCGCAGATAGCCCGACGAATATTCGACCACCATGACGATGCCGATGATGACCAGCAGGATGGCGGCCGCGGAATCGTATTCGTAGCGGTCAAAGGCGGTGTTGAGCGTGGCGCCGATGCCGCCGCCGCCGACGATGCCGACCACGGCAGATTCGCGGAAGTTGATGTCGAAGCGATAGAGCCCGAGCCCGATCATGCGCGGCATCACCTGCGGCTGGATGCCGTAGTTGATCCATTGCAGCCAGCCGGCGCCGGTGGCGCGCACCGCTTCGGCCTGCGCCGGGTCCATGTCCTCGATGTCCTCGGCGAGGAGCTTGCCGTAGAAGCCGATCGTTGCGACCGACAGCGTCACCACGCCGGCGAACGGGCCGAAGCCGAACAGCTTGACGAAGAAGATCGCGAGGATGATCTCCTGGAAGCTCCGCGACACCGCGAGCACGGCGCGGCACACGTAATAGACCGGGGCCGGCGCGATGTTCCTCGCGGCGCCGATGCCGATCGGCACAGAGAGGGCGATGCCGATGACGGTCGAGATCACCGTCATCCAGAGGCTTTCAACGATGCCGTCGGTGATTTCAGTCCAGCGGCTGACGAAATCAGGCGGGAAGAACGCTGCGATAAAGCGTGCACCGCGTGGCAGGCCTTCCCAGACGCGCGCCCAGTTCACCTCCGTGGTGCCGAGCGCCAGCGCGAGATAGAGCGCGAAGCCGAACCCCAGCGACCAGCGCAACCAGGCGCTCTGGATCAGCGGCGGCTTCTTCCAGCGGCGCGGTGTGATGGCGGCGTCGGTCATCTCACGTCAGCCCGGCCATCCGGTCGCGGCGCGGCAGCGCGGTCTCGAGCGGAATGACGTTATCGGCGTCGTGGTCCGCTTCCGCTGTGTCTTCATCGACCTTGCGGATCGTCGCCGACCAGTCCTCCTCGCCGTAGATCTTCGTCAGCACTTCGGCTGTGAGGCCCGCAGGCGGGCCGTCATAGACGATCTCGCCAAGCTGCAGGCCGACGATCCGTTCGGCGAACATCTGCGCCAGCATCACGTCATGGATGTTGATGATCGCCGATAGCCTGCGCTCCGCGCACAGCTCCTTGATCAGCCGCATGATCTGCCGTGAGGTCTTGGGGTCGAGCGAGGCGGTGGGCTCGTCGACCAGCAGCAGCTCCGGGTTCTGGATCAGCGCCCGGCAGATGCCGACGCGCTGGCGCTGGCCGCCGGACAATTCGTCGGCGCGCTTGTCGGCCATGTGGTCGAGGCCGACACGGGCCAGGAGGCGGAACGCCTCGTCGATGTCGGCCTGGGGAAACTTGCGGAGCCAGCTCTGCCAGAAGCCGACATAGCCGAGCCGGCCGCTCAGCACGTTCTCCATCACGCTGAGCCGCTCGACCAGTGCGTATTCCTGGAAGATCATGCCCATGCGCCGCCGCGCGCGGCGCAGCTCGCGGCTGCCGAGTCCGGTGAGTTCGGTGTCGTTGAGGACGACCGTTCCGGCCGTAGGCTCGACCAGCCGGTTGATGCAGCGGATCACCGTCGACTTGCCGGCGCCAGACGGCCCGATCAGCGCCATCACCTGGCCGTCGGGTACCTCGAGGTCGATGCCCTTCAGTGCCAGATCGCCGGTCCGGTAGCGCTTCACCAGCCCATTGATGCGAAGCATTTGATCCCCGGCTTCCCGCAACGTGCTATTTGCAAGTGTATTTGACGCCGGTCGCGGCATCGATCTTGCGGATGACGCTCCAGTCTTTTTGGTAGGTGATCGGCACGAAGCGGTCTTCGCCTTTGAATTCGGCCTTCAGCCCCGAGCCTTCCCATGGGAAGGTGAAGAATGCCTCCTTGATCTTGGCGACGAGCGCCGGATCGAGATTGTGGGCGTAGCCGTAGCCGGTGGTCGGGAAGGTCTCGGACTTGTAGATCGTCCGGATCTTCGCCTTGTCGACCACCTTGCGCTCGAACATGCGGAACATCACCTCGTTGGCGATCGCCGCCGCGTCGTAGTCCTTGTTGGCGACGCCCAGCACCGAGTTGTCATGCTTGCCGGAGAACACCGGTGTGAAGTCGCGCTCCGCCTTGAGGTTGAATTCCGATTCGAGGATCGCCGACGGCGCCTTGAAGCCTGAATTCGAGGTCGGCGAGGTGAACGCAACTTTCTTGCCCTTCAGATCGGCCGGCGTTTTGATCGCGCTGTCCGCCGGCACGATGATTTCCATCTCGTAGCCGAAGGTGCCTTCCTTCGTGCCCATGATCGCGAACGGCACGAAGCCCGCACAATTCACGGCGATCGGATTGGAGCCGGTGTTGAAGCCGGCGATATGCAGGCGGCCCGAACGCATCGCCTCGACCTCGGCGGCGTTGGATTGCACCTGGAAGAACATCACCTTTTTTCCGGTCAACTTTTCCATGTGCTTGAGGAAGCCGTCCCACACCTTGGTGTAGACGGCAGGGTCCTCGACCGGCGTATAGGCGAAGACGAGTGTCGACGGGTTGACCAGCTGCTTCGGGTCGGTCGGCGCATCGGCGACAAGATCGCCGTTCCGGTCGCAATAGGCCTTGTCGAGATCGCCGCGGGGGCAATCGGCCTGCGCGTTGGCGGCGCCGGCTCCGATGACGGTCAGCGCAGCGACGCAACCGGCCAGTCGTTTGATCGAATGCAGCATGTCGCCCTCCTCACGATGGCCGTCCGAATGCGCTCTTGAACCACGGCGCTTGGGCGGCTGTCGTGTGACAGCATGCGTTCCGAGGCGGGCCTTCGCAAGCGGATCGAAAGTCGAAGGCCGAGCCAAAACGGGCCCGGGGCGATGATCGCCCCCTTACTTGCAGGTGTATTTGACCCCGGTGGCCTCGTCGATCTTCCGGATCACCGACCAGTCCTTCTTGTAGGTGATCGGCAGGAAGCGGTCCGACTCCTTGAACTCCAGCTTCAGCGTCGAGCCTTCCCAGGGGAAGGTGAAGAACGCTTCCTTGATCTTCTCGACCAGCTTCGGATCGAGATTGTGGGCGTAGCCGTAGCCGGAGGTCGGGAACGTCTCGGACTTGTAGATCGAACGGATCTTCGAGGGATCGACCGCCTTGCGCGCGATCATGCGCTTCATCACCTCGTTGGCGACGGCGGCCGCCTCGTAGTCCTTGTTGGCGACGCCCAGCACCGAGTTGTCGTGCTTGCCGGAGAACGTCGGCGTGAAGTCGCGCTCGGCCTCGAGATTGAAGTCGGCTTTCAAGATGGCCGACGGCGCCTTGAAGCCGGAGTTGGAAGTCGGCTGGGTGAATGCCACCGTCTTGCCCTTGAGGTCGGCCGGCGTCTTGATCGGGCTGTCGGCCGGCACGATGATTTCCATCTCGTAGCCGAACTGGCCGCTGTTCGAGCCCATGATCGCGAACGGCACGAAGCCCGCGCAGTTCACGGCGATCGGATTGGATCCGGTGTTGAACCCGGTGACATGCAGGCGGCCGGAGCGCATGGCCTCGATCTGCGCGGCGTTCGACTGCACCTGGAAGAAGACCACCTTCTTGCCAGTCAGCTTTTCCATGTGCTTGAGGAAGCCTTCCCAGGCCTTCACGTAGACCGCGGGGTCTTCGACCGGCGAATAGGCGAAGATCAAGGTCGGCGGATCGATGAGCTTCTTGGGATCGGTCGGCGTGTCGGCGACCATGTCGCCATCGCGATCGCAGTAGGCCTTGTCGAGTTGGCCGCGCGGGCAATCCTCCTGCGCTTTGGCAAGACTTGCGCCCAAAATCACAAAAGCGATGGCGATCAGCGCTTTGCTGCTCTGCAACATACCCGCATGTCCTTGCTTTTAAAGGCGAAAAACATACGGATTGCATGTAACAATTTTATGACAATGGTAATCCGTGGATTATGCCACGGCCGGGCGAAATTGCCGCAGGGCGGCGATGCCCACGATAATAAAAAACACCATGACCACGGTCTGGGCAATCAGGAACGGCGGCTCGGACTGCGTCGGTGCCAGCGCGTGCAGCGCCGTGACCTTCATGAAAAGCTGCGCGACCAGCACGAACACGTTGAGCCATTGCGCCGCGAGTGCGGTCACCACGTAAGCCGGACGCCAGCCGCCGTGGAGCCCGAAGGCATAGCGCGCCAGAATCGCGATCAGCAGCACCACCAGAGAGATGATGCCGACGATATGCGACGGCAGCAGCTTCTCGAACGGGAAGCCGAAGCCGGTCAGGCTGGTCAGTGCCGTGGTGGCGAGGAACACCGCGGTCCAGTCGTCGAGCCTCTGCCCGGCGACCATGCCTTTCATCACGACCAGGCCGGTCACGATGCCGATCAGGCTGATGATCACGTGCACCCAGGTGAACGTCGAGAAATCGAGATTCATGGCCCGTGCCCTCTACCGCGGTGCAGTGCCGGATTCTTTAGCACGGTCCGGTTCCCGTTGCTGGCCTGTTGGCCATCGCGGCACGGTGCCATGCGCCGGCCGCATGCTCCCACGGTGTTGAATTGTCCCCCACGAGCCCGCATGCTTGGCGCGCCGGAAGACGACACGCTGAGAGATCCATGACAGCCATGCGTACACGACTGGCAGCCGCCGCAATCGCCACCGCGCTTGCCACTTCCGCCCATGTCACTGCGGCCCATGCGGCCGACGAATACCCGACCCGGCCGGTGCGGGTCATCGTGCCGTTCGAGCCGGGCGGCATCAACGAGACCGGCGCCCGCATCGTCACGACGCAGCTCAGCGAGCGGCTGGGCAAGCAGTTCATCATCGAATTCAAGTCCGGCGCCGGCGGCATGGTGGGGACGGAATACGCCACGCACCTGCCGGCCGACGGCTACACCATCGCGGTGGTCTCGGTCGCCAATGCGGTGCATCCGGCGCTCTACAGCCTGACCTACGACCTGCGCAAAGCCTTCGAGCCGGTCGCCATGCTGCTGACCAGCCCGAACACGCTGGCGGTGCATCCGTCGCTGCCGGCCAAGAACCTCAGCGAGTTCATCGCGCTCGCCAAGGCCAAGCCGGGCGACATCCAGTATGCCTCGGCCGGGGTGGGCGGCTCGCTGCATCTCGGCATGGAGCTGTTCCGGATGCAGGCCGGCATCGAGCTGCTGCACGTGCCGTTCCGCGGCGCGGGGCCGGCCGCGATCGACGTGGTGGCCGGCAACACCAAGGCGGTGATGAGCTCGACCTCGACGCTGTCGCCCCACGTGCGCTCCGGCAAGCTGCGCGGCATCGGGGTGAGCGCGAAGGCGCGGCTGCCGTCGGAGCCCGACGTGCCGACCTTCATCGAGGCGGGCTTCCCGCAATACGAGGCCAGCAACTGGATCGGCTTCGTGGTGCCGACCGGAACCCCGAAGTTCATCGTCGAGAAGCTGCAGAAGGAGCTTGCCGAAATCATCGACCTGCCCGACGTGCAGAAGCAGTTCGAGAACCGCGGCGCCGTGGCCGAGAAAATGGCCGGCGCCGAGTTCGGCGCCTTCATCGACAGCGAAATCGCCAAATGGGGCAAGGTGGTCAAGGACGCCAACGTCAAGGCCGAGTAGCGCCGCCCATTTCCCTGCGTCATGCTGCGTGTTGAGTTGACGGCCGTGACCGCGCATTCTGCGCCGCAAAGCGCAACAGCGCGGACGCGGAGGAAGCGGTCATGCTGCGGGTGTTCTCGGTGCGGATGTTCTTGCGGCTCGTCGCCGTAGCCTGCTTCGGCCTCGCGATCGCCGGCGGGCCGGCCGGCGCCGATGATTATCCGAGCAAGCCGGTGCGGGTCATCGTGCCGTTCGCGCCGGGCGGCATCAACGACATCCTGGCGCGCGTCGTCAGCGCCCAGCTCAGCGAGCGGCTCGGCAAGCAGTTCGTGGTCGAGAACAAGACCGGCGCTGGCGGCATTGTCGGCTCGGAGCTTGTGGCAAAGTCGGCGCCCGACGGCTACACACTGCTGATCGTCTCGATCGCGCATGCGGTCAATCCGGCGCTCTACAAATTGCCTTATGACCCGCTGAAGGCCTTCGCGCCGATCTCGATCTTTGCATCGAGCCCCAACGTGCTGGCGATCTATCCGGGCCTGCCGGCGAAAGACCTGAAGGAGTTCGTCGCGCTTGCCAAATCGCAGCCCGGCGAGATTCAGTACGGCTCCGGCGGCGTCGGCGGCTCGCCGCATCTCGGCATGGAGCTGTTCAAGCGCGTCGCCGGCATCGATCTCACCCACGTGCCGTTCCGCGGCTCGGGCCCCGCGGTGATCGACGTCACCGGCGGCCACACCAAGGCGATCATGGCGACCGTGACGACGCTGTCGCCCCACGTGAAGAGCGGCAAGCTCCGCGCGCTCGGCGTCAGCGGCAAGACCCGCAACCACGTGCTGCCCGACGTGCCGACCATGGATGAGGCCGGCGTGCCGGGCTACGACGCCGGCAACTGGATCGGGCTCGCCGCGCCGGCCGGCACGCCGCCCGCGGTCATCGACCGCCTCAACAAGGAGATTTCGGCGATCCAGGACAGCGCCGACTTCCGGCAGAAGGCCGACGCCGACGGCGCCGACATCGTCAAATACACGCCGGCCGAATTCGCAAGCTTCATGGAGCGCGAGCTCGAAAAATGGGGCCGCGTCGTCAAGGAGGCCAATATCAAGGCCGAGTGACGTATGCCGATGAAGTGATCGCACGGGCCTGAACCAATTCGGCCGACGCGCGTTGTGCGATCCAAATGCGGCGGCGCGAGCTCATTGTGCTTCTCGGCGGCGTGGCGGCGATGCCGCTTTTCGCGCCGTGGGCGTTCGGCCAAGAAGCTTCTGATCCGAATTCAGATCAACCTCCAGCACCGTCAGCGGAATCGCCTCCGCCTGAGGTGCCGCTGCCGCCCGAGCGGGTACGGCGGCTGGGCGTGCTGATGACCGGCGAGCGGCGCGACCGCGAGCCGCGCGCCTGGCTCGATGCGCTGCAGGACGGCCTCACCGCCAAAGGCTGGGTCCATGGCAAGAATCTGCAGATCGAGCCGTGGTTGATTGCCGCAGGCGACGATCGCGGCATGTCAAAAAGCGCAAGGGATCTGGTGGGGCTTTCGCCCGATGTGCTGGTGGCGGCCGACGGCGTGTCGGCCAAGGCGCTGGTGGATGCGGCAGGCACCATTCCGGTGGTGTTCGTCAACGTGATCGATCCGGTCGGCGTGGGTCTCGTCAAATCGATGGAGCAGCCAGGCGGCAACATCACAGGCATCGGCCGCTCCGAATA
Organism: uncultured Rhodoplanes sp.; assembly: GCA_936924235.1. Taxonomy (GTDB): domain Bacteria; phylum Pseudomonadota; class Alphaproteobacteria; order Rhizobiales; family Xanthobacteraceae; genus Z2-YC6860. Next base: position 13,326 of record CAKZHN010000316.1, on the reverse strand, counting down.
CGGCGCCAGCACCATGTGGCCCGAGATGCTCAAGATGATCGCGCCGAACGTGATGCGCGTGGCGATTATCCGCGATCCGGACGCGGCGACCGATCACGGACAGGTTGCCGCCATCCAGGATGTGGCGTCGGCCGTCGGCATCGAGGCCTTTGCGCTCGACGCCGACAGCCTGCGCGATCTCGAGCGCGCCATCACGGGTTTCTCTCGCACGCCGAACGGCGGCCTGATCGTCACCATTCCGGAGTCGTCGTCGCGCGACCGCAGCACCATCGTGCGGCTCGCGGCGCGCTTCAAGCTGCCGGCGATCTATGCTGACCGCCAGTTCGTCACCGCGGGCGGGCTCGTGTCCTACAGTCCCGACCTGACGCCGCAGTACCGCGTCGCGGCCGATTATGTCGACCGCATCCTCAAAGGCGAGAAGCCGGCCGACCTGCCGGTGCAGGCCGCGGCGAGCTACCGCCTTGTCATCAATATGAAAACCGCCAAGACCCTGGGCCTCAGCGTCTCGCCGACGCTCAGCGCTCGCGCCAGCGAGTTGATCAGCTGAATCTGTGCTAAGCTGGTGGCTGGATCCTCCCCACAGAGGGAGGGCCAGCAAGGGAGGGCGATATGATGCTGAGCGGAGTTTCCGTTCTGGGGACCGCGATCGGGACCCTGGCGGTGATCTGGATCCTGGTGCTGTGGGGCTCGCGCTACTTCGGACCAGCCGACCACTAGAACGCAGCGTTAGCCTTCGTCAGCGCGCGGCCGCATCGGCCAGCGCGCCTATTTGGCATTGCGGATCATCTTGACGATGGTCATCGGCGGCAGCGGCACCTGGCCGATGCGCACCGCGAAAGGCGACAGCGCATCTTCGACCGCCGAGATCAACGCGGCCGCGCACGGAATCGTGCCGGCTTCGCCGACGCCCTTGACGCCAAGCGGATTGAGCGGCGAGCGCGTCTCCTTGTAGAGCGTGTCGAGCATCGGCACCTCGGTCGAGGTCGGCAGCAGATAATCGGCAAACGTCGTGGTCACCGGCTGGCCTGCCTCGTCGTAGCCCATCCATTCATAGAGCGCGTTGCCGATGCCGTGCGCGACGCCGCCGTGGATCTGGCCTTCGACCATCATCGGGTTGATCAGGATGCCGGAGTCCTGCATCGCGACATAGCGCACGATACGCACCTCGCCGGTCTCGGCGTCGACCTCGACCTCGCAAGCGTGGCAGCCGTTGGCATAGGCGAGCGAGTCGGTGCGCCAATTGACGTTGGCTTCGAGGCCCGGATCGACGCCGGCCGGAAAGCCGTAGCCCGGCGCGCCCATCAGGATGCGTGCGATCTCCGAGAGCTTGACGTTGAGCTGCGGAGCGCCGGCGACGCGCACCTCGCCGTCCTTCAATTCGAGATCGTTCTCGTCGGCTTCCAGCACGTGCGAGGCGACCTTCTTGGCTTTTTCGGCCACGGCCTTCGCCGCGAGATGCACGGACGAGCCGGCGGTGACGGTCTGGCGGCTGGCGAAGCCGCCGAGCCCGAGCGACACGCCGCCGGTGTCGCCGGCCACGACCTTCACCATCGAGACATCGACGCCGAGTTGATCGGCCGTGACCTGCGCCAGCGCGGTGCCGAGGCCTTGTCCCATCGCGGATGCGCCGGTGAACACCGTGATCTTGCCGGTGCGCGAGACGCGCACGAGCCCTGACTCGAACGGCCCGCGGCCCGAGCCCTTCACGCCATGGGCGAGGCCCATGCCGAGATAGCGGCCCTTCGCGCGCGCCTCGCTCTGGCGCTTTTTGAAATCGTCCCAGCCGATCGCCTTCAGCGTCTCGGACTGGCAGGCCGGATAATCGCCACTGTCGTATTCCATCGCCGCGCCCGAGCGCGCCTTCAGCGGCTTGCGATACGGCATCTTGCTCGCCGGGATGAGATTGCGGCGGCGCACCTCGGCGCGGTCGAGCTTCATTTCGCGGGCGACGAGATCGAGCAGCCGCTCCATCGCAAACGCGGCCTGCGGATAGCCCGCGCCGCGCACCGACGACACCGGAGTCTTGTTGGTCAGCGCAATGGTGACGTCGATCGACAGGCCCGGAATGACATAGGGCCCGCTCATGGTCGATGTCGAATTATAGGGAATGTTCGGGTCCTGCAGCGTGTAGGCGCCGGTGTCGTGCAGCAGCTTGCCGCGGATGCCGAGCACCTTCGCGTCGGCATCGACCGCGATCTCGAGCTGCCAGTACTGGTCGCGCTCGTGGACCGCATTGGTGAAATATTCGCGGCGGTCCTCGGTCCACTTGATCGAATGGCCGAGAAGCTTCGCGGCCGCGACGACGGCGACGTCCTCGGAATAGACGCAGAGCTTGGCGCCGAAGCCGCCGCCGATGTCGGGCGCGACCACGCGCAGGCCCTGGTCGAAATCCATCAGCAAGGTCAGCGACTGGTTGAGGTCGTGCGCCTTCTGGGTCGAGGCGTGCACCGTAATGCCGCCGTCGGTGCTGCGGACCTCGGCCAGGATGCCGCGCGCCTCGATGGAGTGCGCGCCGCCGCGGTGCTGCCACAGCTCCTGCTTGAACACATGAGCGGCCTTGGCGAAGGCCGCGTCGGCGTCGCCGAACGACACCTTGTAGGTGGTGATGACGTTGCTGTTGATCTCGCGGCGGACCGGCGCGGACTCTTTCGCCGTGCGCACGTCGGCCGTGAAGGGCAGGGGCTCGTAGTCGACCATCACCAGCGCCGAGGCGTCCTCGGCGATGTAGCGGCTCTCGGCAATGACGATCGCCACCGGCTCGCCGACATAGCTCACTTCGCCGGGGGCCAACGCAAAAGCCCAGCACCGGTCGAGCGGCATGCCGGAGTTGGAATGCCGCACCATGCGGCGGCTGACCATCACGTCGGACAAATCATCGAGGGTGAGCACGGCGTGGACGCCCGGCACGGCCAGCGCCGCGTCCTTGTCGATGCCCTTGATCAGCGCGTGTGGGTGCGGGCTCCGCACGAAGGCGGCGTGCCAGACGCCGGGCAGGGCGATGTCGTCGACGAAGCGGCCTTTGCCGCGCAGCAGCGGCTCGTCCTCGAGGCGGGTGATGCGGGAGCCGATAATGGACGTCTGAGACAAGGTAACACTCTCTCCGCCGTCATGCCCGGCTTCATGCCCGGCATCCACGTCTTGGCGGCTGGGTCACTGTTGTAAAGGCGTGGATGGCCGGGACAATAGGTAACGAAGCGACGCCGTCCTGCGGACGGCTATGCCCGACCGTAACGTGGAGAGGGTTGAACAATTTGTGTTCCGGCGGCCGGAATAGGACGGCCGCGCAGGCGTTTATTTCTGCGGCCCGCCGGACATCGCAAGGTCGCGCTCGGCACGGAACACATTGGAGTAGAGGTTCGCCACCCACTGCCGGCCGCTGGCCGTGACCTGAAGGTACTTGATCGCGGTCTGCACGTAGGGCGCCACGCAGTTCCAGTAGAACTGCGGATACTTGTGGACCAGGTCGGCCGGCGATTCATAGCCGAGCTGGCGGTTGAGGCCGGTCTCCTCGAATTCGTAGAACAGCGCGTTGGCCTTGCGGATGTAGTGCGGATCGCCGAGCTGGCCGATCAGGTCGGCGGCGCGCAGCAGCGCCGCCTCCTCGTCGATCTCCTCGACCTCGGCCGGCATCTTGCTCGGGAAACGCGTGCCCTCGACCGCCCGGGCAATGCGCGCTGCATCGAGCAGCTCGCTGCCCTGGATGCGCTCCATCACGTACAGCTTGGAGCGGTCGACGTGATGCTGCAGCAGCGCCGCGTCGGACGAGCCACGCGGCAGCTTGATCTTGTCGCCGGCCGAGTTGATCACATAGCCGTCGTCATCGTCGCCCGGCACGATGCCGCGCACGTAACCGATGTCGTGGGTCAGGCAGCCGATGATCAGGTGCGCGTAGTCGGCCGCCAGCATGCGGGCATGCAGCGCGCGGCCGCGCAGGATGTCGTGGCCGGCGAGCGTCACCAGCATGGTGTGCTCGACGTTGTGGTAGAGCGCGTCGCTGTTGCCGATGCATTCCAGCGCGACGCGGGCGACCGAGGGCACGAGCTCGACCAGCTGCTCGGAGGAGCCGAACCGGCGCTGCATGTAGTTGGTGAGAAAACTGCCGAGCGCGTCAGCCGCAAGTTCTGGCACGGTGATCATGGCACGCTCCCCCCGATCGAAAAGCGTGACACGACTTTATCCCGGTTGGATGACGGTGTAAGCCCGAATCCCCGCCGTTTTTGCGCTCGCGCCGAAGGAACGTCGAGGCTAGCCGAGGTCGTTTACATCCTCTGAACGGTGGACGAGGACGGCCAGGGTCGAGGCTTATTTGGTTACCGCCTCGCCGGCCTTCTTGAGGACGTCCTTGGGTGTCGCGTAGATCTCGCCCAGCAGGTCCTCGATCGCCTTGCCGCTCACCGGGTTGACGTCGAGCTCAAGCTTCTTGGCATCCTCCAGGTACTCCGGGTCTTTCATGGTGGCGTCGAAGGCCGCGACCAGCGCGGCCTTGCGATCGGCCGGGATGCCGGGCGGCGCCGCAAACGGCCGGGCCATCTGCTGGGCGCCGACGAAAATCTTGAGGATCTGCAGTTTCTCCTTGTCCTTGGTCTGATCCATCATCAGCGGCACGTCGCCGATCTCGGGCACCTTCTTGAACGAGGTCTGCGCAATGAGATTGATCTTCTTGGCCTTGAGCCATTCCGCATGGCGGGTCTTGACCGTGCTCCAGGAGATGCCGCACAGGCCGTCGACTTCGCCGCGCTCCATCGCGAGCGTGATCTCGTTGGTGCCAGGATAGCCCGGGACCAGCTTGATCGGGGCGTCGAGCACATTCTTGTAGAGCCGCGCGAAGATATCCGGCTCCGAGCTCGGTCCCTGGCCGCCCAGGTTGGTGGGCTTCTTCAGGAAGTCGTCCAGGGTCTTGATGCCGGTGGTGTGCCAGGTGATGCAGAGGCTCACATCGTCGGTGACGCTGCCCAGCCATGAGAACTTGGTGCCATCGAAGGTCGCGCCGCTGTCCAGGAGCGGATTGATGCCGGTGGTGCGGGCGAAGGTGCCGAACGCGGTGCCGTCCTTCGGCGCCGCCGTGTAGATGAAGTTCGCGGCGCGCAGCGATCCGGCGCCCGCCATGTTCTGCGGCACGATGGTCGGGTTGCCGGGGATGTGCTTGCCCATGTGGCGGGCGAGATGGCGGGCGTAGAGGTCGTAGCCGCCGCCGACCGAGAAGCCGATCGCGAGGTTGATGGTCTTGCCCTTGTAGAACTCCTCGACGCTCTGGGCCTGGGCGGAGCCGGCGAGAACTGACAGCCCCGCCAAAGCAACAACAAAACGCATCTGCAACGTCCTCTTCGATCAGCCGGCTGCCGCACCTTGCGAAACTTTATGCACTTCCGGCCGACCTTGTCGATTGCGCCGATGCCGCGCCCTCACTTCGTCGCCATCTCGCCGGCTTTTCTGAGCACGTCCTTGGGCGTGGCGTAGACCTCGGCGAGAAGGCTGTCGATCGCCTTGCCGCTCACCGGATTGATATCGAGTTCCAGTTTCTTCGCCTCGGCCAGATAGTCCGGGTCCCGCATGGTGGCGTCGAAGGCCGCAACCAGCGCGGCCTTGCGGTCGGCGGGGATGCCCGGGGGCGCGGCAAACGGCCGGCCCATGGCCTGGGTCACCGTGAACAGCCTCAGGATCTGCAGCTTCTCCCGGTCCTTGGTCTGCTCCGTCATCAGCGGAACATCGCTGATCTCCGGGGCCTTCTCGAACGACGCCTGCGAGATCAGGTTGATTTTCTTGTCCTTGAGCCATTCCGCATGGCGGGTCTTGATCGTGGTCCAGGACAGGCTGCACAGTCCGTCGACCTCGCCGCGCTCCATCGCCAGCATGATCTCGTTGGTGCCCGGATAGCCCGCGACCACCTTGATCGGCGCGTCGAACACGTTCTTGTGGAGGCGGGCGAAGATGTCGGGCTCTGAATTCGCGCCGTCGCTGCCGAGCGTGATCGGCCTGGTGATGAAGTCGTGCCAAGTCTTCACGCCGGTGGTGTGCCAGGTGATGCAGAGGCTCACGTCTTCGGTGATGCTGCCGAGCCAAGTGAATCGGGTGGCGTCGAGACTCGCGCCGCCCACCTCCAGCAGCGGATTGATGACACCGACGGTGCGGGTGAAGGTGCCGAACACGGTGCCGTCCTTCGGTGCCGCGGTGTAGAGGAAGTTGGCGACGCGCAGCGAGCCTGCGCCCGCCATGTTCTGCGGCACGATGATCGGGTTGCCCGGGATATGCTTTCCCATGTAGCGGGCGAGATGGCGGGCGTAGAGATCAAAGCCGCCACCGGCCGAAAAGCCGATCGCAAGATTGACGGTCTTGCCCTTGTAGAATTCCTCGACGCTCTGGGCCTGGGCGCTGGCGGTGAGCAGCGCCAGCCCCGCCACAGCAGCAGCAAAACGCATGTACAGCGTCCTTTCGGTACCGCCCGGCCGTCGCTCCTGGCGGAAGCTTACTGCGTGACGCTATTCCTGCAACGCCTCTTCGCGCTTTCGCCGGATCGCGGGCGCCGCAACCACAATCAACAACAGTGCTGCCGCGATCAGGAATGCGAGACTGATCGGCTCCTGCACCAGCACCATGAGATCGCCGCGCGAAATGAGCAGTGCCCGGCGGAGGTTCTCCTCCATCAGCGGGCCGAGCACGAAGCCGAGAATGAGCGGGGCGGGCTCGCAATCGAGCTTGAGGCAGATGTAACCAAACACTGAGAAGAACGCCATCACGTAGACGTCGAAGATGTTGGTGTTCACCGTGTAGGCGCCGATGCAGCAGAACGCGATGATCGCCGGGAACATCAGCCGGTAGGGGATGCGCAGCAGCTTCACCCACATGCCGACCAGCGGCAGGTTGAGGATCACCAGCATCAGGTTGCCGATCCACATGCTGGCGATGACGCCCCAGAACAGCTCCGGCCGCTCGGTCATGACGCGCGGGCCCGGTGCGATGCCGTGGATCATCAGCGCGCCGATCATCATCGCCATGGTCGGGTTCGACGGGATGCCGAGCGTGAGTGTCGGGATGAACGAGGTCTGCGCACCCGCATTGTTGGCTGATTCGGGCGCGGCGACGCCGCGGATGTCGCCCTCGCCGAAGCGCCGCGGCGGCTTCGCGACCTTCTTCTCCAGCGTATAGGCGCCGAAGGCCGCGAGCAGCGCGCCGCCGCCGGGCAGCACGCCCAGCAGCGAGCCGAGCACGGTGCCGCGCAGCACCGCCGGAATGCAGGTGCGGATGTCGTCCCAGCCCGGCCAGACGCGGCCGATCCGGGCGGTGACGTCGACCTCATCCTCTTTGCGCTCGAGATTGGTCGCGACCTCGGCGATGCCGTAGACCGCCATGGACAGCGCGACGAACTCGATGCCGTCGGCGAGGCCAGTGAGGCCGAAGGTGAAGCGGCGCACGCCCGAGTTCACGTCGGTGCCGCCGATGCCTAGCAGCAGACCCAGCACCACCATGCCGATCGCCTTGATCACTGAGCCGCGCGCCAGCACCACGGCGGCGATCAGGCCGCACACCATCAGCGAGAAATATTCGGCCGGGCCGAAGTTCAGCGCGATGGCGGCGAGCGGCGGCGCCGCGATGCAGATCAAGAGCGTCGCGACGCAGCCGGCGAAGAACGAGCCCAGCGCGGCGATGCCGAGTGCCGGGCCGGCGCGACCTTGCCGCGCCATCTCATAGCCGTCGATGGTGGTGACCACGGACGAGGCCTCGCCTGGGATCTTCACCAGGATCGCGGTGGTTGAGCCGCCATACTGCGCGCCGTAATAGATGCCGGCGAGCATGATCATGGCCGGCACCGGATCGAGCGTGAATGAGATCGGCAGCAGCATCGCCACGGTGGTGACCGGGCCGATGCCGGGCAGCACGCCGACCAGGGTGCCGAGCAGGGCGCCGATGAAGCAGTAGACGAGGTTCTGCAACGTCAGCGCGACGCTGAAGCCGAGCCCGAGATTGGAAAAGACATCCATGGCGCGGCCCTAGAGGAACGCCGGCCAGATCGGCAGCGGCAGCTTCAGCGCCACGACGAAGATGCCGACCGAGAACGCCACCATCACGGCGGCCAGCGCCGCGGTCTCGAGCGGCCGCGACTCGCGGCTGGCGAAGGCCGTGATGACGATCACGGCGAGCAGCGCCAGGATGAGCCCCAGCGGCTGCAGCATGGCGGCAAAGATGCAGATGCCGACCGCGATGATGCCGAGCGGCAAGAGCCGCATCGGCTCGATGCGTTCGCCGGCGGTGAAGAACGACCGCAACACGAGGATGAGCCCGATCAGCGCCAGAGCACAGCCGAGCAGCAGCGGGAAATAGCCCGGGCCCATGCGGCCGGCGCGGCCGAGCGACAAAGAGTGCGACGCGATCAGCGCCACCGCCGCGAAGGCGATGAACATGACGCCGGACCAGAAGTCTTTCGGAGCGCGGATCTGCATCTTGGATGGCAAGGACGCCGCCACGAAGCCCGCGTCAAGCGGGCCGGGCGCGGCCTAGTTCTCCTTGATGTCGCCGTCCGTGATGACCTTCTTCCACTTGTCGAATTCGCTATGCAGGAACGCGGTGCCGTCCTGCGAGGTGGTGTAGCGCGGCTCGGCGCTCACCTTGGCGAAGGCCGCCTTCAGCTCCGGATTGGCCAGCGCCTCCTTCAGCGCGGCGTTGAGCTTGGCCATCACGTCGGGCGGCACCGCCGCGGGCGCGAACATGCCGTACCAGAGATCGACGTCGAAGCCCTTCAGGCCGCCCTCGTCGACCGTCGGCAGATCCGGATAGGTCGCGGTGCGCTTCATGCTCGTCACCGCGAGCGGGCGTAGCCGGTTGTCGGCGGTGAACGGCAGTGCGCCGGCCACGCTCGAGAAAGCGAACTGGATCTTGTTCGCCATCATGTCGGTGAACGACTGGCCGATGCCGCGATAGGGCACGTGCGTCGCGGTGACGCCGGTGCGCTGCGCGAACATCTCGCCGGCGAGATGCGGCGTGGTGCCGATGCCGGCGGACGAGAAGTTCAGCTTGCCGGGATTGGCCTTGGCGTAGGCGACGAACTCCGCATAGGTCTTCGGCGGCAGCTGCGGCGCCACCACCAGCACCAGCGGCGACGACGACACCATCGACACGGTCTGCAGGTCCTTGAACACGTCGTAGGGCACGTTGGCCATCAGCGACGGATTGATGATCAGCGCCGGGTCCATCAGCACCAGCGTGTAACCGTCGGGCGCCGAACGGACGACCGTGTCGGTGCCGACCACGCCGCCGCCGCCGGGCTTGTTCTCGGCCACGACCGGCTGCCCGATGGCGTCGCTGAGATATTTCGCCGTGGTGCGGCCGATGAAATCGGTGGCACCGCCCGGCGCATAAGGCAGCACCAGGCGGATCGGCTTGCTGGGGAACGATTGCGCCTGCGCGCCTGTCGCCGCGAGCGCGGGCAGCGCGAGGCCAAGCAGCAAACCGATCCATTTTGATTTCATCACGCTCTCCATCGTCCGCGGACCGCGCTTGGCGCGCAGCGATGCCCCATGAGGTAGCAAATATCCGGCCAAGCGGCAGGCGCCACGATACCGAACCAGCCTTCGGCTTCCCAGCCCGGAAACGACTGAAATAGATTGCGGGCGAGCCATTTCTGACTCGCCCGCCAGTTCGTCTCAATATTTGTCAGCCTGCAGGTGGCGTCTTGTTCGTCAACACTTGATAGTCCGACTAAGCGCCTGCGGAAAACCACGCTGCTCCAAATATGCGGAGCATTTGTTGGTGTCGGCCGCCAATCGCGACGTTCACCTCGCATGCAGATTTTCGCAGTCTGGCGGTGACGGACAGTGCGCAATGTCACAGCGAACCCCCGGCTGTGGCAGCGGTGTGACAAAAGTCGCTCTTGAACGTTCGAAAAGTCCCAGCGGCGCTGAACGCCGCTACTCCGCCTTGATATTAGCCTCGCGGACGATCTTGGCGATTTCCTCGCTCTGATGGCGCAGATGCGCGACGAAGTCCGCGCCGCACCGGCCGGTCGGGAACACGCCGGCGCTGACGAGCTTCGAGCGTACCTCGGCGTTCTGCAGCGCCTCCTGAAACCATGCGTCGAGCTGGGTCACGGTGTCCTTCGGCGTCGCCGCAGGCGCCACGATGCCGAACCAGCTTTCCGCCTCGAAGCCCGGGAAGCCCTGCTCGGCCACGGTCGGAATGTCTGGCAGCTGCTCAAGGCGGCTCGCTCCGGTGGTGGCGAGCCCACGCAGCGTGCCGCCCTGCAGCGCCCCGTAGACGTCGCGGAAGTCGCCCATCGCGACCGACACATGGCCGCCCATCACGGCGTTGATCGAGGGCGACGTGCCGTTGAACGGCACGAAGGTGATGTCTGCCTTGGCGCGCCGCTTCAGCGTCTCGAAGGCGATGTGCGGCCCGGTTGCGGGGCCGACCGTCGCAAAGCTCAGCTCGCCCGGCTTGGCACGCGCCGTCGCCAGGAAGTCGGCGAAGTTGCGGATCGGCGAATCCTTGTTGACCACGATGTAGTGCGGCGAGCGCACCAGGAGGCAGAGCGGCGCGAAGCTCGTCAGCGGATCGTAGTTCGTCTTCTTCAGCAGCGGATTGATGAGCACGCCGGAGGCCACGATCAAGAGCGTGCCGCCATCGGGCTCGGCGCGCGCCACCGACTCGGTCGCGATCAAGCCGCCGCCGCCGAGGCGGTTCTCGACCACGAATGAAACGCCGTGCTGCTTGCCGATCTGCTCGCCGACCACGCGCGCCGTGACGTCGGTCGGCCCGCCGGCCGGGAACGGCACGACGATGCGGATGGTTTTCGGCACCTGCGCTTGCGCGCCTTGCGGAACTGTTGCGGCGAGCGCGATGGCGAGGATCGCGGCCGCGGCGCGCGTCAGAGCTTTGCTGAACAATGTCATGGCGCGCTCCTCAGCCCTTGCCCGCCAGGCCGGCCTTTTCGACCAGCGGCTTCCAGCGCGCCGCCTCGTCGCCGACGAACTTGGTGAACTCGGCGCGGCTCATCGGCTCCGCGATGAAGCCGTCGCGGCGGAGCCGCGCCTGCACATCGGGGAGTGCAACGGCCACCGCGACCTCGCGGTTGAGCTTCTCGGCCACGTCCTCGGGAAACTTCGCCGGGCCTGACAATGCGAACCAGGTGGTGCCGACAAGCTGCGGATAGCCGAGCTCCTTGAAGGTCGGCAGCTCCGGCTGGTCCGGCATCCGTTCGGGCGAGGTCACGGCGACGCCGACGAGTTGTCCCGCCCGCAGGAATTGCGCGGTCGACGACAGCGTGAAGGTGCAAAGCGCGACGTGGCCCGCGACCACATCGGTCAGCGCCTGGGAGGTCGAGCGGTACGGCACGTGCTCCAGCGGTGCTCCCGTCGCAAGCGAGATCGCGACACCCATCAGATGGCCGTCTGAGCCTACGCCGGACGAGGCATAGGTGAGGGGCTTGGCGCTCGCCTTCGCGGCGCTGACGAATTCCTTCAAGGTCTTGATGTTGGCCGAGGGCGTCGCGGCCAGCGCCACCGGCGCGCCTGCCACATAGGCGATATGCGAAAAGTCGTTGACCGGATGATAGGTCGCGGCCGGATTGATCACCGGCACCAGCGCCAGCGTGGAGAGGTTGGTGATGCCGATGGTGTAGCCGTCCGGCGCCGCGCCCGCGATCGCCTGGGTGCCGATCATGCCGCCCGCGCCGGTGCGGTTCTCGACCACGAACTGCTGCTTGAACACCGCCGACAGATGGTCGGCCACGACGCGGGCGAGCGTATCGCCCGAGCCGCCCGCGCCGAACGGCACGATGATCTTGACCGGCCGGTCAGGCCAGGCTTCCGCGGAAGCAGGTGAGGTCAGCGGGAGAAACGCGGTGAGAAGGAGAACGAGTGAATTCAGGCGTCTGGTCACGAAGGCCTCGGGGGAGCAATGGCCGGCGCGTGATTATGGTCGATGCCGCGGTGCAGGCAAGGCGACACTGTCGCGCGCCTCGGCGCGGAGGGTGGACGCCGCTCTGCCATCCGGTCCCGGCCTTGACAGGGCGCAATCGTAATTCGATGAAGGGCCGGAATGCGAGCCGGCCCGCGAAGGGCTACGGCGCGAGAGCGGAGGAAATCGACGTGGCAGGCAAGTGGGACGTGGTGGTGGTTGGCGCCGGAAACGCGGCGTTTTGCGCGGCGCAGGCGGCGGCCCAGAACGGCGCCAAGGTGCTGATGGTCGAGCGCGCCCCCAAGGAGCTGATGGGCGGCAACTCCCGCTTCACGGCCGGCGCGTTCCGCTGCGTCTATGACGGCGTCGACGACCTCACGGCGATCATGCCGGACCTGACCAAGGACGAGATCGACCGCTCCGACTTCGGCACCTACACGGCCGACAAGTTCTACGACGACATGTTCCGGGTGACGGAATACCGGACCGACGGCGAGCTGTGCGATCGTCTGGTCGGCCGCTCGCGCGATGCCATGCGCTGGTTGCACAAGACCGGCATGAAGTTCGATCCGATCTGGGGCCGGCAGGCCTACCTGATCGATGGCAAGTTCAAGTTCTGGGGCGGCCTGACCGTCGAGTCCAAGGGCGGCGGCCCGGGGCTGATCGAGCAGCATCTGAAGCTCGCCCAGCAGAACGGCATCGAGATCCGTTACGGCGTGCGAGGCCTGTCGCTGATCTATGACGGCAAGACCGTGAAGGGCCTGAAGGTGAAGACCAACGGCCAGTACGAGGACATCGAGTGCAAGGCGGTGATCATCGCCTGCGGCGGCTTCGAGTCGAACCCCGAGATGCGCACCCGCTATATGGGTCCGGGCTGGGAGCTCGCGAAGGTGCGCGGCACGCCCTACAACACCGGCGACGGCATCAGCATGGCGCTCGCCATCGGCGCGTCGAGCTTCGGCAACTGGTCGGGCGGCCACGCCGTGCAGTGGGACTACAACGCGCCGGAGTTCGGTGATCTCTCGGTCGGCGACAACTTCCAGAAGCACAGCTATCCGTGGGGCATCCTGGTCAACGCCACCGGCCGGCGCTTCGTGGACGAGGGCGCCGATTTCCGCAACTACACCTACGCCAAGTACGGCGCCGTGGTGCTGCGCCAGCCCGGCAACTTCGCCTGGCAGGTATTCGACGGCAAGATCGTGCCGATGCTGCGCGCCGAATACCGCATCAAGCGCGTGTCGAAGGTCTCGGCCAACACCATCGAGGAGTTCGCGCACAAGCTCGAAGGCGTGAACCCGGAGGCGTTCCTCGACGAGATCAAGAAGTACAACGCGGCGGTGAAGAAGGACGTCAAGTTCGATCCCAACATCAAGGACGGCCGCGGCACCGTGGGTCTCGCCATCAACAAGTCGAACTGGGCCAACACCATCGAGGAGCCGC
>CAKZHN010000315.1 GCA_936924235.1 uncultured Rhodoplanes sp. | reverse complement strand
TCGGCGACCAGGACACCTGGGCGGCCACGTGGCGTATCCACCGCGACATCGTTCCTTGATCGTCGTCTAGATCAAAAGCGAAAGAGCCCCGGCAGGAAACTGCCGGGGTTTTTTCTTTGCGACGTCGAAGACGGCTTTCAGCCGCGCTGGCCTGAACTCAACTTAAGCCGGGACCTCGATATGGTCCGGCTGGAGCCCCGCGCGCAGGCGCTCGAACATCAGCTCGTAGGCGCGCTCGATATGCCGGGTCGACAGGCCGGTATCGAACAGCGGCACGGCAAGCCGCTGTTCGGTCAGCCTGTCCCTGATCGCCTGGAGCTTCGCCGGGTTGCCGGCAAGCTCGACGGCAACCGCCTCGTATTGATCCCGGTTCGAGGTCACGAACTCGGGCAGGCCCGCCGCGGTCAGCAGGCTTGCCGCGACTCGACCGGCGAATGTGCCGCCGCACTGTGTCAGCACCGGCAGCCCGGCCCATAAGGCGTCGCTCGCCGTGGTGTGGGCGTTGTAGGGCAGGGTATCCAGAAACAGATCCGCCGCCCGATGCCGCGCCAGGTGATCGGCGAGCGGAAGCCGCGGTGCGAACACGAGGCGCGCGGCATCGACGCCGCGCTGCGCGGCCTCTTTCCGGAGGTTGCTGGCCGCGGTCTCGTGGGACTCGAGCAGCCACAGCACGCTGCCGTCGACCTGCTTGAGGATCGACATCCACGTGTCGAACTGCTGCGGCGTGATCTTGAAGCCGTTGTTGAAGCAGCAGAACACGAATCGGTCTGAAGGCAGACCGAGTTCGTCCCGGGAGAAGTGCCGGTCCGAGATCGGGCGCTTGCGATCGTTGACCTGATAGGCATGGGGCAACGTGACGATCTTCTCGGCGTAGCAGCTCCGATGCTCCGGCGGAATGACGACCCGGTCGGCCATGATGTAATCCACTTGCGCCGATCCCATCGTGCCGGGATAGCCCAGGTAATTGACCTGGATCGGCGCCGGACGCTTCGTCGAAATCCCGATCCGCGAGCCGCCGGTCAGACCCGTCAGATCGACGAGAATGTCGATCTTCTTCGATCGGATCAGTTCGGCCGCGCTGTCGTCCGCAAGCTTGTCGGCATCCAGGAATTCGTCGAACGCAGCTCTGATGCGCCGCCTCATGTCGGAGCGGTCGTCGGCCGCAACCGAGATTGCGGTGGTGTGGAAGCGGGACCGGTCATGGCTTTCAAACAGCCCGGCCGCGAGTTGGGCAACCGGATGCTCGCGAAAATCCGCCGACAGGTAGCCGATGTGAAGCTTGTCCCGTTGAAGCGTCGGGTGGGGCGGCTCCGAATTCGGGTTGCCCGGCGCCTTGCGGGCCGCCCATTGCCGCGCGCAGCGAAGCTGGTCGTCGGGCTGCTCGGAGATGTTGAGGAAGATGAAGGGCTCGCAACCGGCGACCGCGCCGCCGGTCGACTGGATCAGACGCGCCCGCTCGATGTCGTAGTCGCGCCAGTCGCAGATCGTGGTCCTGGCGAGAAACCGCATGCCGGCGACGTATTCCATCGCCGGGTTGAGCACCAAGGCCCGCTCGTAGGCGGCGGCCGATTCCTCGAAGCGCTTCAACTGAAACAGGGAGTTTCCCATGTTGGAGAAGGCTTCGGCATAGCGCGGGTCGAGGCTGATCGCCTTCTCGAAATCCGCAACGGCCTTGTCGTACTGCTGCAGATCGTTGAACACCGTGCCGCGGTTGTTCCAGCTTTGCGCGATGTTGGGATTGAGTGACAGCGCCTTGCTGAATGCGTCGAGCGCCTCGGCGGGCTTGTTGAGCTTCTTGAGGATCAGCCCGTAGTTGTACAGCGAGGCGTCGGATTTCTGGTCGAGCTTGATCGCCTGCGCGGCGTAGGTTTCGGCTTCCTTGAAGCGGCCCACGGCGGTCAGCAGGGCTGCAAGCAGGTTCAGGGCGCCGATGTGCCTGGGCTCGTTCTTGACGGTCCGCCGGAGCAAACGCTCGGCCTCGGCGTGGTTTCCAGTGTTCAGAGCGATTAACGCCCCTTGGAAATCACCGGGGGCAGGCTGCTGCGGCTTCATTGCAATCGCTCAAGAAATCCACGGACCGAACGTGCCGAAGGTATCTCAATCCCGTTCCCGCCGCAGTCAAAAGAGTGGATGCGGTCTCGATTGTGGCTGGCTATCATCGCTTAGCTGGGGCGATTCCATAGCAAGAGAGCGTTTACCATAACGCGGCCGGCCCCATTTCGGCCCGTTTCCGGCCGCTGTATTGTTAATAGTTGGATGCAATGACACTAGGACGGCTCGGGCAGGGCCGTCTGGACATCCGGCGCTTCTCGGGACGGCGCATTGGGGACTGGGACTGCATGGGGCTGAGTGGGATCGGGGCGGCATTGAGTCTGGTCGTGCGCGCAGGCGCGGTCGGCTGCTGCTGTCTGGCGCTCGCCCAGTGCGGCGGACCGATCTCCAGCAAGCTCGATCCCAAATACGGCGTGTCGGCCAGCCCGCGCGTCGTCCAACTCGGCGAGCCGGTGCCCAAGGGCGGCGGCACCTACCGGGTCGGCAAGCCCTACGTGGTGGGCGGCCGCACCTACAGCCCCGAAGAGAATTCCAATTATCGCGCCGAGGGCATCGCCTCCTGGTACGGCGAGGACTTCCACGGCCGTCAGACCGCCAATGGCGAAGTCTACGATATGCAGTCGATCTCAGCCGCGCATCCGACGCTGCCGATCCCGAGCTACGCGCGCGTCACCAATCTCAAGAACCAGCGCTCCATCATCGTGCGCATCAACGATCGCGGGCCGTATCACTCCGACCGCCTGATCGACGTTTCGGCGCGCACCGCGCAGCTTCTCGGCTTCTACGACAACGGCACCACCCAGGTCCGCGTCGAATATGTCGGGCAGGCCTCGCTCGGCGGCTCCGACGACACACGGCTCGAGGCCACGCTCCGGCGCGGCACGCCGGCGCCAGGCCCCCACGAGCTCAAGGTCGCCACGTTGCAGGCCTTCAATCTGCGCTCCGAGCAGGCCCCGATCAGCGGCCCGGTGCCGACGCCGGCCGACCGTCCGTATGAATTGGGCCACGACGACAGTGCGTCACGCGTTGCGCGCCGCGCGCCAGCGCCGTCCCAGGAACTCGTCACCATCGAACGCGCACCGCTGGCGCCGCCGCCGCAAGCGAGGCCGGCGCCAACGTTCGTGCGATCCGCCAATGCGGGTCAGGCGACGAACTTCGACACCCGCTTCGCGCCGGCCAATGGCATGGCGCAGGTGCCCAACCAGACGCCGAACCAGGTCGAGCCGGTTTCGGCCTTTGCGGGCCAAGGCCCAGCGCCCGGGCAGGGCGCCGTGATCAGCGGCCGCGGCCTCTACTAGCCGCATTTACCAGCAGTTTTACCGCCGCCGAAATCGCCATTTTAAAGCCACCGAAGGCTTGGTAAGCATTCGGCGATCAAGGCGCGCTGGCTTGCGACCAAACCGGGTACATGGACCGGTTGCGAGCGCGCGGGAGCACGGCATGCGACGGATTGGGCTGATCATTTTGGCCTGGGCGGGGCTGATGGCCCTTGCGCCCGCGCCGTCGCTCGCGGCGCCGCCCCAGACGCTTGCCCCGCATGCCATCCTGGTCGAAGCCGAGACCGGCTCGGTGCTGTTCGAGAAGCAGGCCGACGATCTGGTGGCGCCGGCGAGCCTCGCCAAGCTGATGACCGTCAGCGTGGTGTTCGAGCAGCTCGAGCTCGGCAACGTCAAGCTCGACGATGCCTTCGTGATCAGCGAGAACGCCTGGCGCAAGGGCGGCGGCGC
>CAKZHN010000314.1 GCA_936924235.1 uncultured Rhodoplanes sp. | reverse complement strand
AAGAAGAGAAGGCGCCGCCCCAGCGCCGCACTTTGTACGGGGCCGATGAATCACGTCCGTAGGGCTGTTTGACAATTGAATCTGAAACTTGAGTCCGCGCTGATGCAGCACGGGCTTCTCCCCGCCAGGGGAGGGATGGCGCCGCTGATGCGGCAAAAGCGAAGTCGCGACCGCAAAAAGAAAAAGGACGGCCTTTCGGCCGTCCTTCCGAGGTACGGAGGAACTGGCGACTTAAGCCATCGCCTTCTTGAGATTCTCGTCGATCTTGTCGAGGAAGCCCGTGGTCGAGAGCCACTTCTGGTCCGGTCCGACCAGCAGCGCGAGGTCCTTGGTCATGAAGCCCGCCTGCACGGTGTCGACGCAGACCTTCTCGAGGGTGCTCGCGAACTTCGCGAGATCGGCGTTGCTGTCGAGCTTGGCGCGGTGTGCGAGGCCGCGGGTCCAGGCGAAGATCGACGCCATCGAGTTGGTCGAGGTCTCCTTGCCCTTCTGGTGCTCGCGGTAGTGCCGCGTCACGGTGCCGTGCGCGGCCTCCGCTTCGACCACCTTGCCGTCCGGCGTCATCAGCACCGAGGTCATCAGCCCGAGCGAGCCGAAGCCCTGCGCCACGGTGTCGGACTGCACGTCGCCGTCGTAGTTCTTGCAGGCCCAGACATAGCCGCCCGACCACTTCAGCGCCGAGGCGACCATGTCGTCGATCAGGCGGTGCTGGTAGATGATGTTGCGCTTGTCGAACTCGGCCTTGAACTCCTTGTCGAAGATCTCCTGGAACAGCTCCATGAAGCGGCCGTCGTACTGCTTCAGGATGGTGTTCTTGGTCGACAGGTAGACCGGGTAGTTGCGGGCCATGCCGTAGTTGAACGACGCGCGGGCGAAGTCGCGGATCGAGTCGTCGAGATTGTACATCGCCATCGTCACGCCCGAGCCCGGCGCCTTGAACACCTCGCGCTCGATCACCTTGCCGTCGTTGCCGGTGAACTTGATGGTCAGCGTGCCCGGTCCCGGGAACCGGAAGTCGGTGGCGCGGTACTGGTCGCCGAAGGCGTGACGGCCGATCACGATCGGCTGGGTCCAGCCCGGCACCAGGCGCGGGATGTTCTTGCAGATGATCGGCTCGCGGAAAATCGTGCCGCCGAGGATGTTGCGGATCGTGCCGTTCGGCGACCGCCACATGTCCTTGAGATTGAACTCCTTCACGCGGCCTTCGTCCGGCGTGATGGTGGCGCACTTCACCGCGACGCCGACTTCCCTGGTCTTGTTGGCGGCGTCGATGGTGATCTGGTCGCTGGTTTCGTCGCGCTTCTGGACGCTCAGATCGTAGTACAGCAGGTCGATGTCCAGATACGGGTGGATCAGCTTGTCCTTGATGAACTGCCAGATGATCCGGGTCATCTCGTCGCCGTCCATCTCGACGACCGGATTCTTGACCTTGATCTTCGCCATGAATGGTTGCCTTCGGTGCACGGAAAGGAGGGCAGGAGGCGCGGCCGTGTACGGTCCGCCGCCGGGGTCGGGCGGGTCATAGCGTCAGGCACGGCGTCTGCCAAGCGGGGACGCGCGCGAAAAGTCGAGTTTTGCCGCGGGAACAGGCTAGTCCGAGCCCGTAAGGGTTTTACCGGACGCGGGCGGCGACAAGAGCAAGCGACGAGTGGCGCCGCGAGCAACACGCGGTGCGGAAATTTTGAGCGGTCTGAGCGCCAATTGAGAACCCGCTCGATGAGTTCGTCATCGAGCGGGTTCTGGTCTCAGAAACGGCCGCAGCCGCCGGCCCGCGCGTCAGAGCGCGGCGAGGGCTGCGTTCAGCGTGGCGCTCGGCCGCATCGCGGCCGACGACTTGGCGTCGTCGGGCAGGTAATAGCCGCCCATGTCGACCTTCTTGCCTTGCGCGCCGATCAACTCGCCGTTGATCTTCGCCTCGTTCTTGGCGAGCATTTCGGCCAGCGGCTTGAACTTGGCGGCCAGCTCCGGGTCCTTGGTCTGCGCCGCGAGCGCCTGCGCCCAGTAGAGCGCGAGGTAGAAGTGGCTGCCGCGGTTGTCGAGCTCGCCGACCTTGCGCGCCGGATTGCGGTTGTTCTTGAGGAACTGGCCGATCGCGGTGTCGAGCGTGTCGGCGAGAACCTGCGCCTTCGGGTTCTTGTAGGTCTG
Organism: uncultured Rhodoplanes sp.; assembly: GCA_936924235.1. Classification (GTDB taxonomy): domain Bacteria; phylum Pseudomonadota; class Alphaproteobacteria; order Rhizobiales; family Xanthobacteraceae; genus Z2-YC6860. Next base: position 1,647 of record CAKZHN010000314.1, on the reverse strand, counting down.
CGCCAGATGCTCGAGCGAGGCGCCCAGCGCGAGGAATTCGCCGAGCGAATCCCAGCGCAGATAGCCCTCCTGCTGGAACTGCTCGACGTGCTTGGGCGCCGAGCCGCCGGCGCCGGTCTCGAACATGCCGCCGCCCGCGAGCAGCGGAACGATCGACAGCATCTTGGCCGAGGTGCCGAGCTCCATGATCGGGAACAGGTCGGTCAGATAGTCGCGCAGCACGTTGCCGGTGACCGAGATGGTGTCCTGGCCCTTGCGGATGCGCTCGAGCGAGAACTTGATCGCGTCGACCGGCGCCAGGATGCGGATGTCGAGGCCCTTGGTGTCGTGGTCCTTCAGGTACTTCTCGACCTTGGCGATCTCCTGCGCGTCGTGCGCGCGGTTCTTGTCGAGCCAGAACACCGCCGGCGTGTTGGTGAGCCGCGCGCGGCGCACGCCGAGCATGACCCAGTCCTTGATCGGCTCGTCCTTGGTCTGGCACATGCGGAAGATGTCGCCGGTCTCGACCGGACGCTCCAGCAGCACCTTGCCGTCATCGGCGACGACGCGAACCGTGCCGCTCGCCGGCACTTCGAAGGTCTTGTCGTGCGAGCCGTATTCCTCGGCCTTCTGCGCCATCAGGCCGACGTTCGGAACCGAGCCCATGGTCTTGGGATCGAACGCGCCGTGGGCCTTGCAGTCCTCGATGACCGCCTGGAACAGCCGCGCGTAGGCGCGATCGGGGACCGCCGCCAAAGTGTCGTGCAGCTTGCCGTCGGGACCCCACATCTTGCCGCCTTCGCGGATCATCGCCGGTATCGAAGCGTCGATGATGAAGTCGCTTGGCACGTGCAGGCCGGTGATGCCCTTGTCGGAGTTGACCATGGCAAGCGCCGGGCGCTTGGCGTATTCGGCCGCGATGTCGTCCTTGATGGCCTTCTTCTCGGCCTCAGGGAGCGTTTCGATCTTGGTCACGAGGTCGCCGAAGCCGTTATTGACGTTGACGCCGAGCTTCTTGAGCGTGGCCTCGTGCTTCTTGATCACGTCGGCGAAGAATTCCGAAACCACATGGCCGAAGATGATCGGATCGGCGATCTTCATCATGGTCGCCTTGACGTGCAGCGAGAACAGGATGCCGTCCTTCTTCGCAGCTTCGATCTGCTCGGCGAAGAAGGCGCGCAGCGCCTTGCGGCTCATCACCGACGCGTCGATGATTTCACCGGCGATCAGCGGGGTCTTCGCCTTGAGTACCGTGGTCTTGCCGCCGGCTTCGACCAGCTCGATGCGGGCATTGGTCGGTGCAGTGAGCGTCGTCGAGACTTCCGAGCCGAAATAGTCGCCGCCCGGCATGTAGGCGACGCGCGTTTTGGAGTCCTTGGTCCAGACACCCATCTTGTGCGGGTTGTCGCGGGCGTATTGCTTGACGGCGCCGGCGGCGCGGCGGTCGGAATTGCCCTCGCGCAGGATCGGGTTGACGACGCTGCCGAACACGCGGCCGTAGCGGGCCTTGATGTCCTTCTCGGCGTCGGTGGTCGGATTGTCCGGATAGTCCGGAACGGCGTAGCCCTTGCCCTGCAGTTCCTTGATCGCGGCGCGGAGCTGCGGGATCGAGGCCGAGATGTTCGGCAGCTTCATGATGTTGGCGTCGGGCTTCAGCGTAAGATCGAG
>CAKZHN010000313.1 GCA_936924235.1 uncultured Rhodoplanes sp. | reverse complement strand
CGGCGCGCCCCGGAATGACAGCGTGTGTTAAATCGGGTCCCAGGCGAACACTTCTCCCGAGCGGTCGAGCGGTGTGAACGACGGACCGAACGCGCCCTTGAGCTGCGCGTCGATCTTTTCCGGCGTCCAGCCCTCGGAGCGGTGGATCGAGCGGATCGGCCGGGTCTGGTTGAACAGGAAGATCTCGTTGTTGCGCACCGAGAATATCTGCCCGGAGATACCGGCGGCCTTGTCGGAGCCGAGATAGACCACCAGCGGTGCGATCTTCTCCGGCGTCATCTGCTGCAGCCGCGCGACGCGCTCCTTCTCGGCGTCAGTCTCGGTCGGGATCGAGCCGATCATGCGGCCCCAGGCGAACGGCGCGATCGCGTTGGAGCGGATGTTGAAACGCTGCATATCCAGCGCGATGCCGCGGGACAGGCCGACGATGCCCATCTTGGCCGCCATGTAGTTGGCCTGGCCGAAATTGCCGATCAGGCCCGAGGTCGAGGTCATGTGGATCATCGAGCCCGAGTTCTGCTCCCGGAAATGCGTAGCGCAGGCGCGGCTCATGGCGAACGAGCCGTGCAGGTGGACCGAGATCACGTCGGACCAGTCCGACCAGCTCATGCGGTGGAAGATCTTGTCGCGCAGGATGCCGGCGTTGTTCACCAGGATGTCGACGCGGCCGAATGTCTCGAGCGTCGAGGCGACGATCTTGTCGGCATTGGCGGGGTCGCCGATCGAGACGGTCGAGGCGATCGCCGCACCGCCCTTCTTCTTGATCTCATTGACGACCTCCTGGGCCGGGCCGGCATCGCTGCCCGAGCCGTCCAGCGCCACGCCGATGTCGTTGACGACGACCTTGGCGCCCTCCTCGGCCAGCAGAAGCGCGATGGCGCGGCCGATGCCGCGGCCCGCGCCGGTGACGATGGCGACTTTGTCCTGGACGATTCCCGGCATGTGCTTTACTCGCTCCGCGAATTCGGTGTCACCCCCGGGCTTGACCCGGGGGTCCATCTGTCTTGCCTGTCTTATGAAAAGAAGATGGATCGCCGGGTCAAGCCCGGCGATGACGGCGGAGCGTTTGGCAGGACGACAGCAATAGCCGTCGGCCGCTGCTAGTGGCCCGCGTTCCGGTTACTTGCACTTGAAAGTAATGCAGAAACCGGTCAGCGGCCCCAGACCTCGTCCGCCACCTCGACGATCAGCCGCAGCTTCGCCCATTGCTCGTCCTCTGTGAGGGTGTTGCCCTCCTCGGTCGAGGCGAAGCCGCACTGGCCGGACAGCGCCAGCTGGTCGAGGTCGCAGAACTTCGCGGCCTGCTCGATCCGGCGCTTCAGCTCGTCCTTCGTTTCGAGCTTGCCGGTCTTGGTGGTGACGAGGCCGAGCACCACGGTCTTGCCCTTGGGCAGAAGCCGCAGCGGCTCGAAGCCGCCGGCGCGCTCGGTGTCGTACTCCATGAAATAGCCGTGCACGTCGGTCTGGTTGAACAGCACGTCGGCCTCGGCGTCGTAACCGCCGGCGCCCATGAAGGTCGATTTGTAGTTGCCGCGGCACAGATGCATGGTGATGGTCATGTCGGAGGGAATGTCCGACATCGCAGCGTTGATCAGCCTGGCGTAGAGCGGGCCGAGCTTCTCCGGGTCGTCGCCGCGCTTGACCATCTGATCGCGATATTTCGGATCGCACAGCATGGCGATGAAGACTTCGTCGAGCTGCAGATAGCGGCAGCCGGCATCGGCGAAGCCGCGCACCGCTTTCTTATAGGCATCGCCGAGATCGTCCCAGAAGCGGTCCATTGTCGGATACGCCGCCTTGTCGATCGGCGTCGCAATTGGCCTCCCATAAATGGCCGACGGCGCCGGAATGGTGATCTTCGGCGTGCGCTTGGTGTGGGCTGCGACGAACTTGAAATGCTCGACCATCGGATGGGGGCCGGCCATGCCGAGCTTGCCGGTGACCTTCACGCCCTCGTTGCGGGTGTTGACCGCTGCGAAATGCACGCCCTCGTTCATGATGTGCTTTTCGACGCCGTCGAGGCCCCAGAGGAAGTCGAGGTGCCACCACGAGCGGCGGAATTCGCCGTCGGTGATGGCGTGAAGGCCGACGTCTTCCTGCTTCTTGATGACGCGTTCGATCTCGGTGTCTTCGACTTTCTTCAGCGCGTCGGCGGTGATCTCGCCCTTGGCGTGCTTGGCGCGGGCGTCATGGATGGCCTTGGGGCGGAGCAGGCTGCCGACGTGGTCGGCGCGGAACGGCGGCTTGGTGCGTTTCATCGTCTTCTTCTTCCTTTGCTTGGGCGGTCTCGTGTCCCGGATGCGGTGCAGCGCGAGCGCAGCGAGTGGTGCACCGCTGATCCGGGACCCCGGTTGGCAAGCCAAGAAACCGGGGTCCCGGGTCTGCAGCGCATCACTTCGTGCTGCGCTGCGCCCGGGACACGCGGTGAGAGATCAGCAACCTCTTACTGCTTCGCCTTCTCGTACGGATAGATCACGTTGCCCGACTTGTACTGCGACGGATAGAGCAGCACCTCGGTCTTGAGATCCTTGAACTCGTCGATCGAGTTGCTCTTGATGTTCTGGAACTGAACGTAGAGCATCCGATCCTTGTCCCACTCGCCCTTGGCGCCGAACTTCACATCGCCGACCGTGGTCTTGAACGTGGTCTTGCGGATGTAGTCGGCGAGCACGTCGTCCTTCAGGCTCTTGGTCGCCTTGATCGAGTCGCCCAGCACCTGAAGATAAGCGTAGGCCCAGACCGGCATGTAATAGCCGAGCGGATCGACGCCCTCGGCCCCGGCGCGCGCCTGATACTTCTTCAGGAGCTCCATCGAGCCCGGGAACTGCATCGAGGGCACCGGGATCCAGGTCTCGTAATTGACGATGCCGTTGAGCAGCGGGCCGAGCTGCGTCTTGAACACCGTCGCCTGCAGGCCAACCATGGCGCCGCCGATCATCTTCGGCTTGAAGCCGAGTTCGTTGATCGCCTTGATCATGCCGACCGAGTCGAGCGGGTAGGAGCAGATCACGACCAGATCCGGGTTGCCGGCCTGGATGGCGCGCACGATCGGCGCGAAGTCCGTGGTCGACGGCGGATAGTTGCGGTCATATGTGATCTTGAGCTTCAGCTCCTTGGCGTTCTCGCGCGCGCCGTCGCAGGCGTTGCGGCCGAACTCGGCGTCGGCGGCCGCGATCGCGACCGACGTCGGCTTCGGATTCTGCGCCATCGCGATCTCGAAGAAGCCCTTGGTGTAGGTCGGCTTCGGCGTCGGGCCGGTGGGCAGCATCGAGAAGTATTTGTCGTAGTTGAACTCGTCGTTGATGCCGGTGCCGAACAGGCTGATGAACAGCCGCTTCTTCTGGATCATGATCGGCATCGCCGCCGCGATCTGCGTCGAGGCGTAGGCGCTGACCGCAAAGTCGACCTTGTCGACATCGAGAAGCTTCGAGTAGATGCCGGGCACCTGCGCCGGGCTCGACTGATCGTCGTAATAGACGAGCTTCACCGGGCGGCCGAGGAGCCCGCCAGCGGCGTTGACGTCCTCCTCCCAGATCTTCATCGCGACCAGCGACATCTTGCCGTTGGCGGCAAGCGGACCCGTGAGCGACATGCTGAAGCCGATCTTGATCGGCTCGCCGCTCTGCGCGAAAGCGGCCGCAGCCGACATCGCCACCGCCGCGGCGCCGCAGGCGACGCTGCGCGCCAGACGGCGCCAATTGAGCAATCCAGTCATCGTTTCCTCCTTTGTATTCTCTTGCTCGTTCTCTCGGGTGCCTAGCGGCCCCAGATCTCGTCGGCGATCTCCACCACCATGCGGAGCTTCGCCCATTGTTCGTCCTCGGCGATGATATTGCCTTCCTCGCTCGACGCGAAGCCGCATTGCGGCGAGAGGCAGATCTGCTCCAGCGGCATGAACTTGGCCGCCTGCTCGATGCGGCGTTTGATCGCATCCTTGGATTCGAGCTGGCCGGTCTTCGAGGTGACGAGGCCGAGCACCACCTGCTTGCCCTTCGGCACGAAACGCAGCGGCTCGAAGCCGCCGGCCCGGTCGCTGTCGTACTCCATGAAGTAGCCGTGCACGTTGATGGTGTTGAACAGCAGCTCCGCCACCGGCTCGTAACCGCCCGAGGCGATGAAGGTCGAGCGGAAGTTGCCGCGGCACAGATGCATGGTGATGGCCATGTCGGCCGGGATGTTGGAGATCGCGGCGTTGATCATGCCGGCATAGGCCATCGGCAGCGCGGCCGGATCCTCGCCGCGGTCCCTGACCTGCTGGATCAGCTTCGGATCACAGAGGTACGTGAAGTTGACCTCGTCGAGTTGCAGATAGCGGCAGCCGGCGGCGGCGAAGGCATTCACGGTCTTGCGGTAGGTCTCGCCGAGATCACGGTAGAAGTCGTCCATGTTCGGATAGACCGAGGCCGGCACCGCATCGCGGCCGTCGCGGAAATGCAGCGCCGACGGCGACGGGATCGTCATCTTCGGCGTTTCGCGGGTGTGCGCCGCCAGAAACTTGAAGTGCTCGATCATCGGGTGGCCGTCGAAGGCACCCAGCTTCTTCGCCACGCGTGTGAGCACCTGCTGCGGCTGCACGCCACCCTGGAAATTGACCTTGCGCTGATGCGTCACGGTCTCGATGCCGGGCAGCGCCGAGACGAAGTCGGTCTGCCAGGACTTGCGGCGGTTCTCGCCGTCGGTGACCGACTTCAGCCCGATCTGCTCCTGCTTCTTGATCAGGAGCTCGATCTCGCGGTCCTCGATGACCTTCAGTTGATCGGCGCTGATTTCGCCGGATGCCCGCTTGGCGCGGGCGTCCTTCAGCGCGGCGGAGCGAAGGAGACTGCCGACCTGGTCGGCGCGAAACGGTGGCTTGGTGCGTTGCATGTCACTCACTTTTTTATTTACCCCAGACCTCTTCGGAGAGCTCGGCGATCATCCTGAGCTTCGCCCACTGCTCGTCCTCGGCGAGGATGTTGCCCTCTTCCGTGGAGGCGAAGCCGCATTGCGGCGAGAGACAAAGCTGGTCGAGCCCGATGTATTTGCTCGCCTGCTCGATGCGGCGCTTCAGCTCGTCCTTCGACTCGAGCTTGCCCGATTTCGAGGTGACGAGACCCAGCACCACCAGCTTGTTCTTCGGCACGAAGCGCAGCGGCTCGAAGCCGCCGGCGCGATCCGTGTCGTACTCCATGAAATAGGCCTGGATGTTGATCTCGTTGAACAGGATCTCGGCGACCGGCTCATAGCCGCCCGACGCGACGAACGTGGACTGGAAGTTGCCGCGGCACAGGTGCATCGCGGTCATCATGTCGGAAGGCACGTCCGAGATCGCGGCGTTGATCACCTTGGCGTAGATGTGCGGCAGTTTTTCCGGATCGTCGCCGCGCTCGGTCACTTGCTGGCGGAGCGCCGGATCGCAGAGATACGTGAAATTCACTTCGTCGAGCTGGATGTAGCGGCAGCCCGCGTCGGCGAAGGCCCGCACCGCCTTGCGGTAGCTCTGGCCGAGATCGTTGTAGAACTCCGCCATGTCCGGATAGATCGCCTCCGGCACCGCCGAGCGGCCGTAGCGGAAGTGCAGCGACGACGGCGACGGGATCGTCATCTTCGCAGTCTGCCTGGTGTGCGACTGCACGAATTTGAAATGCTCGATCATCGGGTGGTCCGAGAAGGCCCCTAGCTTGCCGACGACGCGCAGCATCATCGGCTTGGGGTTCTTGCCCTGGAACTTGATCTTGCGCTCGCCGAGATAGGCCTCGACGCCGGGGAGCTTGCCGAGGAAGTCGTAGTTCCAGAACGCGCGGCGATATTCGCCGTCGGTGATGGATTTCAGCCCGGCCTGCTCCTGCTTCTTGATGATCGCGTCGATCTCGCGGTCTTCGATGGCCTTTAACTGCTCATCGGTGATCTGACCGGCCTCGCGCTTGGCGCGGGCGTCCTTCAGCGCGGCGGAGCGAAGGAGACTACCGACATGATCGGCGCGGAACGGCGGCTTGACTCTTTGCATTGCCACTACTCTATCCACTCACTCTGGTCGTCACCCCCGGGCTTGACCCGGGGGTCCACACTATGCCGCAGCAGGCATCGTTCTTACGTTCTGTGCACTCTGCACCAGCTCATGGATCGCCGGGTCAAGCCCGGCGATGACAGCGGAGTATGCCGTTAGCGCACTGATCATCACCGCTGCCCTACTTGCCCCAGACCTCTTCGGCCAGTTCCACGATCATCCGCAGCTTGGCCCATTGCTCATCCTCGGCCAGCACGTTGCCCTCCTCGGTCGAGGCGAAGCCGCATTGCGGCGACAGGCAGAGCTGGTCGAGCGCGACATACTTGGTTGCCTCGTCGATACGGCGCTTGATCGAGTCCTTCGTTTCGAGCTTGCCGGATTTCGAGGTGACGAGGCCGAGCACCACGGTCTTCTTGCCCTTGGGGACGAAACGCAGCGGCTCGAAGCCGCCGGCGCGCTCGGTGTCGTATTCCAGGAAATAGCCGTCGAGATCGACCTCGCCCAGAAGCTGCTCGGCGACGAAGTCGTAGCCGCCGCTGGCGATGAAGGTCGAACGGAAGTTGCCGCGGCACGAGTGCATCGAGATGACCATGTCGGCGGGTTTGCCCTCCAGCGCCTTGTTGGTCATGGCGGCGTATTTCGCCGGCAGCGAGTCCGGATCGTCACCCCGCTCGCGCGAGTGCTCGCGCTCCTTCGGATCGCAGATCATCGACCAGGCGGTGTCGTCCATCTGCAGATAGCGACAGCCGGCGTCGTAGAAGGCGCGGATCGCCTTCCGATACGCCATGGCGACGTCGTCAAAGTAAGCGTCGAGCTCCGGATAGACCTTCCGGTCGATCGAAGCGCGGCCCTGGCGGAAGTGCAGCGTGCTGGGCGCGGGAATGGTCATCTTCGGCGTCACCCTGGCGTGCGCCTTCAGATACTTGAAATGCTCGACATGCGGATGACTGGAGAAGCCGACCTTGCCGACCACCCGCACGCTCTCGGCCTTGGTGGTGACGCCGGCGAACTGGATGCCCTTGTCGACCGTGTACAGCTCGACGCCGTCGAGGCCTTTATAGAAGTCGAACTGCCACCAGGAGCGGCGGAATTCGCCGTCGGTGGCTAGCTTCAGGCCGGCGTCTTCCTGCTTGCGGATGATCTTGTCGATCTCGCGGTTCTCGACCTCGGTGAGCTGCGCTTCGGTGATCTCGCCTTTGGCGTGCTTGGCGCGGGCGTCCTTCAGCGGCGCGGTGCGGAGCAGGCTGCCGACATGGTCGGCGCGAAACGGCGGTGTCGAGCGTTGCATGTCGAGCCTCCCTGAATCGCGGCGTATTCGTTATTCCGCAACGGCGCACCTTGCTCCGGCCGTCACCCCCGGGCTTGACCCGGGGGTCCATGCT
>CAKZHN010000312.1 GCA_936924235.1 uncultured Rhodoplanes sp. | reverse complement strand
CGATCTGTGGGGAGAACCCCCCGTCTGCCGCTGACCTCTCCCCACCCGGCCGCTCGCATTCGCTCGCGTCATCCCTCCCCTCGCGGGGAGGGATGAGACCACCCGTGTCGCCGGCGTTTCGGTCAGTTACGGCTCGCGGGCGTTTTTTCCTTCGCGGCTTCTTTCGCCAATATCTCCGCGACCAGCGGCTTCCACTGCGCCATTTCCTGCTCGATCTGGGCGCGGAACTGGGCCGGCGTGCTCTTCACCGTGCTGCTGCCGGCCTTGCGCATCTGCTCCTTGACCTCCGGGTCGTCGGCCATCTTGAGCAGCACGTCCGACACCTTGTTGATGATCACCTCAGGCGTCTTGGCCGGCGCCATGACGCCGTTCCAGGTTTCGACCAGGAAGTTCGGCGCCACGGTTTCGTTGATCGAAGGCAGGTCAGGAAGGAACGCGACGCGTTCCAGCGACGTGACGCCGATGCCGCGCACGCTGCCGGCTTGGATCTGCGGCAGCGCATCGGTCATGTTGGCGAACGAGAGGTCGACATCGCCCGCCATCACGGCGGAGGTTGCGGGCGCGCCACCCTTGAACGGGATGTGCACCATGTGGATGCCGGTGCGGGCCTCGAACAGCTCCACCGAGTAGTGCGTGAGGCCGCCGGCGCCGGCCGAGCCGTAGTTGAGCTTGTCGGGATTGGCCTTGGCATAGGCCACGAGCTCGACCAGCGACTTGATCGGCGAATCCTTCTTGACGATGACGGCCTGCACGATGGTGCTGTTGATGCCGACCGGCGCCAGGTCCTTCACCGGATCGTAGCCGATCTTCTGCGCGAACGGCGCGATCGAGATGGCGCCGACGCTGCACAGACAGAACGTATAGCCGTCCGGCGCGGCGCTGGCCGTGGCCTGGGTGCCGACCAGGCCGCCGGCGCCGACGCGGTTGTCGACGATGACGGTCTTGCCCAGCGTCTTTTCCATGAAACGCGCGGTCAGCCGCCCGACCAGGTCGGTGTAGCCGCCGGCCGCATAGGGCACGATGAGCGTGATGGTCCGCTGCGGCCAGTTGTCCTGCGCCTGGAGCGCGGTCGGCACGGCGGCGAGGCCCAGTGTCAGCAGCGTTCGTGCGAGAAATCTCATCGTAAACTCCATCCAACCCGTTCTTGCCTGGAGCTGCGAGAAGCAAAACCTTTGCCGTGTTTGCCCAGCATGGCTCGCGGCATCCAGACCTTCCAACGCGGACAGCATGGCGAAAAAGCAACGGGCGCGCGAGAGGCCGCGCGCCCGTTTTTCTGCGATTGATGGCCGCGGTCAGGCGGCGATCGCCTCCGGCAGGATCGAGGCGTCGGCGTCGTAGCGCTTGCCGGCGCGCAGGCAGAACAGCGGCTGCAGCAGGCGCTCGGCCACAACCTGGTTCTTCTCGTTGTCGCGCAGCAGGAACTTGCCGCGCTGGTCGGCGAGCACCGACACGTCGGCGTCGACGCCGGGCTTCAGCGTGCCGATCTCGTCCTGCTTGCCGATCATCGCCGCCGCGTTGGTGGTCACCATCGGCACGACTTGTTCAAGCGTCAGACCCAGCGCCAGCATCGAACTCATCGCCTGGCTCAAGCTGAACTTGGCCTGGCCGAAGAACGGATTGGCCTCGTCGTCGGCGTGCTCGGCGGGCGTGCCGGGTGGCGGCGGCACGTGGGTGTTGTAGCCGTGCATGTCGGCACCGAGCGTATTGGGCACGATGCCGGCGGCCAGCGCGACCTTGGCGAGGCGATACGAGAAGTGGCTGCCATGGCCGACGTCGACCTTGAGGCCATGGTCGAGCGCCGCCTTGATCACCTCATGGACCTGGCCCTCGCGGTTGACGAAGCCGCCGGGATGCCGCGTGAACGGGTGCGCCAGGATATCGCCGGGGCGCAGCTCCGGGATGACGCGCTCCAGGATCGTATCGGCGTCCTCGCCGTTGGCGCCGCTCTTCGGCAGGCCCCAGAGCTGGCCGAAGTGCACGTAGACCGGCAGGTTGGTCTTGCGGCCGATCTCCGCCGACATCTGCAGCACCTTGATGCCCCAGCGCGCGAAACCGCCGATCTCGGCATGGCCCTTGATGCCGCGCACGAGATCGAGATTGGCCTTGGCGGCGTCGACCGCGGCTTGGACGTTGATGCCGTCCGGGCTGTAGAGGGTCGGATAGAGATGACCTTCGAGGCCGCCGACCAGATAGGACGACAGGAAGGCGTAGACGCGGGTCTTGGCCGGCTTGGCGATGAATTCCCTGAAGCCCGGCAGCGTCATGCAGGACGGCCCGCCCTGATCGATCACCGTGGTCACGCCGGACTGCACGCCGACCAGATCGGGATCCATGCCGAAGCGCCCGCTGACATAGCGATAGACGTGCGCGTGGGTGTCGATCATGCCCGGAATGACGATGCGGCCACGGACGTCGATGGTGTCCTTGGCGCTCGCCGGCAGGATGTCCTTTTGCACGGCCGCGATCTTGCCGTCGCGCACCGCAACGTCCATCACGCCGTTGATGCTCGAGGCGGGGTCGATGACATGGCCACCGCGCAGCAGCACGTCATAGGGCTTGTTGTCGGACATGGTCAGGTCTCCGGGTCAGCGATGCTGACGGGTTGATGAATTATAGGGGAGGGGTGCCGGCGTTTTCCAGCATCGGCCGATGCAGCGATTGCCTGAATGCAGGGCATTGGTTTGCGAAATCCGCATGGATCAGCCGTTCCAGAACCTGCGGAAAAAGCCGGCTATGCGGGCCCATAACGCCAACCGCGCGATGGCGGCGGCGTCGAGCGTGTCGGCGGCCTCGGCCGCAACCGGGCGGCCGGAGAGCCGGGCTTCGAGGTTTTGCGCGAATAGATGGGTCAGATGGTCGGCCACATCCTTGACCAGCCCCGAGCGGCTGAACTGCGCCAGCGCACCCGACAACAGGAACTTCACCGCGACCTCGACCTGCGACGCGGACGCGCCGCTCGATTGCACCGCGTAGGTGATGATGGCCCGCGCGCTCGACGGGCTTTTGGCGTCGCGGCCGGCGCCGCGCACGGTGCCGCGGAACTGGCTGTTATCGCGCGCCACATCGAGCACGCCTTGAAATGCGCTGACGATCGGGCCGAGCTTGACGTTGACCTCGCCCTCGGCGCGGCTGCTCTGCACCGGCCTGGTCAGCCGCGCGCCGGGCATGCAGCGCGTCACCTGATCGAGATCGGCGAAGAAGCTCCAGACCTGGTCGCGCGGGAAGGGGACAGCGAAGGACTGGCGCAGCTCGACGCCCTGCTGCTCGACCGCCACCCAGTCGATGGCATCGAAGTTTTCGGACGGTGCTGAAGCCGCGGGCTTGGCAGCGATCGAAACCGGCCGCTGCGAGAAGTCCTGCGGCGTTGCCGGCGCATGCGAGCCGACCGGCCCGATCCGGCCGTTGGCTGCGGGCTTGGTGTAACCCGCGGTCTTGGCTGCGGCCTGCGCGGCCTGGATCGCTTTGACGATGCCGACATAGCCGGTACAGCGGCAGAGATTGCCGGACAGCTCCAGACGAATGCGCTTCTCGTCGGCATCCGGCAGCCGCGTGATGATGTCACGCGCCGTCATCAGCATGCCGGGGGTACAGAAGCCGCATTGCAGGCCGTGATTGTCGGCGAAGGCCTCGCGCAGGAGCCCCATCACCGGGTCCTTCTCGAAGCCTTCGAGCGTGGTGATCGAAGCGCCATTCGCGGCGGCCGCGAAGGTGATGCAGGAGCGCGCCGGCGCACCGTCGATCCACACCGTGCAGGCGCCGCAGACGCCGTGCTCACAGCCGACATGCGTCGCGGTCAGCGCCTGATGCTCGCGCAGGAAATCGGCGAGGTTCAGCCGCGGCTCGATCTGCGCGTTGACGCCGCGGCCGTTGATGGTGAGCGAGAGCGCTTTCATGCTGCGCTCGCCTGGCTGGCCGCGCGCTTCAGCGCAACGAGGGCAAGGCTGCGGATGTATTCGTCCTTCACGTTCTTTCCATCGAGGAGCCTGAGCACGGCGCCTTGATCCAGCCGCTCGGCGATGCCGGGCCCGAATGAACCTCCGAACAGCGATGCAGCATCGGGAATGACGATCGGCGCGGTCTCGATCGCACCGATCACGGCGCGGAAGCGGCCGCGCGTTGGGTCGTGCAGCACGCCGCCGATCGCATGGGCGAATTCGCCGGCCTTCTGGCTGAACTTGTAGAAGCCCCAGCGCCCGCCGGCCGCAAGCTTCGGCACGCGAACCGCGCGGATCAGCTCCTGCGGCTTGATCACCGTGGTGAACGACGACACCGCCAGCGCGGCGACCGGAACGGAGCGACTCCCTTGCGGTGTCCAGATCACGGCTTCAGCCCCGAGCAATGACAGCGCCGAAAGCCAGTCCGCCGCCGGATCGGCATGGGCCAGGCTGCCGCCGATGGTGCCGCGGTTGCGCACCGCGCGATAGGCAATGCGGCCCGCGACGCGCTGCATCAGCCCTGCGAAATGATCGGGAACGCGGCCGTCCTCGATGTTGGCGTGGGTGATGCACGCGCCAATTTCGAGATGATCGGCGGTCTCGTTGATCGCGGTCAATTCGGCGATCGAGGTGATGTCGACCAGCAGATCTGGCTGGGCGAGCCGCAGGTTGAGCATCGGCCCGAGCGATTGTCCGCCGGCCAGAACCTTGGAGAAGCCGTTGGCCTGGCCGAGCAGCATCGCGGCATCGCTCAATGTGGCCGGGCGCTCATAGTCGAACGCGACAGGTTTCATGGTCGCCCCTCAGGCATCAGAACCGTTCCTTGCGCGCCAGCGTGTTGGTAACAAGATCGCGGATCACCGGTACGTTCGGCAGCGGATCGAGTTGGATCACCCGCTCATGGAGCTTGGCGATGCAGGCATATTCGACGTTGCCGTCGATCAGCATTGTGCATTCCTTGCAGACATTGGCGTTGAAGCAGCTGAAGCGCACGGCGAGACCCGGATCGTCGTGGAGCCGGATGCGGACGAGGCCGTCCAGCACCGAGTCGCCGTCCTCGAACACCACGCTGAACTCCTGGTAGCGGCCGTGCTCGCGGTCCGTGCCGCGCCAGATGCGCAGCCGCGCGGTCTTGGTGGGTGTGGCGCTGTCGGGCGTCATGCGCTCACCCGTTTGAATGCCGAGATGATCTCGCCGCCCTCCAGCGTCAGCCGCTGGTTGGCGAGGAAGCGATCGTCCGACTTGGGAAAATCGTCGCGCTGGTGTGCGCCGCGGCTTTCCTGCCGATTGAGCGCCGCGGCCGCGACCGCTTCGGCGGCGAGCAAGCCGTTGCGCAGCTCGAACCACTCCACCACGCTGGTGTTGAAGTCCGCCTCTGGCGCAATCGAAAGCTCGTCGAGCTCACTCTGCCGCATGGCGTGGAGGCGGTTGCGCGCGTCCTCAAGGTCGGCCGCGTTGCGGAAGGCGCCGACCTTGCGCCACATCAGCGCCTTGACCTCGGCCATCAGCTGCCCGGGCGAGCGCGTGCCGCCGATGTTGCGGCCCGAGATCTTGCGGACGAGATCGAGATGCGGCTGGGCGGCCTTGTCGTCCCAGCGCGTAGCCTTGTTCTTCGCCGCATATTTTGCGGCGCTTTCGCCGGCGCGCTCGCCGAACACCAGCGCCTCGGGCAGCGCATTGCCGGACAGCCGGTTGGCGCCGTTCGCGCCGCCGGCGATCTCGCCCGCCGCATAGAGGCCTGGCACGGTGGACGCCATGTCGGTGTCCACCTCGACGCCGCCCATTTGATAGTGGGCAATAGGGAAGATCTCGACCGGCTGCTTGGTGAGGTTGATGTTGTTGCGGGCGAAGATCTCGGTCACCGGGCCGAGCGCATCCTTCAGCTTCTGCTCGTCGATGTGCTGGAACGACAGGTAGACGCCGCCATGCGGCGAGCCGCGTCCGGCCTCGACCTCCTTGTAGATCGCGGTGGTCAGGATGTCGCGCGCGGTGTCATAGCCGCCGCCGTCGGCCTCGCCGTAGCGGTGCAGGAACTCCTCGCCGAGCCCGTTCAGGAGCTTCCCGCCGAGCTTGACCCGGGTCGGCTCCCAGGTGGTCGGATCGAGCCCGACCATGCGCGGCGCCAGATGCCCGTTCGGATAGAACTGTAGGAATTCGATATCGATGACGCGCGCGCCGCTGCGCAGCGCCAGCCCGACGCCTTCGCCGGCCAGATTGTTCGAGGCGGTGGTGCGCTGGAACATCTTGGTCATGCCGCCGGTGCACAGGATCACGGCGCTGCATTTGATCTTCACCGGCGCCGAGGTCGGCACGTCGATGCCGACCGCGCCCGCGACCTCGCCGTCGCGCACCACGATGTCCGTGATGGTGACGTTGCTGAGCCGGCGGATCGCTGCGTCGCGGCTGGTCTTGTTGCGGAGCGCCGCGCAGATCGCGGCGCCGGTGCTGAGGAAGTCGACATAGACGCAGCGCTTGCGGCTGTGGCCCGGCGCTTTCACCTGGTTGATCTTGCCGTCGTCGCTGCGCGCCCAGTTGACCTTCCAGCCTTCGAGCTCGCGAATGCGCTTCGGGCTGCCCTCGCATAGCAGCGCCGCCAGCTTCTCGTTGCACAGCCCACGGCCGGCATCGAGCGTGTCCTTGAGATGCATCTCCGGATTGTCCGGCTCTGCTTCGCCGAGCGCAGACGCACAGGTCATCTGCGCCATGATGGTGGCGCCGCCACGGCCGACCACGTTCTTGTCGATCAGGATGACACGCGCGCCGTTGCGCGCCGCCGCCACCGCGGCGAACATTCCGGCGCCGCCGCCACCGACCACCAGGACATCGCCCTCCAAAGAAATATCGTCGGCCATTCGGAATGCCTGATGGGTGGCGGCCTTACGCCGCGTGTCTGGTTTTGGCGATCGCTTCGAGGATGCGCCGCGGCGTGATCGGGATTTCGCAGATCTCGACGCCGAGCCGATGCAGCGCGTCGTTGACGGCGCTCGCGACCGCGGCGCCCGGGCCGATCGCGCCGCCTTCGCCGACGCCCTTCTGGCCGAATTCGGTGTAGGGCGACGGCGTCTCCATGTGAAAGACGCGCACATCCGGCATCTCGGCGCTGCCGGGCAGCAGATAATCAGCCAGCGTCGAGGCGAGCGGCTGGCCCTGAGCGTCGAACGGCATCTCCTCGAACAGCGCGGCGCCGATGCCCTGCGCGGTGCCGCCGTGGATCTGGCCGTCGACGATCATCGGGTTGATCAGCACGCCGGCGTCTTCCACCACCACATAATCGAGGATCTCGACGCCGCCGGTCTCGGGATCGACCGCCACCACGGTGGCGTGCGCCGAGCCGGTGTGCACGCCGGTCAGCCGCCCCGGCGCATAGCCGCCGGTGACCTCAAGGCCGTGCGGGTCGATGTCGCCCGGCAGGTCGGCCGGCGTCAGGTAGTAGGCGCGGGCGATGTCG
>CAKZHN010000311.1 GCA_936924235.1 uncultured Rhodoplanes sp. | reverse complement strand
GCCGGCGCGGTCTTGGGGGCGGTCATGCTCCCCGGGCCAACCGCCACAAGCGGCACGGCGGACGGCTTGGCGTTCACCGCAGTGACGTCGACGACGTAGTTCGAATCCTCGCGGAAGGTGCGCACGTCCGACGGCTGCGCGAACGAGAACTTCACGGTCGAACGCGCGGTGTCACCGTCGGCGTCGATACCGTCGAGGGTCGGCGGCAGCGAAAGCTTGGCGTCGGACAGGTCGAATCGCAGCGGCGAGCCGAATGTCAGCGTGAGCTTGTCCTTGGTGCGCTCGGAGCTCACCGGCGTCATCTCGGGCAATTCGAAGATGTAGCGGGTGAACGTCGCCTGGCTCGCCACCCGGACCCGCACCACCGGCAGCTTGCGCTGGGCCTCCATGGCGAGCTTCTGCCAGGCGAGCTTCTCGGCCTCCTTGGCGCGCTTGGCCAGGTCCTCGACGATCTCGCGCGGCAGGCCTGGCGGCTCGCCGGTCCAGCTTTCGGGCAGCAGATCGATGAACAGCCGCTCGCCCGCCGTCATGGTCGAGACCCGGAGCTTCTGCGCCAGCGCAAAGCGCAGCGCCCTGCCGTCGGGGTCGCGGCGCGCGGCACCGAAATACTGCGAAGCGCCATTGGTGGCGCGGTCCATCGGGACGTCGACCGGCTGCTTGAACTGAACGATCAGCACGCCGCTCGACACCTTGACCTCGGAGTCGACCTCGCCGGCCAGCCGGATCACCAGGCGGCCGAAGCCGCCCGTGGTGCTCACCGAGACCTCGCCCTTGATCGCCTGTCTCTGGGATTGGGCCAATGCGGCGTGGTCGGACGGCACCAGCGACAGCAGCAGACCCGCCAGAAGCGCCACGGCAATGCGGCGCCACACGGACTCAACGCGGCCCAAACGGCCGACCGACTGCATAGGATTCCGACCAAACGACATACGCATACAACGGCCACCGGCACTTGCCTGAATCGACAGCCTCGACCCTAGAGCAGAGCCTTTAAGGCAGCCTTAACCCTGAACCGAAAACCAAAGGGATCAGGGCCGGCCGTCGATCTTGGGCAGATTGGCCGGATTCATGGTGCGGTCGTTCGGCCCCTTGGTCGCCATCTCGACGGTCAGCCGTTCGGCCGACTCCGGCGACATCTGGGCCAGGATCTCGGACATCCGCTGCGGCTTGATCTGGCTCGCCACCTCGATCAGCACCTTGGGATCGAGCCGGTCGAAGATCTTGGCGGCGTCCTTGGGCTTCATCGTCTCGTACATGGTGACGACGCTCTTGAGCCGCGCGCTCTCGTCGTTCTTCTGCTGTGCGGCGGGGCTGGCCTTTTCGGCCGTCTGGCTGGCCGTCTGAGTCTCCATCTTCTTCTCGGCGGCCTTCAGCAGGGTTTCGCGGAGATCGAGCTCGCGGGCGCGGGCGTCGAGCTCCTGGCGCCGCTCCTGCAGGCGTTCCAGCAGGGCGCGTTCGCCGGCCGAGGTCGGACGCTGCGCCTGATCGATGGGGACCACGGTGCCACGGGCCGCGATGCTCTCGGGCGCGACCGGGACCGGCGGCTCCTTCGGCTCTTCCTTCTTCGGCGCGGCCTTGGCCGCGGACGACCCGGTGATGTCGCCGTTCGCGAGGCTGGTATTGGCTGCCACACGGCTTCCTTGGCTGCCGCCCGGATAGCCGATCGCCTCCTGCGCCCAGGATTGCTTCGCCTGTCCTGGCTGCGGCGGCAACTGGAGCGGCTGCGACGGCGAGCGCAGTTCCGCGATCTGCGGCGCCGGCACCGTGGTCACCACGATGCCGTTGCTGCTGCCCAACCGCTGACCGAGGGTGTAGCCGCCATCGAGTACCAAACCCATGATCTTCAGCACGAACAGGGAGCCGATGGCCAGCAACACAATCGGGATCAGGCGGATTTCACGCAGCAACTTGTTCATGCGGCGATGGCCCTGGCCCGCGCCTGCGCCCGCTCGGCCAGCGCCTGAGCGGCCGCGACGATCGACATGACATCGGTGGGATTGGACGCATCAGCCTCCTGCCCCTGCTCCGGCTCCTCGGCGCCTTCGACGCCGAACAGCCAGGGTCTCGCGCCGGCGAGCTGCCCCAGCCGGCCGAGCACCTCAGTGCCGGCTTCGGTGCCTGCCTTGATTTCCTTACAGAAGCGCTCGGCGTCCTTGAGACGGTCGTTGAGCGAGGTGTCGGCCTCGCGCACCGTGCTCTTGAGGCCGGCGATGGCACGCTCGGCACTCTCGATGCCGGAAAGCAGCTCGCCGATGGTTTTCTTCATCGACGACTCGTCCGCCTTCAGGCGCTTGAGTTGCTCGTTAAGACGCACGCAGTACAGGATCGTGGCCAGCAGCAAGATCGCCACCATGCTCTCGATCGTCAGCGGCAGAATGCTCATCACGGCGCCTCCAGTCTTTTGTTTGGCTCGTCGGCTTTGCCTTCGAACATCGCGAATGTGGTTTGGGGTTTGCGGAGCGGCTTGCCGACCCGCACCGCGACACGGTCGCCGACGCGGCCCATGCGGCCTTCGCTGAGCGTGACGTCGCCGCAGCGCACACTGACCATCGCGTCAGGCTTGAGCTCCAGCATCAGCGTATCGCCGACCTCGAGCTTCATCATGCGCTTGAGCGGCAGCATGGCCTCGTAGAGCACCGCATCGACCGCGATCTCGGCCTGGCCGATCTCGGTGGCGAGATGGTTCTCCCAGATCGGATCACGGCCGAACTTCTCGCCCATGAACATCTGGAGGAGAACTTCGCGGATCGGCTCGATCGTCGCGTAAGGCAGCAGCAGTTCGAGATCGCCGCCGCGGTCCTCCATGTCGATGCGCAGCCGCACCAGGATCGCGGCGTTCGCCGGACGCGAGATCGCGGCAAAGCGCGGGTTGGTCTCCATCCGGTCGATGTTGAACTTGACCGGCGACAGCGGCTTGAAGGCAAGCTCGGCGTCGGCCAGCACCACCTCGATCATGCGCTTGACGAGGTTGGATTCGATCGTGGTGTAGGGCCGGCCCTCGACCCGCACCGTGGTCTGGCCGCGGCGGCCGCCGAGCAGCACGTCGATGATCGAGTAGATCAGCCCGGAGCTGACCGTCATCAGGCCGAAGTTGTCCCACTCCTCGGCCTTGAACACCGCAAGGATCGCCGGCAGCGGGATCGAGTTCAAATAGTCGCCGAAGCGCACCGAGGTGATGCGATCGAGCGAGACTTCGACGTTGTCCGAGGTGAAGTTGCGCAAGCTTGTCGTCATCAGCCGGACCAGCCGGTCGAAGACGATTTCGAGCATCGGCAGACGCTCGTAGGAGACCATCGCCGAATCGATGATCGCGCGAATGCCGGAGTTGTCGTTCAGCGAGATGTCGGAGAGGCTGAAGCCGAGGAGACTGTCGATCTCCTCCTGGCTCAGCACACGCTCGGTGCCGCCCTTGGAGCTCGTGTGCAGGATCTTGGTCGATTCCTCGGCCGCGGCCGCACTCGGCGACAGGCCCTCGCCCCCGCCCCCTGCCGGAGCAGCCGGAGCTGCCGTTGCGGCAGCCGCCGCCGCGGCTGCGGCTGCGGATCGCTCAGCCTCAGCGTCGAGCGCGCGGCCCCATTCGGCGGCGACGGAATCCTGATCCTGCTCGGTCTGCTCGTTCTGTTCTGCCATGGGATTTCAGATCGTCACTGCACCACGATTTCTTTGAAGAGCACCGCGTTGATGCGGCTCGGCGCGATCGCCGCATTGACGCGCCGCGTCAGCTCTTCCTTCAGCCGGTAGAGGCCGGCGGAGCCGTCGAGGTCGCTCGGGCGCAGCTCGCGGAGATAGGTCTGGAAGGCGTCCATCACGCGCGGCATGATCGGCGTGATCTGCGCGACCATCGGCTGGTCGGCGAGCTCGAGCACGATCTTGATCTTGAGATACTGCGTCCGCTCGGAGCCGCTGTTCGACAGATTGACCAGGACTTCCGGCAGATCGACGAACACCGCAGGCTTGGCGGCCGCTTCCGCGGCTTTCGCCGCCTCGTGCTTGTGCGAGATGAAGTAGTAGCCCCCGCCGCCGGCAGCGATGAGCGCGAACAGCGCCCCGCCGGCGATGATGAGAATCTTCTTCGACGGCAAGGCGAACTTCTTTTTGCCTTCCGCCGCTGCGCCTTCGGCGCCCTCTTCATCAAGATCGGCCTCTTCGGCCACTGCAGCCTTTGCGTCAGCCATTCGCTGGACTCCGGATAACGGGATGGGGAGAGCCGGCAGGCGGCGACTTATTAAGAGGACAGGCCGCGGCGCCGAGCCCCGAGCGCCTTGAGATCGACGGTAGGACCGTATGGTTAACGGAACCTTTCCAAGGCCGGTCTGACCGGTAATTTTTGCCGGGTTTGACTGGGCAAAAGGTGAATCCTGCCGTGCCCTTTTTCCCGGATTCCGGCACAAGTAATTGATTTATCACAATTTTTAATTTGGCACGCCATCTGCAAAGACCCCGGCGAGCCGCCCGCTTGGGAGAGCGGGGGGCTCAATCGACGGATCGCCGCCTGGGAGGGCCAAGCATCCGCCGCTTCAGGGGAGTGATCGATGGAGAATGCAGTCCTTATCGGCCTGTCGCGCCAGACCGCGTTGCAACGCGAGCTGGAAGTGGTGGCCAACAATATCGCCAACCTGAACACCACCGGCTTCAAGGCCGACGGCGCGGTGTTCTCGGAATTCCTGCGCGACAAGGTGAACACCGACCAGTTCGCCGCGCAAGACCGGCGCCTGAGCCTCGTGCAGGACCGCATGAACTGGCACGACATGAGCCAGGGCACGATGCAGGCGACCGGCAACCCGCTCGACGTCGCGATCGACGGCGACGGCATGCTGGTGGTGCAGACCGCGGGCGGCGAGCGCTACACCCGCAACGGCGCGCTGCAGCTCAACAATCTCGGCCAGGTGGTGACCACCAACGGCGACCCCGTGCTCGGCGAAAGCGGCCCGATCGTCCTCCAGGCGACCGATCGCGACATCGTCATCAACAAGGACGGCACCATCAAGGTGCGCGAAGCCCAGAGCCTCAACTCTGACTCGACGCGCGGCAAGCTCCGCCTCGTCCGGTTCGATGACCCGCAGCAGCTGCAAAAGGCCGGCGCGAGCTCCTACAGCGCCCCTGCCGGCGTGCAGCCCCTGCCGGTCGAAAAGCCCAACGTCGTGCAGGGCACGATCGAGAAATCCAATGTCCGCTCGGTGATCGAGATGTCGCGCATGATCGAAGTGTCGCGCGCCTACACCGAAGTCGCCACCATCATCTCGCAGCAGAACGACCTCCGGAAGAACTCGCTGCAACAGCTTGCCGAAGTGCCGGCATAAGGAGACATCGCCATGCGCGCCCTCGCTACCGCTGCCACCGGCATGATGGCCCAGGAGCTGAACGTCCAGGTCATCTCCAACAACATCGCCAACATGCGCACGACCGGCTACAAGCGCCAGCGTGCGGAATTCCAGGATCTGCTCTACGAGCACGTCCGCCGCGTCGGCACGCAGACCTCGACGCAGGGCAACATCCTGCCGGTCGGCATCGACCTCGGCGGCGGCGTCAAGACGGTCGGCACGCCGCGCCTGATGACGCAGGGCACGCTGGCGCAGACCGGCGCCGATCTCAACGTCGCGATCCGCGGCGAAGGCTTCTTCAAGGTGCTGATGCCGGACGGCACCTTCAGCTACACCCGCGACGGCGACTTCCAGATGGACGCGCAGGGCCGTGTCGTCACGCAGCAGGGCAACGTCATCCAGCCCGGCATCACGATCCCGAACAACGCACAGGCGATCAGCATCAGCCCGGCCGGCCAGGTCTCGGCGACGATCCCCGGCACCACCACGCCCACGCTCCTCGGCCAGTTTGCGCTGACACGCTTCGTCAATAAGGCGGGCCTGCAAGCCATCGGCGACAACCTGTTCGTCGAGACCCCGGCCTCCGGCCCGCCGCAGGACGGCGTGCCCAACACCGACGGCATGGGCGACCTGCAGCAGGGCAACCTCGAGCAGGCCAACGTCGAGGCGGTGACCGAAATCTCCGATCTGATCGCGGCGCAGCGCGCCTACGAGATGAACGGCAAGGTCATCACCGCGGCCGACCAGATGCTGCAAGCAACCTCGAACCTGATGCGCTGAGGACGGACCATGATCCGCATCGCCACCGCATTCGCGCTTCTCGTCGCGCTCGGCCACGAGGCCGCAGCCGGCCCCGAAACCAAGGCCGCGGTTCTCGTCGCGCTGAGCCACGACGCCGCAGCCGGGGCCGAGACCAAAGCGCCCGTCAACGCCCCGCGGCTCCGCGAGCTCGTCACGGTCACGTCCGACATCGTGCGCATCGGGGATCTCATCGACAACGCCGGCAAGGCTGCCGACGTGCCGGTGTTCCGCGCGCCCGACCTGGGCCAGACCGGTGCCGTGCTGGTGCAGCGCATCACCGACGCGCTGCAGCCCTACGACATCACCAACGTCGACACCGGCGGCTTGAGCGAGGTCGTGGTGACGCGGCTGTCGCGCCCGATCGGCGGCAAGGAGGTCGCAGACCGCATCGCCCGGGCGCTCTCCGGCCAGTACGGCTTCGGCGACGCACAGACCATCGCGGTGACCTTCGATCGCGAGGTGCGGCTGTTCCACGTCGAAGCCAACGCGACCTCGGACCTCGTGGTGTCGCGGATGGCCGTCGAGCAGCGCAGCGGCCGCTTCGACATCTCGTTCGAGCTGCCGGGCAGCGCCGCGTCGCGGCGCGTGTCGCTCCGCTTCACCGGCATCGCCCGCGAGATGATGGAGGTGGCGACGCTGACGCGCACGCTGCGCCAGGGCGAGGTCATCAAAGGCTCCGACGTCACCATCGAGCGGCGTCCGAAGTCCGAGGCCGGTCCGGAGACCGTGTCGCCCGAGCAGGCGATCGGCATGGCGCTGAAGGCGCCATCCCGGGCAGGCTCCGTGCTGCGCATGAGCGAGCTGGTCAAGCCGCTCGCCGTGCAGCGCAACGAGCCCGTGACCATCACCTACGAGGTGCCGGGCATCCTGGTGACCATCCGCGGCAAGGCCAACGAGGCCGGCGCCGTGGGCGACATCATCAACGTCCTCAACACCCAGTCGAACCGCCCCGTCCAGGCCACGGTCACCGGTCCTGGCCGGGTCGCCGTCACCCCCGCCACGCCGATCGTCGCGTCCATGGCTTCCTCGATGACCGACGACCAGTCGGCCCGCAACACCCAGTGAACGTGAAACCCATGAAACCTCGTCTCGTAGTTTCCGGTCTCGCCGTGGCGTTCGCTGCGTCCTCGCTCGGAGCCTGCTCCACCATCGACCGCCTGACCTCGATCGGCGAGCAGCCTTCGCTCACGGCGATCGAAAATCCGACCACGCAACCCGGCTACAAGCCCGTGCAGATGCCGATGCCGACGCCGCAACCCGCC
>CAKZHN010000310.1 GCA_936924235.1 uncultured Rhodoplanes sp. | reverse complement strand
CCATCGCCGAGCTCGGCTACCCGGGCTACGAGATCAGCTCGTGGCAGGGCGTGTTCGCGCCGGCCGGCACGCCCAAGGAGATCGTCGGGCGCCTCAACCAGGAAATCGTCGCGATGCTCAAGACCCCCGAGGTCCAGGCGCGCATCGTTCGCGAGGGCGCCATTCCGATCGGCAGTTCGCCGGAGGAGTTCGCGGCGCGCTTCAAGAACGAGGTCGCGAAATGGGCCCGCGTCGCCAAGAGCGCAGGCCTCGCGCCGACGCAATAGCCGGGCCGGGAGGATCGATGCGCAAATTCATTCTTGCGGCCGTGCTGGCGCTGCTCTGCGCTTCGGCGTCAAGCAGAGCGCAAGACATCGCCAAAGACGCCGCCAAGGATTATCCGAACCGCGCCATTCATATCGTCGTGCCCTTCCCGGCCGGCGGGCCGGCCGACGTCACGGCGCGGATCGTGGCGCAGCGCATGAACGAGGACTGGGGCCAGCCGGTCATCATCGACAACCGCCCCGGCGGCAACACCGTGATCGGCGCGCAGTCCGTAGCGAAGGCTCCGCCCGACGGCTACACGCTGCTGATGGCGATCGACTCCACGCTGGTGATGAACCAGTTCCTCTACAAGTCACTGCCCTACGACCCGATCAACGACTTCGCGCCGATCACCACCACGACCAAGACCATCTCGGTGCTGGCGGTCCTGGCGCCAACCGGTCCGCAATCGGTCAAGGAGTTGATCGCCAAGGCCAAGGCCGCACCGGGGAAGCTCAACTACGGCGCCGGCACGATCACGGCCCAGCTGATGGGCTGGCGCTTCCACAAGGCCGCGGGCATCGACATCCTCTATGTGCCGTTCAAGGGCACGCCCGAGACCACCAACGGCTTGCTGACCGGCAGCGTCGATCTCATCTATGGATCGTACGTCACCGTCGGCTCGCTGATCGACAGTGGCAAGGTTCGGGCGCTGGCGCGGCTCGACAAGGTTGCCCCGGCCTCCATGACGAACATCCCGACGCTGGCGGAGGCCGCTGGCCTGCCCGGCCTTGAGGACATGTCGGTCTGGCTCGGCCTCGTCGCGCCCAAGGGCACGCCCGCGGCTATTGTCGACAAGCTGCAGCGCAAGACCGCCGAGATCCTCACCGACCCGGCCATCAGGGCGAAAACCGAGCCGACCGGCGCGTTTCCGGTGATCAAGACCCCGAACGAGTTCGGCCGGTTCATCCGTGAGGAGGCTGATCGCTGGTCGCGGGTGCTGAAAGAAACCGGGATCAAGTACGACTGAGCCGATTCGTTCCAATTAGCGGAACTTACGGTTGCCAAGATCGAGCGGTAAAATCGCTTTTTGCACTGCAAACTTTCGTGTGAAATTTCGCTCCCGCAAGAAACATTATTCTAATATAGGAAGCCGATACCGGGAAATTAACCGATTATCTACTACGGCATGCGCTAAAGTCATTGCTGCATCGCAACAATATCGGTTTCGCCGGAACCCCCACAATATTATGTATTCCACGTAATGAGGGACGGAATCATCCGGACCTCTCAAGGGGTTAACGACAATGTTCCTGACTCACCTGTTGGGCGTCATCCGGCAGTGGCGCCGCTACAACGACAGCCTTCGCGAGCTCAACCGGCTCGGCGATCGCGAGCTGGCCGACATCGGCATCACCCGGGGCGATATCCCGCGCGTGGCCTGGGAAAACTCCGAGCACTAATCGGCACTGAGCGCTGGCGAGCGCAGCGAGCAGCCAGCGCGACGATCGGCTCTGAGACCCAATCTGACAGCGCCCGCCAGACGGCGGGCGCTTTCGTTTTTGGGGCCTCGTAGGGGCCCTTGTCAGGCCCCTTCCAGGCCCTTGGATTTGAGCACACCGGCCGCCGACGGGCCGGTCAGCACCTTGATGAAGGCCTTGGCCGCCTCGGCGTCCTTGGCGTGGGCGCCGACGCCGACCGCATAGACAGTGTAGTTCTGGATCTCGGCCGGCAGCGGCCCGACCAGGGTGACGCCCGGCTGGCCGATGATCTCGCCGATCTGGTGGATGCCGATCTCGGCCTCACCGGCGCTGACCAGGTCGGAGACGTGGCCGCCCTTCTGGAGCTTGGCCTTCGGCTTGATCTGGTCGGCGATGCCGAGCTTCACGAGCAGGTCCGCGACGTAGATGCCGCTCGAGCCGCCGCTCGCCGGGTCGATGTAACCGACCGTCTTGGCCTTCAGCAGCGCCTGCTTGAACGCCTCGACCGTGCTGACGTCGGGCTTTGGCGCGCCCTCCTTCACCATCACGCCAACGCCGACCTTGCCGACCCGCGCATTGGTGCCGGCCACGATCTTGCCCGACTTGATGTAGTCCTCGATGCCCTTGGGTGACAGCACCAGCACGTCGAACGCCTCGCCGTCGTCGACCCGCTTCTGGAGCTGGCCGACCGTGCCGTTGTCGACCACGACCTTGTTGCCGGTCGCCTTCTCGTATTCCGGCACCAGCGCCATCACGACCGACTTGAACGCGCCGGTGGTGAGCACCTTGATTTCAGCCGCCGATGCCGGTTGCGCCATGATCCCGAATATCCCGATTACGGCCCCCATCAGGAGCCCGCTGCTGCGCTTCACTGTCGCCTCCAATGAACTGCGATCGGGGCGGAGCATGCCGGATTGAGCACCCCGCCTCAATCCCCGCGTCTGTCCCGAACAAATGCATTGTCGGCCCGGCGCCGCCCGCCTAGGTATCTGCCATGTCATCTCCCATTCACATCATCGGCGGCGGGTTGTCGGGCTCGGAAGCCGCCTGGCAGATCGCCAGTTCGGGTGTTCCCGTGGTGCTGCACGAGATGCGGCCCACCCGAGGAACCGACGCACACCGCACCGACGGCCTCGCCGAGCTGGTCTGCTCCAATTCGCTACGCTCCGACGACCGCGAGACCAACGCGGTCGGCCTCCTGCACGAGGAGATGCGGCGGCTCAATTCGCTGGTGATGCGGGCCGCGGACGGCAACCAGGTTCCGGCCGGCGGCGCGCTCGCGGTCGACCGCGACGGCTTCTCGGCCGCAATCACGGCGGCGATCGAGGGCCATCCGCTGATCGAGATCGCGCGCGAGGAGATCGCGGAGGTGCCCGAGAACTGGGACAACGTGATCGTCGCGACCGGCCCCCTCACCTCGCCGGCGCTGGCGCAATCGATCGGCGCCATGACCGGCGAGACCTCGCTCGCCTTCTTCGACGCCATCGCGCCCATCGTGCATCGCGACAGCATCGACATGAACGTGGCCTGGTTCCAGTCGCGCTACGACAAGGCCGGCCCGGGCGGCTCGGGCGCCGACTACATCAACTGCCCGATGGACCGCACCCAGTACGAGGCCTTCGTCGCGGCGCTGCTCGCGGGCGACAAGACGCAATTCCACGAGTGGGAAAAGTCGACGCCGTATTTCGACGGCTGCCTGCCGATCGAGGTGATGGCCGAGCGCGGCGTCGAGACGCTGCGGCACGGCCCGATGAAGCCCGTGGGCCTGACCAATCCGCACAACCCGCAGGTCAAGGCCTACGCGATCGTGCAGCTTCGCCAGGACAACAAGCTCGGCACGCTGTTCAACATGGTCGGCTTCCAGACCAAGCTGAAACACGGCGAGCAGACCCGCGTGTTCCGCACCATTCCCGGACTTGAGCGCGCCGAGTTCGCCCGCCTCGGCGGGCTCCACCGCAACACCTTCCTCAATTCGCCGATCCTGCTCGACGAGACGCTGCGCCTGAAGAGCGCGCCGAGGCTACGCTTCGCCGGCCAGATCACCGGCTGCGAGGGCTATGTCGAGTCCGCTGCGGTCGGGCTCATGGCCGGTCGCTTCGCGGCAGCCGAGCGGCGCGGCGAAGCATTCGTGCTGCCGCCGAAGACCACAGCGCATGGCGCGCTGCTCGGCTACATCACCGGCGACCACGTCGACACCATCGACGCCGGGCCGCGCTCGTACCAGCCGATGAACGTCAATTTCGGGCTGTTTCCGCCGCTGAAGCAGATCCCGACCAAAGCGCCCGACGGCACGCGGCTGAAAGGCCCCGCCAAGACGGTCGCCAAGAAGCGCGCGATGAGCGCGCGGGCGCTGGCCGATCTCGATCAGTGGATTGGCGGCGCGCGCGCGGCTGCCGAATAGTCAGAAGCCGCTGCGCAGGTTGCTGCGCGCCCCGCGCCACAGCGCCCATTGGCGGCGCCATTGCGGCAGTTCGGACGGCGCGAAGGGCTGGTAGCTGCGCCGCTCCATGCGGTCGAGCGCGGGCCGCACGAGTGCGACCGGCAGCAGCGCAGGCAGAACCTCGGCCGGCACAGTGCTCAGCGACTGCCGCACGGCATCGAGATGCTGCCGCGCGCGCAGCCGCAATTCGGCGAGCACGGCGCGAAGCTCAGTGGTCGCCTTGCCGGCGAAAACGTCATTGGCCTGCGCGCCGTAACGCTGCATCAGATCGGCCGGCAGATAGAGCTGGCCGCGCGAGGCATGGATCGGTAGCGCACGGAGAAGCCCCGAAATCGAATAAGCGATCCCGGCATGGCTCGCGACCTCACTGATCTCCGGATCGCGGCCGTCGCGGAGAATGCGCACCGCAAGCTCGATCAGCACCGACGAGGTCTCCCGCCCGTAGCGCTCCAGGTAGTCCACGCTCGCCATCGGCTCGTCGTAGAGGTCGAACGAACGGGCGTCGATCAGGGTGGTCAGCGCCTGCGGCGGCAGCCGATAGCGCACGACGGTGCTGCGGAGTGCCGCCGCGACCGGATGCGCGTCGATATCGCCGCGGCCCATGCCGCCCAGAACCTCGCGCCACCATTGCAGCCGGATCTCGCCCGGCATCGGCTCGCGGGCCAATTCGCGCGTCCGCGCGACTTCGAGGTTGAAGGCGTAGAGCGCGTGCAGCGCACGTCTGAATTTGGGTGGTGCAAAGAGCGTCGCGAGAAAGCGGTCCTTGTCGCCTTCGCGCAGCAACGCCTCGCAGTGATCGAACGCATCCGCCATGAGGGCAACGTAACGGGATTCTCAGTCCACCGCGACGAAGCCCGCGGCGACGCGGCGGCCTTCGCCGAGCAGGATGTTGTAGGTGCTCACCGCGGTGCCGGTGCGGGAGGTCTCGACGTTGATCTTCAGCGCGCGGAAGCGATCGAACAGCGCGTCCGGCATAGCCCAGCGGTCCTTGCCAGCACCCAGCAGAAACAGCCCGATCTCGCCGGCTTCGGCGAAAACCCGTTCGAGCGATTGCTCGGTGATCTCGGAAGCCGCCGCCACCGGCCAGGCCCAGACACCGCTGGGGAGGCACAGCAGCGAGCCGCGATGCGACATCTCGCCGAACCGGAAGCCGCCCTGGCCGTAGCCCTCGATCGGCACACGGCGCGGCAGATGCGGCGCCTCGCCTGTCGCGGCCACCTTAGCCTTCGTCCTTGTCCTTGTGGGCCTCGCGGCCTTCGCCGACGCCGAGATAGATCAGGATCGGGGCCGCGATGAACACCGAAGTGTAGGTGCCGACCAGCACCACGCCGAACATCATGGTGGCGGTGAAGCTGTGGATCGCCTGGCCGCCGAAAATCAGCAGCGCGAGCAACGCCAGCGTCACGGTGACGTGGGTGATGATCGAGCGCGACAGCGTGGCGTTGACCGAAATGTTGAGCAGGTCCGCCATGCTCAGGCGCTTGTAGCGGCGCAGCATCTCGCGAATACGGTCGTAGATGACGATGGTGTCGTTGAGCGAATAGCCCAGGATGGTGAGCAGCGCCGCGATGCTGGTGAGGTCGAAGTCGATCTGCGTCACCGACATGAAGCCGATGGTCAGCACCAGATCGTGGACGTTGGCGATCATGGCGCCGAGCGCGAACTGCCATTCGAACCGGAACCAGAGGTAGATCAGGATCGCGACGATCGCGAGCATCAGGCCGAGCGTGCCGCTGGTCAAAAACTCCGTCGACACGCGGGGGCCGACCACCTCGAGGCGGCGAAGCTCGACGGTGTCGCCGAGCGCGGTCCGGACCTTGGCGACCGCGGCCTGCTGGGCCTCCTCGCCGCCGGGCTGCTGGGCCAGGCGAATGAGCACGTCGTTGGGGCCGCCGAACTGCTGCAGCTGCACCTCGCCGACGCCCAGGCCGCCGAGCGTGGCGCGCATCTTGGCGAGATCGGCCGGGCCCGCCTTCGACTGCACCTCCATCAGGGTGCCGCCGACGAAGTCGATGCCGAAGTTCAGGCCGTGGACGAAATACAGCGTGATCGCGAGAATCGACAGCAGCGCCGACGCCGGAAAGCTGATGCGCCGGAAGCGCATGAAATCGAACTTGGTGTCATCGGGAACGATGCGGAGCAGGCGCATGGGCGCTTAAAATCCAGAGGTTCGATTGTTCGAGATCAGATCGGCACGGTTTTCGGCCGCCACCAGCGCACCCACATCGCCACGATCAGGCGGGTGAGCGTGAAGGCGGTGAAAACCGTGGTGACGATGCCGATGCCGAGCGTGACGGCGAAGCCGCGCACCGGGCCGGTGCCGATGTAGAACAGCACCGCGGCGGCGATGAATGTCGTGATGTTGGAATCCATGATCGTGGCGAGCGCCCGGGCGAAGCCCGCGTCGATCGCCATGATGGCCGTGCGTCCGGCCCGCACCTCCTCGCGGATGCGCTCATAGATCAGCACGTTGGAGTCCACCGCGATGCCGACGGTGAGCACCACGCCGGCGATGCCCGGCAGGGTCAGCGTCGCGTTGAGCAGCGACAGCAGGCCGAAGATCATCGCGACGTTGAACAGCACCGCGATATTGGCGAACAGCCCGAACAGACCGTAGGTCACGAACATGAAGACCACGACCAGCGCCGCGCCGAGGTAGGACGCGAGCTTGCCCTTCTCGATCGAATCCTGGCCGAGGCCTGCGCCGACCACGCGCTGCTCGATCACGGTGAGCTTGGCCGGCAGCGCGCCGGCGCGCAGCAGCACGGCGAGCTTGGTGGCGGACTCCACGGTGAACTGGCCGGAAATCTGGCCGGAGCCCTGCAGGATCGGCTCGCGGATCACCGGCGCCGACAGCACCTCGTTGTCGAGCACGATGGCGAACGGCTTGCCGACGTTCTCGGTGGTCACCTGGGCAAAGCGCCGGGCGCCGTTGTTGTTGAAGCGGAAGCTGACAATCGGCTCGCCGGTGCGCTGATCGAAGCCCGGCTGCGCGTCGGTGAGGTCGGCGCCCGAGACCAGCACCCGCTTCTCGATCAGATACTTCTGGTTCTTGTCGGTGTCGGCGCCCGACAGCAGCTCGGAATCCGGCGGGACGCTGTTCGGGTCCACCTGCTCGGCCGGCATCGACTGGTCGACCATGCGGAATTCCAGCTTGGCCGTCTTGTTGAGGATGTCGAGGATTTCCTTGGGATCGTTCAGGCCGGGCACCTGCACGAGGATGC
>CAKZHN010000309.1 GCA_936924235.1 uncultured Rhodoplanes sp. | reverse complement strand
CTGCTCCGTCAGCGGATCGCCTCCGGGGACGCCCTCAACTGAGCAAGGCATGCCCGGAATACAACGTCAGGACAGGCTGACAATATTGTTGTGATTTCGGGTGTGAATTCACTGGGGATAGACAGCCCGCCAAATCCTCGGCGGCGGTAGAGCCCCCGACAATCTGGCGGATTTGGCCGAACCAAAGCCTCCGCTCCGGCTTGAAGGAGGATGGCCCGCATGAGCGCCACGACGGACAGGACGCGCGCCGGCACCGCCCTCGACGCGGCCAACTTCTTCCTGGCCGACGTCCGGGACGGCCTTGGGCCGTATCTCGCGATCTATCTCCTGACCGAGCAGAGCTGGGACGAGGCGCAGATCGGCATCGTGATGTCGATCGCAGCAGTGGCCGGCATCCTGGCGCAGGCACCGGCCGGCGCGCTGATCGACGCGACCAGGGTGAAGCGTCTTGCCGTGGCGGTCGCGGCCATGATGGTGACAGCCGTCTCGCTGCTGCTGCCTTGGTTCTCGTCGTTCTTCGAGGTCGCGCTGTTCCAGGCCGCGGCCCACGCGGCGGCCGCGATCTTTGCGCCGGCGCTCGCGGCGGTCACGCTCGGCATCTTCGGCGCGCGTGGCTTCAGCCGGCGCATCGGGCGCAACGAGACCTTCAACCACGCCGGCAACGCGTTTGCGGCGATGGTCGCCGGAGCCGCAGGCTTCGTCTGGGGGCCTGCCGTCGTGTTCTATCTGCTCGCGGCGATGTCGCTGTGCAGTCTTGCGAGCGTGGTCGCCATTCCGGAAAGCGCCATCGACCACGATCGAGCGCGAGGCATGACGGACGCACAAAGCGAAGCGCGCATCTCGGGCCTCAACGTGCTGCTGACCTGCCGCCCTCTCCTGCTGTTTGCCGCCTGCGCGGTGCTGTTTCACCTGTCGAACGCGGCGATGCTGCCGCTGGTCGGGCAGAAGATCGCGCTGCAGAACAAGCATCTCGGCACCAGCATGATGTCAGCCTGCATCGTCGCGGCGCAGATCATCATGGCGCCGATGGCGCTGCTGGTCGGCGCCAAAGCCGATGCCTGGGGACGCAAGCCGTTCTTCCTGGCCGCGCTGCTGGTCCTGCCGATCCGCGGCGCGCTCTACACGATGTCCGACAATCCGTATTGGCTCGTCGGCGTGCAGCTGCTCGACGGCGTCGGCGCTGGAATCTACGGCGCGATCTTCCCGGTGATCGTCGCCGATCTGATGCGCGGCACCGGCCGCTTCAACGTCGCGCTCGGCGCGGTCACGGCCGCGCAAGGCATCGGCGCCGCCCTGTCCACCACGCTGGCAGGCCTCGTCGTGACGAAGGCCGGATACAGTGCAGCGTTCCTGGTGCTCGGTGGAGTCGCTGCCGTCGGCGTGCTGCTGCAGCTCGGAATGTCCGAGACCGGCGATCGTCGAGCCGCGACACAGGGCACCGTGTAACGAACGCCACGAATTAGGTTGCCGGCACGGCGTTCACGCTTTGCAACACACTATTTCATCGATGGAAACTGCCGGTTCCCGCCTTTCGGAAAAATAAAGTTCCATCGCGCGTGGCACCCGTTTTTGGCTCGCGCGTTATCCCGCCACCCCCACCACAGCCGGAACCCCAACCGTTCTGCGTCCGCAGAAAGCGAGGAGTCATGTCTGAGGTCAACAATCCGCCCTGCCCTGTTTGCCAGCGTGAGATGCGGCTCAAGCAGGTGTTTCGTCAGCAGCCTTACGACCACTATGTCTTCAAGTGTGCGTTTTGCGATCTGGAATACCCGGTGGTGATGAAAGCGCTGCAGGTGCTGCCAATCGAAGAAAGCAATGAATGAACATGCGTACAGATTCCCCGGAGCCACGCGGCGGCTTCGGGGACATTTTTTTCGATTCGCCGAATCGCTTCGCTGCGGCTCAAGCAGGTGTTTCGCCAGCAGCCGTCCGACCACTCCGTCTTCAAATGCGAGTTTTGCGAGTTGGAATATCCGGTGGTCGTTCAAGCCCTCGCGGGGCTCGCAACTGACGAAAGCAATGGATGACATCGAGCCGCAGTCACGCGTACCATCGCCCTCGCGCAATCATTGCGCGGGAGCGACGTCATTATGAATGCTGCGACTTCAAGCCTGATGAAATTTCTGTCCGTTGCCGCGGTTTTCTCCGCAGGACTTGCACCCGCAAACCATGCATCCGCCGCCCAGAAATCCGCGTCGTGGAGCGACGAAGCATGCGTTCACCGGATCAGCTTCGATCCGGCCAAATACGACGAGAAACGGCTGAAGAATACGATCAACCTGCTGTTCGAACCCTCGAAATTTGAAGCTCCGGTCCCGCCATTCGTGGGAGAATCGAAAGACATCGCCGGGCTCGATCCGGGCAAATACGATCAGCAATGCGGCGCCGCGCTCAAGACGGTTCGCGGATTCGAGCTGCTTCCGCTCAACGGCATCGAAGACTATCAGCGCGCCAAGACCGAGGAGACCGAAGACTTCTGCCGGTTCGGCAATATCCAAATCCGCGGTTATCGCGATCCATCCGCGCTGCGCGAGTATGCGCGGGCGCCGAGCTGCTCCCATTTCATCGATGCGCTCGAAGGCAAGACCGACACCATGAAAGCATTCCGGGAGACGGTCGCTGAACAGTGCAAGGACAATGCATCTCCACAAAGGTGCCGCGACAGCACCCTCAAGGAGGCGGAGAAACCGGACGGCAAGGAGCGCGTGCGGATCAACCTCATGACCTTCGGCTGGTCCAACTGCGCCAACAACTACACCGTCCATTCCACCAACTCGAAGCCGCTGGAGCAGATGCGCGCAGGCCTCGAGAAGCAGTTCCGACGCATGTTCACGGTCCGGAGCAAGTGCGAGAATCCAGGCTGAGCGACGGGCGGCGCGAACAACGCCCGCTCAAAAATCGAACGCTTCGCTCTTCGCCGCGGCACCCGCCTTCAACAGCGACTTGTCCGCCTCGGGCAACGGTGCGCCCGTGTCGCGGAAGCGGTTGACGATCGGATAGCGGCGGTCGCGACCGAAGTTCTTCAGCGTGACCTTCACGCCCGGCGCAGCCTGGCGGCGCTTGTACTCGGCAATGTCCAGGAGCCGCGCGACCTTGAGCACGATGTCCTTGTCGAAGCCCTTGGCGACGATCTCGGCCACCGCCTCCTCACGCTCGACCAGCGCTTCGAGGATCGTGTCGAGCATGTCGTAGGGCGGCAGCGAGTCCTGGTCCTTCTGGTTCTCGCGAAGCTCGGCGGTCGGAGGCTTGGTGATCACATTCTCCGGGATCACCTCGCCGTCCGGGCCCAGCGCGGTCTCAGGCTTCCACGCGTTGCGTAGCCGCGACAGCCGGAACACCTCGGTCTTGTACAGGTCCTTGATCGGATTGAAGCCGCCGTTCATGTCGCCGTAGAGCGTGGCATAGCCGACCGACATTTCCGACTTGTTGCCGGTGGTCACCACCATCAGGCCGAACTTGTTGGAGATCGCCATCAGGATGATGCCGCGGGCGCGGGCCTGGATGTTCTCCTCGGTGACGTCGCGCTTGGTCCCGGCGAACACCGGCGCCAGCGCCTCCTCCACGCCGAGCACGGCTTTCTCGATCGGCAGGATGTCGTACCGGATGCCGAGCGCCTTGGCGATCTTCGCCGCATCATCGAGCGAGTCCTGCGAGGTGAAGCGATACGGCATCATCACGGCCCGCACGCGCTCGGGGCCGAGCGCATCGACCGCCATGGCGGCGCAGAGCGCCGAGTCGATGCCGCCGGACAGGCCGAACACCACGCCCTTGAAGCCGTTCTTGTTGACGTAGTCGGCAAGGCCCAGCACGCAGGCGCCGTAGTCGGTCTTGTCGTTCTCGTCCTGCCGCGTCATCGGACCCGCGACGCAGCGCCAGGTCCCCGCCTCACGCTTCCATTCGGTCAGCGCCACGGTCTCGCGGAAGGTCGGCAACTGCGCGGCGAGATTCCGGTCGGCGTTGATGATGAAGGACGCGCCATCGAAAATGAGCTCGTCCTGGCCGCCGACCATGTTCAGGTAAATCAGCGGCAGGCCGGACTCGACCACGCGCGCAACCGCGATGTTGAGCCGGTGCTCGGTCTTGCCGCGCCAGTACGGCGAGCCGTTCGGCACCAGCAGGATCTCGCCGCCGGTCTCGCTGACACACTCGACGACTTCCGAGCCCCAGATGTCCTCGCAGATCGGGATACCGAGGCGGACGCCGTTGAACAGGATCGGGCCCGGCATCGGGCCCGGCGTGAACACGCGCTTCTCGTCGAATACGCCGTAGTTCGGCAGGTCGACCTTATAGCGCAGCGCCGCGATCACGCCGCCCGCCAGATGCGCATAGGCGTTGTAGAGCTTGCCGTCCTCGACCCAGGGCGTGCCGACCAGCAGCGCCGGGCCGGTCTTGGTCTCGCGCGCCAGCGCCTCGACGGCAGAGCGGCAGGCCGCCTGGAAGGCGGGCTTGAGCACCAGGTCCTCGGGCGGGTAGCCGGCGATGAACAACTCGGGAAACGCCACGATCTCGGCGCCGAGCCTTGCGGCCTCGTCGCGGGCGCGGCGGACCTTTTCGGCATTGCCGGTGACGTCGCCGACGGTCGGATTGAGCTGCGCGAGCGCGATTTTCAGGCTGTCGGCGGGACGGGCATTCATACCGAATGATCTAGCGTGCGGAACGCGCCGCGGCAATCGGCGCCGGACGCGGCCAAGCCCGCCGGAAAATCACCAGAGACGGCAGTCACGAGCCTGGGTGAGCCCTCAGTCGGGCTTCGTGCCGCCGGTACGCTGGCTCCGCTCAAGGCGGCGGTTGGCCGCTCTCAAACGCTGCGTCTCCTTGTCGAGCTCGTCGATCTTGTCATCGAGCTGCGTCATCCGGGATCTCGGCGTTTCGGTGCCGCGCAGCTTTTCCAGCGCCTTGCCGACGTCGAGCTTGGTTGTTCCAGCCATGGGACGTCCCTCGCTCCCAAACTGCCAAGTGGCGAATTGCCAAGTCAGGCGATCATCAAGGATACCGCACCATAGGTCGGTGCGGTATTGCACCAAGGCTCAATTGCTCAAAGCTTTCCGCCCTACTTTTTCGCGGTTGCTTCAACCTTCTCCTTCAATTGCGCCAGCTCGCCATTCAATTTTTCCACGGCCGTCTTGAGCGCTGCGATTTCGGCCTGGGCGGTGGCCAGCGCCCGGCCCGAGGCGGTGAGCCTGGCCTGGGTGTCGCGTGCGAGCTTCGACAGCGACTGCTGCAGAAAGTCGTCGTTGCTTTGCAGACACCCGGTGCGGCGATCCATCTGCTTTTCGGCCGTGCAGCCTTCGATACCGGGAATGTCCTGTGCAACCGCGCGCGACGACACCAGCGCGAGCAGCAAGACTGTCGCGCAGCGCCAAGAAGATCGTCCCATCCGTACCTCCCATCGAAGCGGCCGATGCCGGGCGGCATCATAGGCAACAATTGCGGCCTGCGCGCCGCCGGACGTCGGTCCGATCCGCTGCGAGATGCTCATGTAGAAACGCGCGGATTGCTCTCCGGCAATCCGCGCGCGGCCTCCCCTGTTATTCGGATGAGCCGGTCAGAACTTGCCCTTGATGTGGGCGAGCACGCCGTAGCGTTGTTGGTCGAAGTTATCGAGCGTGCTGTTGTCGCTGAAATCCGGCCCGTGATTGACGTTGCCCGAGCGGGCGAACAGGCCCCAGTAGCGCAAGCCGACGCCGACATCGATGTTGCGGTTGAGCGCGTAGTCGACGAACACCTCGGCCTCGACGCCGTAGGCGTAGCCGCTCTTGGAGATGACGTTCGGCGCGGGGCCGAGGTCGGAAGGGTCCTGCCGCAGCAGATGGCTGTCCTCGTTGCGCAGCGACGCGTAGGGCACGGCCGCGATCTCGCCGCTCACCGACCAGCGCTGGTCGATGGCGACCTTGGCGTCGGCGCCGAGGCGGATCGCGTGCCAGGTCGGCTCGTAGCGCAGCACCGAGACGTCGTAGCCGATCGGCACCGCGCCGACGAAGCCGCAGCCCAGAGCCGGCTGCTGCTGCTTGCACAGGAGCCCATAGGCGGTCGCCTTCTCGTTCCAGTAGTGGTAGCCGGCGAACACGCCGACCTTGACGTCGTTGGCCGGCTGGTAGGACCAGCCGATGTCGATCATTGCGAACGACAGGTTGCCGTTCTGCACCTGGCTGCGGGTGTCGGAGAACTTGGCCTGCGCTTCGAAGAAATCCTTGTCGTCGATATAGCCCGACGTGATGGCGCCGCCGCCGATCAGGCCCTTGACGAACAGGCCGGTGGGCTTGTGATCGAGCCGGGCGAACACCTCGCCGCTGTGGGCTTCGAGGTTCTTCCAGTCGAGCGTGGAGGTCGGCGTGCCGAAGCCCGGCGCGTTGTTGGAGAAGGCGTAGCGATAGTTGCCGAACGAGTACCAGTAGCGCGCGCCGGCCTGGAAGGCGAAGGCGGATGGCTGCGGCTCCTCGGGAAGCGCCGCGGGGGCTTTGTAGATCGGAGTGAGGCCGGTGACGTCGAGGGCATTGGTGTCCGGCGCGAACACCGATTTGGCGGTCGACGTCTTCGGAGTTGAAATCTTGGGGCTTGCGATCCTGGGCGCAGGCTCCTGCGCAACGAAAGCCGGCTTCGGATTGATCGGCGTCTCATCGACCTTGACGTTCGGCCACTCGGCGGTGCTGCTGGTGACATCAACGCTGCCAGTGACATCCACGCTGGTGGTCTCGGGCGCGAACACCGGCTTGGACGCGTACACTGATTTGGGCGCGGCCAACGGCTTGCGGATCACCGGCTGTGCGACCGGCTCGTCGGGCGGAATGAAGGCCGGCTTCGGATTGATCGGCGCCTCGTCGACCTTGACGTTCGGCCATTGCGCATCATCGCCGAGCGACGGCCACTGCGCGTCGTCGCTTCCTGCGGCGCGCGCGGCGGCGGCCGACAGAGCGAGCACCAGGGTCACAGCGATGCGGAGCGGAACGCGCGTCACGAAGATTTCCTTTCGTCGACGCGCAAAATGCGACGTGAAAACTTTTCAAGTTGTTAGCCGTTTGTGGCCGCAAACCCGCGCACGCAGGCAGCGTTAATGGAGCCCGAAAACTTTGCGGCGGACGGTTTGGACTTCGTTAGTGCTGATTGCGGCGGGCCCAATAAACGCGGGCGTTTCCGAGCGCAGGACACGCGCCGATGCGCAGCGGTTCCGCGTGGAAAAGCATCGCAAACGATTAACAATAAAAGGGCGTGAGACCTGTCAGAGCCAGCCGAAGCGCTCGGCGATCGCCACCAGCCAGACGATGCCGGCGAGCAGCAGCGACAACCCGACCGCGGCGGACGCCATGTCCTTGATGCGGCCGATGGCGTCGTGGTGGTGCGGCGTGACGTGATCCGACAGCTTCTCGACCGCGGTGTTGAGCAGCTCGACTATCATCAGAAGC
>CAKZHN010000308.1 GCA_936924235.1 uncultured Rhodoplanes sp. | reverse complement strand
CGTCGGATTCGCAAGAACGATCAGCGCAGAGCTAAGCAGCGCGGTCCCGGACAAAAGTATTGGGCGTAGAGCCGCGCCGCGCGGGTCGCGACACAAAACAGTCGTCATCGTAATCTCTCTGATGGGAGTTGACGCCGCCCCGCGCCCGGAACGCTAGGTTTCGGCCGTGACAGATTGATTACACAGACAACAAGGTGAAACTGATTGCACACAGGCCAGCACGTCCGTGCCTGCATCGACCTGCCGGCGACGGATGGACTTGTGAGTGCCTCCACGGCTTGGGCGTTACAAATGATAAATGCGCTCCAAATTCCGCCGCAGTGGCGGTACTACATAAGCCGCCTCTGACCCTGGTCCGTGATGCGCGCCCTCATCCTTGCGGCCCTCGCCGCCCTCCTCGCCCTGCCCTCCCTTGCCGAACCGGTGCTGGCCCAGGCTCAGGTCCAGGCCGAAGAGCCCGGCATCCGCATCGAATGGGAGGTGAAGAACCGCTTCCGCCTGTTCCGGCGCGAGGCCGACTTCCAGCGCCATGTGCGCGCGGCGCGCGCCGGCAGCATCCTCGCCGCCGAGCATCAGCTCGAAACCGCCAGCGGCGGGCGCGGCTGGGCCCAGGCCATCCTGCCCTATCTCTGCGTCAACGCCGCGGGCGCGCTGCTCGAGACCTGCGACCGCGATGGCGAGCGCGAGAGCTATCTCGCGCCCAAGAGCCACCTCATTGCCGTGAAGCTCACCGGCCCGGTGCCCGCGGGCGCGACCTGCAACTGGAGCTTCGACGACGGCACCATTCCGCCGAAGCAGGTCAACGGCGCCTGCTCGGACCTCGTGATCCAGCGCGTCGCCTACGGCAAGCCCACCATCGCGGCGGTCGGCATCACGCAGCCCGACAACAGCGTCTCCACCATCTCGGCCGAGATCCAGGTGCGCGACCTCCTGATCGCCGGCATGGGCGACTCAGTCGCGGCCGGCGAAGGCAATCCCGACCGGCCGATCGCGCTCGCCGACGAAGGCTTCTGCTTCCAGCGCTTCGGCGGCGCGGTGCGCGGCGAATATTTCCGCCCGAGCCGCGCCGGCTTCGACGGTGACAAGGCCTGCGAGGCCGGGCCGGGCGGCGGCGGCGCCTCCGGCGACTGGTCGAGCCATGGCGCGCTGTGGATGTCGCCGGGCTGCCACCGCTCGCTCTACGGTTATCAGCTTCGCACCGCGCTCGAACTCGCGATCGAAAATCCCAAGCTCGCCGTCACGTTCATTCCGCTCGCCTGCAGCGGCGCGAGCATTGCGGCGGGCCTGCTTGATGCGCAGGGCGCGACCGACTGCCCGGTCACCGGCCGCTGCTCCGGCACCGTGCCGGCGCAGCTCGCGCAATTGCAGGACGCCATGAACCGGGCGCGGCGGCAGATGCCGGAGCGTAAGCTCGACCTGATCCTGCTCACGGTCGGCGCCAACGACATCAAGTTCGCAGGACTGGTCGCCGACGTGATGATCACGCCCGGCGTCGAGCGCGTCCTGTTCAACCAGGGCGGCCTGATCACCTCGGTGCCTGACGCGCAGCAGCTCCTCGACCGCACGCTGCCGCAGAACTTCGCGCGGCTGCGCGCCGCGCTGAAGCCGTTCGTCGGCGGCGATCTCTCGAAGGTGGTCTATACGTCGTATGGCCATCCCGCGATGGCCGGCGACGCGCCCTGCCCGGGCGGTCGCGACGGGCTCGACGTGCATCCGTCGTTCAACGCCAATGCCGCACGGCTTAAGCAGGTCACCGATTTCGTCATGGACCGCTTCCTGCCGAAGGTCCAGGCGCTGGCGCGCTGCGAGCACGGCATCCTGTGCAGCAACACTGAGAGCGACCGCATGACCTTCGTCGCCTCGCACCAGGAGGCGTTCGCGCAGCACGGCTTCTGCGTGCATGCCGACGACGATCCGGAGTTCGACCGCGACTGCTTCTCGCCCGAAGGCAAGAGCTTCGATCCCGATCCGGTGTCGGCCGCCACCTCACCGATGGTCTGCTCGCGGCGGCCGAGCGAATTCCGGCCCTATGCGCAACGCGCACGCTGGATCCGCACCGCCAACGACAGCTATTTCACTGCGATGACGTTTCCGCGCGGCCTGCCCTCGACCATGCAGCCGAGCAACATCCACGACGCGGTCTGGGCCGCGCTGTCGGCGGTCTACGGCGGCGCCTTCCATCCGAGCGCCGAAGGACACGCCGCGATGGCGGACGCGGCACTCCCCGCCGCGCGCGACGCGCTCGGCCTGAAAGCGCCGCCCGGCGTCGAGGTGCAGCCCCTGCCGCCGCCGTCGGAGCCGCCGGCGCAGGCGCAGTAGACGTTACGCAGTAGACGTTACGCAGTAGACGTTACGCGACGCCGAGCTTCTTCTGCAGGTTGGTCGACGACGTCGTGTACTGGAACGTCAGCTTCTTGTCCGGATAGATGTATCGGTGCGCCTTCTGCGACATCAGCGCGACCTCGTGGAAGCCGGAGAGAATGAGCTTCAGCTTGCCCGGGTAGGTGTTGATATCGCCGATGGCGAAGATGCCGGGCTCGCTCGTCTCGAAGTTCTCGGTGTTCACCGGGATGACGTCCTCGTGGAGCTTGAGGCCCCAGTTCGCCACCGGGCCGAGCTTCATGGTCAGCCCGAAGAAAGGCAGCATGGCGTCGCAGGCGATGTGGAACGTCGAGCCGTCGCCGCCCTTGACGTTGGCCGCGGTGATCTGGCCGCCCGCGCCTTCGAGGCCGGTGACCTGGCCCATCACGAAGTCGATCTTTCCATTGTCCAGCATCGCCGTCATCTTGTTGACGCTGTCGGGCGCGGCGCGGAACTCCTTGCGGCGATGCAGCAGCGTCAGGTGCTTGGCGATCGGCGCGAGGTTGAGCGTCCAGTCGAGCGCGCTGTCGCCGCCGCCGACGATCAGGATCTTCTTGCCCTTGAACGCGTCCATCTTGCGCACCGCATAGTGCACCGAGGTGCCCTCGTAGGCCTCGATGCCCGGGATCGGCGGACGCTTCGGCTGGAACGAGCCGCCGCCGGCCGCGATCACCACGAGCTTGGCTTCGAACACCTTGCCGCCGTCGGTCGTCACCCTGAACAGCGGATCGCCGATCCGCTCGATGGTCTCGACCATCTCGCTGAGATGAAACGTCGGCCCGAACGGCTTGATCTGCTCCATGAGCTGATCGACCAGGCCCTGCGCGGAGATCTTCGGGATCGCCGGGATGTCGTAGATCGGCTTCTCGGGATAGAGCTCGGCGCACTGGCCGCCGACCTTGTCGAGGATGTCGACGAGATGGCACTTGATGTCGAGCAGTCCCAGCTCGAACACGCCAAACAGGCCGACCGGGCCGGCACCGATGATCAGCACGTCAGTCTTGATCGGATCACTCATGAGAACAGGTCTAATTTTTGGGTTGATTGTCAGCGGGATGCTTGACTGTCGGCCGTCTGTCTAGCGGTCATGGGCGCTTGCGAAAAGGGGTAATTCGCGCCCCTTTGCCCGTAGGCCTAAATCGCCGACTATCCCGCCAGTGAAGCCGAAACGTCCTCCCGCCCCAGCCTTTGCAAGGAAATTATCGTGAACGACCAGCCCGCCCGGCCGGCCAAGAAGCCCGCGCCGCAGCTCGCCGAGTACCCGCACCGGGTCACCGACACCATCCGCTTCGGCGATCTCGACCCGCAGGGCCACGTCAACCAGGCGGTGTTTCTCACCTATTTCGAGAGCGGCCGGGTCGCCATGTTCCGCAACAAGGACCTCGGCATCGGCGTGCCGGGGCTGACCTTCGTGATGGTGCGGATGGAGGTCGACTACATGAAGGAGTTGCATTGGCCGGGAGGCATCGAGATCGGCACCGGCGTCGCGGCCTTCGGCCGCTCCTCGTTCAAGGTGTCGCAGGCGATTTTCCGCGACGGCATCTGCGCCGCGGCGGGCCAGGCCACGCTGGTCTGCATGGACATCAAGACGCGCAAGGCCACGCCGCTGCCGCAAGAAGCGATCGCGCGGCTCAGCCAGTGGAAGCTGCAGGGGGCTTAGAAAGGCTTACGCCTGCCGCTCGGGCGTGCGCACCACGAGGCCGTCGAGCGCGTCCGAGACCTTGATCTGGCACGACAGCCGCGAATTCGGCTTCACGTCGTAGCCGAAGTCGAGCATGTCCTCTTCCATCGGCGACGGCCCGCCGACCTTCTCGCGCCAGCTTTCCTCGACATAGACGTGGCAGGTCGCGCAGGCGCAGGCGCCGCCGCATTCGGCCTCGATGCCGGGAACGTCGTTCTTGATTGCGGTCTCCATCACGGTCGCGCCGACCTCGGCGTCGATGGTGCGGGAGGTGCCGGCGGAATCGATGAAGGTGATCTTGGGCATAGGACCGTGGGCCGTAGGGGGAAGGTCACCGGCCGGACGGCCGGGCGGCCACTTCTAACGGGTCGGCGGGGGTGACGCTAGCGGCTTATGCCCGGAA
This sequence comes from uncultured Rhodoplanes sp., assembly GCA_936924235.1. Taxonomy (GTDB): domain Bacteria; phylum Pseudomonadota; class Alphaproteobacteria; order Rhizobiales; family Xanthobacteraceae; genus Z2-YC6860. Next base: position 2,962 of record CAKZHN010000308.1, on the reverse strand, counting down.
CAGCCTTGCAGTCAGTTGGCCAGAAGCCTGGCGATCTCGGCCTTGGTCTCCTCGAGCACGACGGCGAGCGTCTCGATGGCGATCGCGAAGCTGGCGTCCTTGGCCTTCTCGACCGCCTCGGCGGCCCGCGCCACCCCGAAAGCGCCGATACCGACCGCCGAACCCTTCAGGGTGTGGGCCGAGGCTGCCGCAAGCGCCGGATCGCCGCGGCGGATGCGCGGCAGCAGCATGTCGGCCTGCCGGCCGAACAGTTCCAGCACCTCGCGCTCCAGGCTCCGCTCCCCGAGCGTCATACGGGCCAGGTGCTCGGTATCGATCGCCGGCTTGGTCTCGACAACCTTCGCGACGGCAGCCATTCCTCGTCTCCCCCGATGGGCCTTCGCCCTTGTATCGGCGCAGCATGACCGGAGATCGACGAAAGCCAGGTAAAAGCCGCGCATAAAACCGGCCGCTGCGGCGGTGCGGAAATACTCTGCTGGTTAACAGGCGCCCTCTTGCGGCCCTAAAATTGACCGATCCTTAAAGCCTGTGACGGGCTCCGATAACGACCGGTTAACCACCCGAGAATTGCGGCGGCGTCTGGCTTCGCGGCCACACTGCCTCGCCGGAATTTCGGCGCGTGGAACACCCAATTAACGATGATTAAAAAACCCTTACGGCCGCCATTTCTTTCGACATGCCAAGCCGATAGGATGGTTGACGCATGGTGGGGAGCCTGTGGGCGTTTCTGTGGAAAGCATCAGGTGTCCGAGCGACATTTCTGTGCGGAAAAAGGCCCACCTGCCTGCCGCCGACCGGTTAGGGGATCGGCGACGATTTAGGGGATAAGCGACTGTCAAGCGCGTAAGGCCAAGCCCAGGAAATGCGGCACATTTGTCGGGCTTGGCCGGGGGTCCAGTTGTAGAGAGTGAGGCGACAAGCCGATGGCGAACAATCCGAAGAAGATCAAGGATCCGACGGATACCGCTCTGAATGCGATCCAGGAGGTGCTCAGCACCACCGATCAGCCCGGCTCCGGCCGCGTCGATCCGGTCATGGATCCGGCCCCCGCGCCCCGTGAGCGCCGTGGCAGCCGCTCCTCGCAGCCTGCCGCCGACAAGGGCCTGTTCGAAGGCCAGGAGCCCGACGACCTGCGCGGCATCCAGCGCGCCGCCAACGACGACCGCCAGTCGATCGGCCAGATCCTGCAGACGCTGCAGCGCCGTCCGCCGAAAACCTCGTATTTCGTCGCCACCATCTTCGCCTTCGCCTGGGTGATCGGAGGCGCAGCCCTCGCCTTCCTGTTCCTGCCCGACCTGCGCGCCGTGCTGACGCAGGGCGCGGCCGGCATCCCGGCCATGATCGGGCTCGCGAGCTTCCTGCTCGCCCCGGTGCTGTTCTTCTACGTGATGGCCCACATGGTGTGGCGCGCCCAGGAGCTGCGCGTCATCGCGCAGTCCATGGCGAGCGTCGCCATGAAGCTCGCCGAACCCGAGGAAGTCGCCCGCGAGTCGATCGTCTCGGTCGGCCAGGCGATCCGCCGCGAGGTCGCCGCCATGGGCGACGGCGTCGAGCGCGCGCTCGCGCGCGCCGCCGAGCTCGAGGCGCTTGTCGCGAACGAAGTTTCGGCGCTGGAGCGCGCCTACAACGACAACGAAGTCCGCATTCGCGGCCTGCTCGAGACTCTCGCGCATCAGCGCGACACCCTGGTCGGCCAGGCCGAGCAGGTGCGCAACGCCATCACCGGCGTGCATCTCGACCTGTCCCATGACATCTCCTCGGTCAGCGACCACGTCGCCGAGCGCGTCAATGAGAGCGCGCAAAAGATTGCGGGTGCCCTCACCGAAAAGGGCGAGCACATCACCATGGCGCTCGGCCGCGCTGGCGACGCGATGATCGCGGCGCTCGGCGAGCGCGGCGGTGACCTCCTGGAGCGCCTCGAGCGCGCCAGCGGCGAGACCTCCAACGCCATCGCCAACGCCAGCGACCGGCTCACCTCGAGCCTGAACTTCAAGACCGACCACATCACCGAGGAGTTCGCGGGTCTCACCACGAACCTCGCCCAGATGATGGAAGAGCGCCTCGAAGAGGTCACCCAGGGCTTCGCCCAGAAGTCCACGGCCGTCGTCCAGCTCATGGAAGACCGCTCGCAGCAGATCACCGAGACGCTGGTCGACACCTCGAGCCGCCTGGCGGAGTCGATCGCGACCTCCGGCGACGAGGTCAACTCGACGCTCAAGTCCACCGGCGACTCGCTCGTGCTCGATCTCAGCCTGCGCGGCGGCGACGTCGTGTCCAAGCTCGAGCAGACCGGCGAGCGCATCACCGAGACCATCGTCACCCGCGGCGACAAGGTCACCGAGACCTTCCGCGAGAACGCCGAGCACCTCGCCTCGACCGTCGCCACCCAGGGCGACTCGGTGCGCGAGATGCTGGCCGCCCGTCTGCAGGCCTTCGAGGAGATGTTCTCCCACGGCGGCGCCGAGCTCGCCGAGAAGATCACGCGCGACAGCTCGACGCTGGGCAACCTCATCACCCGTCACCTCGCCGAGTTCGACCGCACCGTGAAGACCTATGGCGGCGAGCTGGTCGAGCGTCTCGGCCAGCGCACCACCGAAGTGTCGGGCGCGATGCGCGACTACATCGACGGCTTCGACGGCAAGGTCTCGACCAAGGCCACCGAAGTCACCGCCACGCTGGACCAGCGGCTCGCCCGCTTCCAGGAGGCGCTCGACGGCCGCACCCAGACGCTCAACGACGCCCTCTCCTCCCGCGTCATGGACATCGCCAAGACGCTGGCCGAAGGCGGCAAGGAAGTCGTCACCGCGCTCGACAAGCGCATCAGCGACGTCACCGGCATCATCAACGCCCGCGGCCAGGCGCTGGCCGAGAGCGTCGGGGCCAAGATCGAGCAGATCGACCGCACCCTCGGCACCCGCTCCGTCGAGGTCGCCAACAACCTCGACACCCGCATCGGCCGCTT
>CAKZHN010000307.1 GCA_936924235.1 uncultured Rhodoplanes sp. | reverse complement strand
ACCGGCACCAAGTACGGCTGCGGCATCGCGCAGTGCGGCGCCTGCACCGTCCATGTCGACGGCGTTGCGACGCGCTCCTGCTCGTTCCCGGTGAGCGGCGCGGTCAACACCAAGATCACCACCATCGAGGGCCTCGCCCAGAACGGCATCCTGCACAAGGTGCAGAAGGCCTGGATCGAGCACGACGTGCCGCAATGCGGCTACTGCCAGTCCGGCCAGATCATGGCGGCGGTGGAACTGCTCAAGAACAAGCCGAAGCCGACCGACGCCGACATCGACCGCGAGATGACCAACATCTGCCGTTGCGGCACCTTCCAGCAGATCCGCGCGGCGATCCACGCCGCGGCGAACGCGTAAGGGAGGGCGATCATGAATTTCGTTCCGAAAATCAATCGCCGCACTTTCGTCATCGGCACGGCCGCAACGGGCGGCCTGATGCTCGGCATCGGCCCGAAGGCTGCATTCGCCGCGCCCGGCGACCGCGCGCAATTCCACGAGAACCTCACGCCGAACGAGCTCGGCATCTGGGTTGCGATCAAGCCCGACGACACCGTGGCGATCCGCGAAGTTCGCGCCGAGATGGGCCAGGGCTCGCACACCGGCCTCGCCCAGCTCATCGCCGAGGAGCTCGACTGCGACTGGTCGAAGGTCACGATCGAGTATCCGACGCCGGCCGACAACGTGAAGCGCAAGCGCGCCTGGGGCAACTACAACTCCAGCGGCAGCCGCGCCATCCGCGAATCGAACCAGTACGTCCGCGAGGGCGGCGCTGCCGCCCGCCTGATGCTGATCCAGGCCGCGGCCGACGAATGGAAGGTCCCGGCCTCCGAGTGCACGGCCTCGGCCGGCGTGATCTCGCACAAGGCGTCCGGCAAGACCACGACCTACGGCAAGGTGGCGGAAGCCGCCTCCAAGCTGCCAGTACCGGAGAAGCCCAAGCTCAAGGACCCGAAGGACTGGAAGATCGCCGGCAAGCCGCTGAAGCGGCTCGACACTGCCGACAAGGTCGTCGGCAAGATGATGTACGGGATCGACTTCACGCTGCCCGGCATGCTGAACGCCGCGATCAAGGATTGCCCGGTGTTCGGCGGCAAGGTGAAGAGCTTCGACGCCGCCAAGGTCAGCGGCATGAAGGGCGTCAAGAAGGTCGTCCAGGTCGACGAGAAGTCGGTCGCGGTGGTCGCCGACACCTGGTGGCACGCCAAGACCGCGCTCGAAGCGCTGCCGATCGAATGGGACAAGGGCGACGGCGCCAATGTCTCGTCGGAGTCGATCGCCAAGTTCCTCGAGGAAGGCCTGACCGCCGAGACCAAGTTCGTCGGCAACAAGGCCGGTGACGTCCAGGCGGCGATCTCGGGTGCGGCGAAGAAGGTCGAGGCCGTCTACGCCTATCCGAATCAGAACCACGCCTGCATGGAGCCGATGAACGCCACCGCGCTCGTCACGGCCGACAAGTGCGAGGTATGGACTGGCACGCAGAATGGCGAAGCCGCTTATGCGGCGGCGATCGCAGCGTCGGGCCTGCCCGCCGACAAGGTCGAGGTCCATCGGATCATGCTCGGCACCGGCTTCGGCCGGCGCACCCGCAGCGAATACGTCACCGAAGCGGTGTCGATCGCCAAGCAGATGCCCGGCACGCCGATCAAGCTGCTGAAGTCCCGCGAAGAGGATATGACCAACGGCGTCTATCACCCGGTGACGCAGTGCAAGCTCACCGGCGCGCTGGACAAGGACGGCAACGTCACCGGCCTGCACATGCGCATCTCGGGCCAGTCGATCCTGGCCTATGCGCGTCCGGAGGCGATGCAGGCGGGCGCCGATCCGGCGGTGTTCCAGGGTCTCAACCCGGGTGGCCCCGAAGGCGCATTCGGCTACGACATCCCGAACCTGCTGATCGACCACTCCATGCGGAACCTGCACATTCCGCCGTGGTTCTGGCGCGGGGTGAACAACAACCAGAACGCCATCTATCTCGAATGCTTCATCGACGAGATGGCGCATGCGGCGGGTCAGGACCCGCTGGCGTTCCGCCGCAAGATGATGGCGAAGTTCCCGAAGCACCTCGGCGTGCTGAACGCCGTGGCCGAGAAGGTCGGCTGGGACAAGCCGGCGCCGCAGGGCGTCCACCGCGGCATCTGCCAGCACATGGGCTACGGCAGCTACGTCGCGGCCGCCGCCGAAGTGTCGGTGAACGGCAACAAGGTGAAGCTGCACCGGATCGTGGCGGCGACAAACCCGGGCCACGCCGTCAATCCGGCGCAGATCGAACGGCAGATCGCCGGCTCGTTCGTCTACGGCCTGTCGGCGCTCTTCCATGGTGGCATCACCATCAAGGACGGCGCGGTGGTCGAGACCAACTTCGACACCTTCGGCTCGATCCGCATGTCGGAGATGCCGCACGTCGAGACCGTCATCATGCCGAGCAACGACTTCTGGGGCGGCGTCGGCGAGCCGACGATCTTCGTCGCCGCGCCGGCCGTGCTCAACGCCATCTTCGCGGCGACGGGCAAGCGCTTCCGCTCGTTCCCGCTGAAGAACCAGAACATCCAGATCGCGTAATGATCTGAATACGAGAGAGACGGCGGCCCAAAAGGCCGCCGTCCGCGTTTCGAGCCGACGGAAATCCGCATGACCAGGATTCGCGTCCATCGGCGACAGTTCCTGAAATCCGCGGCGGCCGCGGGTGCGGCGACAGCGTGCTTTAAGCCGGCCCTCGCGCAAGGCGCAGGTCCCCGCGTGATCATCATCGGCGGCGGCTTCGGCGGCACCGGCTGCGCCCGCGCGCTGCGCAAGGCCGATCCGAAGATCAACGTCACGCTCGTCGAGACCAACGCGACCTACACAGCGCCGCCTCAAAGCAACGCCGTGATCGCCGGCCTGATGGACTTGAGCCATCAGGAATTCGGCTACGACAAGGTCAAGGCCGCCGGCATCGATGTGATCATTGCAGCGGCGACCGCCGTCGATCCCGAAAAGCGGACGGTGACGCTCGCAGGCGGCTCGACGCTCCTCGCCTACGACCGGCTGGTGGTGTCGCCCGGCATCGATTTCCGCCCAGGCTTCGTTCCGGGCTACGACCGCAGCGCCGCCGAGGCGATGCCGGCCGCCTTCAACAATGCCGCCGAGATCATGGTGCTGCGCCGTCAGCTCGAGGCCATGGCCGACGGCGGCACGGTGGTGATCACCTCGCCGGTCAATCCGGCGCGCTGCCCGCCGGCGCCCTACGAGCGGGCGAGCCTCATTGCCCACTATCTGAAGAGCCGGAAACCACGCTCCAAGGTGATCGTGCTCGACCAGAAAGAAAACTTCACCATGCAGAAGCTGTTCGAGGCGGCATGGCAGGAGCTCTATCCCGGCCTGATCGAATGGGTCGGATTGTCGAACGGCGGTGCGCTGAGCCAGATCGAGGCTTCGAGCAAGACGATCTCGACCGACTTCGACAAGTACCAGGCCGCGGTCGCAAGCATCATCCCGACCCAGAAGGCCGGCCGCGCTGCGGACCTCGCCCATGTCGCCGACCGCACCGGCTGGTGTCCGGTCGATCCGCTGACCTTCGAGTCGAAGCTGCAGAAGAACATCCACGTGATCGGCGACGCCGCCATCGCCGGCGCGATGCCGCGCTCGGCCTCGGCGGCGCAATCGCAGAGCCGGATCTGCGCCGCGGCCATCGCGGCGCTGTTCGCGGGCAAGAGCCCGGAGCAGCCGACGCTCACCAGCTCGTGCTACAGCCTGATCGCGCCGGACTATGCGATCTCGCAGCGCGGCACCTACCGGCCAGTGGACGATCTGTATGTCGAGGCCGGGTCGGGCGTGATTTACAGTCCGGCCGACGCGCCGCGCTCGGTGCGCAAGGACGAAGCCGACCAGGATGATGCCTGGTTCCGTACTATCACCGGCGAGACCTTCGGATGATCGGCCGGGGCGCACTCGCCATCGCGATCGTTGCAATTGGCTGCGCACCCGTTGCGGCGCAGCAGGCCCTGGTAACCTACGACGTGGTGGGCGATGCCATCCCGAAATCGCTGACCGGCAAGCCCGGCGATCCGGTCAGCGGCCGGGCCATCGTGGTCAAGCGCGAGAGCACTTGTCTGTTGTGCCATTCAGGCCCATTTCCAGACCAGCGCTTTCAGGGCGATCTGTCGCCGAGCCTGACCGGCACCGGATCGCGCTGGTCGGAGGGCGAATTGCGGCTGCGGATGGTTGACGCCTCCCGCCTCAATCCGGCTACCATCATGCCGTCCTTCTACCGGATCGACGGCCTGACCCGCGTGGCGGCGAATTTCCGCGGCAAGCCGGTGTTGTCCGCGGAGCAGATCGAGGACGTGGTGGCGTTTCTGATGACGCTGAAGGACTGACGAGATGCTGGATCGGTTTTCCGCTGGGGCCACGCGCCGCATGTTTATCGCCGGAGCCGGCGCGGCGCTGATCGTGCGGCCCGCGACGGCCACCCCGGCCGCCATGGCCACGGCGATCCGCGAGATCACCGGCAACGCGGAAGCCAAGCCTGGCAAGATCAAGCTCAACATCCCGCCGCTGGTCGAGAACGGCAACTCGGTCGCCATCACGGTCTCGGTCGACAGCCCGATGACCGCGACCGATCACGTCAAGTCGATCCATGTTCTCACCGAGAAGAACCCGCAGCCGAACGTGATCAGCACCAAGCTCGGGCCGCGCTCCGGCAAGGGCGAGATCTCGACGCGCATCCGGCTCGCCGACACCCAGTCGGTCATCGCGATCTGCGAGCTGTCCGACGGCACCTTCTGGTCCGACAAGGTCGATGTGATCCTGACGATCAGCGCCTGCCTGGAGGATCCGGTCTGATGGCTGCCCGCACCCTCATCAACGTCCCGGCCAAGGCCAAGCGCGGCGAGGTTATCGCGATCAAGTCGCTGATCTCGCACATCATGGAAAACGGCTTCCGCCACGACAACATGGGCAAGCCGATCCCGCGCGACATCATCACGTCGATGGTGTGCACCTACAACGGCGAAGAGATCTTCAGCGCCGCGCTCTATCCGGCGATCTCGGCCAATCCGTTCATCACGTTCTATACGGTCGCGACCGAGAGCGGCACCATCGCGTTCAAATGGACCGGCGACAACGGCTTCGTCGCGGATGCCGCGGCGAAGATCACCGTCGAATGAGCGCTGCCGCGATCCTGCGACGGCTCGCGCCTTTCGCCATAGTGGCGACCGCCCTGACCGGCCCGTTCCTCGCAGCGCGCGCCGAGATCCCATGGAACGAGCGCCATTCGGGCTACGACGACATGAGCGCCGACAACAAGGCGATGGAGGACGACGACACCGCCAATCCCGCCATGCTGTCGGTGCTCGACGGCGAGGCCCTGTGGCAGACGAAGGCCGGCAGCGCCAACAAGTCCTGCGCCGATTGCCATGGCGACGCCAAAGAGAAGATGAAGGGCGTCGCGGCACGCTATCCGGCCTTCGACGCACGACTGGGCCGGCCGGTCGATCTCGAACAGCGCATCAACCGATGCCGCGAACGGCTCCAGAACGCCACGCCGTTCTCATTCGAGAGCAAGGAGATGCTGGCGCTGACGACCTTCATCGGCCTGCAATCGCGCGGCGAGCCGATCGCGCCGCCGGACGATCCGCGGCTCGCGGCATACGTCGAGCAGGGCCGCGCGATCTACAATCAGCGCCAGGGCCAGCTCAATCTCTCCTGCGCCCAGTGCCACGACGACAATTGGGGCAAGAGCCTTGCCGGCAACAAGGTGCCGCAGGCGCATCCGACCGGCTATCCGATCTACCGGCTGGAATGGCAGAGCGTCGGCTCATTGCAGAGGCGGCTTAGGAATTGCATGATCGGGATGCGCGCCGAGCCCTATCCGTTCGGCGCTCCGGAACAGGTGAGTTTGGAGCTTTATCTCATGTGGCGAGCACGCGGAATGAAGGACGAAACCCCGGCGGTGCGGCCATGAACGATCTCAGCATGCGCGGCGGCCATAAGCTGCGGGGCTATGTCTCGCTCGGCGCGGATCTGCGCTCCGGCAAGCTCAGCCCGCGCACCTATCTCGAAGAGACGCTGACCAGGATCGCGCAACTCGACAAGGGCATCGGCGCCTTCGTCATCGTCAACAAGGACGGCGCCCGGCAGGCCGCCGACGACTCGACGAAGCGCTGGGCCAACGGCAAGCCGCTGTCACCCATCGACGGCATGCCGGTCGCGATCAAGGACATCATCGAGACCGCCGACATGCCGACCGGCCAGGGCTCGCCGATGTGGGACGGCACCGACTGGAAGCGCGACTCCGCAAGCGTGCATGCGCTGCGCGAGGCCGGCGCCGTGATCATCGGCAAGACCACCACCACCGAATTCGCCTCGAGCCATCCGTGGCACCAGACACAGAACCCGCATGATCCGAAGCGCACGCCCGGCGGCTCGTCGAGCGGCTCGGCTGCGGCGGTCGGCTCAGGCATGGTGCCGGCGGGACTCGGCACCCAGGTGGTCGGCTCGATCCTGCGGCCGGCGAGCTTCTGCGGCGCGGTCGGTTTCAAGCCGAGCGTCGGCGCGATCAACCGCAGCGGCTCGCACGATCATTTCAGCCAGAGCTGCCAGGGCGCGATCGGCGCGACGCTGGCCGACACCTGGGCGGTGCTGCGCGCGATCGCCGATCGCGCCGGCGGCGATCCGGGCTTTGTCGGACTCACAGGCGACGTCGACTTCAAGGCGCGCAACAAGCCGGCCAAGCTCGGCATTCTCGGAACCTATGGCTGGAAGTTGACCAGCGAGGGCGCGCGCAAAGCCTTCGCCGCCGCCAAGCAGCGGCTGCAGATGTCCGGCATCGATCTGCGCGAGCGCGCCGACGATGCCGATATCGAGGCTGCCGAGCAGGCGCTGTCCGACGCGCTGGACCTCACCATGTCGATCAATGCCTGGGAGGGCCGCTGGCCGCTGAACACGTATTCGGACCTCGACCCGACCAAGCTCAGCCAGTCGGCGCGCGACCGGCTGGTGACCGCGGAGAAGATGACGCAGAAGCAGTTCGCCGAATTGCTGGCGCGGCGCGAGACGGTGCGCGCGACCTATGCCAAGGCTGCGGCGAAGTACGATGCGTTGATCACGGTCGGCGCCTGCGGCGCCGCCCCGGTCGGGCTCGGCACGACCGGCAACACGGCGATGAACGTGTCGGCGTCGCTGCTCGGCTGCCCGGCGCTGACCATCCCGGTGCTGGCCGACGAAGGCCTGCCGCTCGGCCTGCAGCTGCTCGGCCGCATGAACGAAGACGCGGCGCTGTTCGGGGTTGCGAGCTGGGTCGCCGCGGAAGGGTTGAGCCGCCCGGATCTGGTCGGGTCGGTGGGCTAAGCTAGCCCCGGTCTCTCAACGCAAACGGTGTCACCCCCGGGCTTGACCCGGGGGTCCATACGACGCCGCAGCACGCGACGATCTTA
>CAKZHN010000306.1 GCA_936924235.1 uncultured Rhodoplanes sp. | reverse complement strand
GAAGGCCGGGGCGTCGCCCGGGACGTCCAGCAAGCTGTGTTCTGGATGAGCCTCGCGGCATCGCGCGGCGACACCAAGGCGCAGCGGCAGCTCGAGGTCATGTCGCAAGACGTGTCCCGGTCGGACATCGATACCATCCGGGCGCGCGTGCGCGACTGGAAGCCGATCGTCAATCGTGCAAGGCCTTGAGGCGCGGGATTACTGCAGCCCGTAGCGGGCAAACTGCCCGGTCACACCGGCGTCGATCCGCACTGCCGCCGCGACGTCGGCGTCGCCGCCTGTCCTGTCGCCGGACCGCCGTTTGGCAAGGCCGCGCCCATAGAGCGCACTGGCCAATTGCGGATTGATCCCGAGCGCCGAATTGTAGTCGGCAACAGCCTGAGGCGCATTGCCGAGCTTGAGATAGACGAGCCCGCGCGAGTCGTAGCGGGCCGCGGAGGGCGGCCCCAGGCGGAGCGCCTCGTTGCAGTCGGCCAGCGCGTCCTGGGCCGATGAGCCGGTCGCGCGGAGCCAGCAGCGCTCGTTCCAGAATGCGGCCGTGCCGGGCTGCAGCACGATAGCGCGGTTGAGATCGGCCAGCGCGCGGGGAACGTCGCCGCTGTTCTCATAGAGCTTGGAGCGGTTCGCCAAGGCCGGCACGTAGTCCGGCGATATCGTCAGAGCCTGCGAGAAATCCGCCAGCGCCCGCGTCGCATCGCCGCTTCTCTCGTAGGCAATGCCGCGATTGTTGAAGGCCTTCGCCGAACGTCCATCGTGGCTGATCGACGCGGTGTAGTCCGCGATCGCGTTCGTGTAGTCGCCGGCGACCACGCGGGCCGTTCCCATGTTGTTGTAAAGCGCGGCGAGCGACTCGGGCTTGTCGACGTGCTGGTCGACAAGCGTCTTGCAGGCGTCGATCCGGCGCTGACCGACGGATGGGTCGCGGTTGTTGCAGAGCTCCAGAACGTCGAGCAGCTCCGCGCGCCCCGAAGGCCTCGGAACACCGGGGCCCTGCTGCTCTTTCTTGTACTCTTCGATCAAGGTGGAGAACTTGACGGTGCCGTCCTCCAGGATTTCCACGCGAGGCGCCGTTCCACGGATGCCCATCGTGGCGACCGGCGTTTCGACCTTCATGTCGCCGATCTTGGCGACCGTTCCGGCGATGAAGGTCAGCGTTCCTTTCTGCAGCGTGAGCAGCGTCGAGTTGCCGCTGGCCTTCGGGCTGTAGACGAAGTCGTTCAGCTCGATGCGCGCGTTCTTCGATAGGTTAAAAGACGTACCATCGAGAAAGCGGATGCCGATCGTGCCGTCGCTTCCGGTTTCTACAACGTCGCCCTGGTAAACTTGGTCGCCGACCCGGGCATCGCCCCGGCGCCCGCCGGTGCTGACCTGCACGGCCACGGCGGCGGTGCGGTCGATCGTGACCGACCCGCCCACCGCGATAACCTTACCGATGGACCGGTTGTCGCTGTCGCTCGCCCCCTGCTGCGCCAGCGCCGGTTCCGCTATCCATCCGCCGTATGCCAGACCGAGCCATGTAACCAGCAAAATGGCCGGCCAAGGCCGCCTAAACAAAACCATGATCCTCGCGCCATGCGCGGTAAGATTAAAAGATGGCAACTGAGTCATAATACCTTCAATTTCGACTACAGATCAAATAAAAGAGAAGCATTCTCAGTGATCAGCATTAATCGAGTCATTCTGTGGCTGGAACGTCTGACGATCTGGTTGTCGGCCCTGATTTCCCAAAGCGGCACGACACCCCCGTGGGGAGGCTCCACGGCGCGGCCGGACACCTGGAATTGGTCCGGGACGGCTTCGCATCGCCTGTAATCCACGGCCTTCTGCTCTACGAAGGTGACGTAATTCAGACCGCCGCGGATGGCTCGGCGACCATCCGGTTCACCGACGGCACCACGTTTCAGCTCGGGCCGGATTCCTGCATCGTCGTCGACGCCTTCGATCCGGACGAAGCATCATCGAGACAGTCGTCTGTCAGAGTCGTACGCGGCGACGTTGGCTTCTTTCCCGGCCGCAAGATCCACGACGGCCGGTTGCACGTCGAGACTCCTTCGGCGGCCATCCGAGGCACGGGCCTTGCGGCCGGCGCGCTGAGCCTTGCGGCCCTGTTCATTCTTTGCCGGCTCGACGAGGCCCATGCGGCCAGCGAAGAAATCGTGATCCTCGATTTCGATGACGTGACCTTCAAGGATCTTCAGCACGGCACCTTCGAGGTCATCACCAAAGGCCAGAATCCTCAGGTCTTCATCGTCGATGATCCGGGCCGCACGCTGGTGCTGCACCCGCGGGGCTCCGGCTTCAGCATCGAGATCGTGGCGAATACCCGAGCGCAAATGCTCGATTTCCAGAACGCCTACAAGACCGCCTACGACATTTTCTCGTCGGGCTCGCAGGATCCGTTCTTCCAGTTGTTTCAGCGCACCGCGAATGCGATCGGGTCCGGCGGCAGCCTCGATCCCAACGCGTTCCAGATCGGCAAATTCGGCGCCCTCTTCGGCATCGGGCTGCAGTCCAATATCCTGCCCCCGCAGCCTCCGCTTGGCATCAACGACCAGAAAACCGCCAGCGCGGGAGCGAATACCCCGCCCCCCTCGATTCCTGCGGTTGTCAGCGTCCTGCCGATCAGCCGGTTTCAGATCGGCGTAGCGCAGTTCTCGCCGAACATCTCGGTGTCGTTTCCGAACAACGAGACCTTGAAGTACGTGTGGATTCTGGGCGCGCCGGCCGGGTACGTCATCACGGACAGTTTCGGAACTCAGTACACCGGCTCGATCATCAAGATTCCCGGGCTCGCTTATCTTCAGGGCCACTTGACGCTGACCACGCCGGCTTCCGGCGTCACACAAACAGCGCTGGAAGTCTACGCGACCGTCGAAGGGCTCGGCGGATTGATCGACTCGGCCCACGTTTTCATGCCGCTCACGCTCGATCTTGACGATACCGGCAAGGTCAAGTGGCAGGGCGGCACCGGACTCTGGAACGTTGGCGGCAACTGGAGCACCAACACAGCGCCGCTGCCGAACGAGGACGCGGTCATCCCCGTGTCCAGCATCCCTGGTGTTGTTGCTCACGTCACGAGCACAACGGATGTTTCTCTCAACAGCTTGCGGCTGGACTCCGACAGCGCACCGGGCAGCGTGACACTGGAGATTGCCGGAGGCCACTTCGCGATCAACGCCGCCGACAACGATCCATTTTCAAATCTGCAAGGCACGGTCCTGATCGAGAACGGCGCAAGCCTGTCCATCGGGAACGCGCAGCATCCGAACCAGGCCGTCACCAACAGCGGAACGATCCGGGCCATCAATGGCTCGATCACGCTCATTTCCGTGGACGTTACGAACCAGGATCCCGCGACCGTCGCAGGCCTGATCCAGATCGAAGTCCCATCCGTCCTGCTGCTGCAGAACACGACCATCGCCGACGGCAGCCTCGTCAACCACGGCGTGATCCGGGTGACCAGCGGGGCGTCGAACAGCGTCCACGACGTCGCGACCTTCTCGAATGACGGCACGCTTGTGGTCACGGGGAGCGGCACGGAGCTGCTGCTGTCGAACGAGACCCTGGCCAATACCGGCGGTGTGCTCGATGTCCACTCCGGCGCGATCCTGGATCTGACCAGCATAACCATCACCGGCGGCCGCCTGACCGGCCCCGGTCAGTTCAATGTCGTCGGAAACGGCACGACCACCACGCTCGATGGCAGCTCGGGTCATACGATCACGATCGACAGCGGCACCGCGGTCACGGTCAACACCGGCACCACCTTGACGCTCAAGGGGCCGATCGTCGGCGGCGGGGAGATTTCGGTCGCCGGCTCGTCCGCGATCATCGCGGACGGAATCATCAGCATTCCGATCGATGCGGCAGCGCTCGCCGACGGCGGGCTGCTCACCTTGAGCGGCACGTCGAACCTGGTCGTCATCAACCTCCAGGGCAACCTGACTGCGACCAATCTGTCCGGCAGCCTGACGGTCACCACCGTTGATGTCGCCGACCTGACGATCGCGACCGGCTCTGGCACGAACTCGATCAACGCCCAGGCTCTGGTCAACGATCACGTGCTGGACCTGACCGGCGACGACAACGCCACGGTGACGCTGACGGCCGGCGACCTGGACGCCCACACCGACACGGCGTCCCTCCTCACCGTCGAGGTGGTGGCCGACACCCATGTCAGCAGCAACACCATCACGACCGGCACCAACAACAGCGACATCACCGGCGACGAGGCCCACGACCAGGTCCTGGTCAAGGCCGACGCCTCTGCCGACAACAAGACCATCACGCTGCATGGCCCAGCCGACTTCACGGTCACGGGCCTGCAGGCCGACCTCAATGCCACCGCGGTCACCGGCAGCCTGACGGTCACCACCGTTGATGTCGCCGACCTGACGATCGCGACCGG
>CAKZHN010000305.1 GCA_936924235.1 uncultured Rhodoplanes sp. | reverse complement strand
TCCGATCTGGTCTTGCCGGCGCCCGACGGCGACGACAGCACCAGCATCAGCCCACGCCGGGCGATGACCTTGGATTTGGCGCGCGCCATCGCTACTCCAGATTCTGCACTTGCTCGCGGAACTGCTCGACCACGGCCTTCAGCTCGAGGCCGATGTTGGTCAGCTCCAGGTCGTTGGCCTTCGAGCACAGCGTGTTGGATTCGCGGTTGAGCTCCTGGGCGAGGAAGTCGAGCTTGCGGCCGATCGGGCCGCCGCCCGAGATCAGCTTCTTGCCCTGCGCCACGTGGGCCACGAGCCGGTCGAGCTCCTCGCGGATGTCGGCCTTGGTGGCCAGGAGAATGGCCTCTTGATGCAGCCGGTCGGGGTCGAAGCGCTGCGAGCCGTCGAGCAGCTCGGCGATTTTTTCCGACAGCCTCGCCTTGATCGCCTCGGGCTTGCGGCCCGGCGTGGCTTCGGCGCGCGCCGTGAGCGCGGCGATCTCGGTCAGGCGATCGGTGAGGATCTTGCCAAGGGCCGTGCCCTCGGTGCGCCGCATCTCGGCGAGACCCTTCAGCGTCTGAGTGAAGCTCGCGACGATCGCGGCCTCGGCCGCGGCGCGCTCCTCCTCGCTCTCTTCGGCATCGCTCACCTCGATCACACCCTTGAGCGACAGGATGCCGTCGAGCGTCGGCGGCGCGGCGTCGACCTTTCCGGCGAGCCCCTTGAGCGTCGCCAGCACCGCGGCCAGCACCGGCTCGTTGACGCGCACCGCAGGCGCGGCGTTCTGGCGGCTCACTGTCAGATTGGCGAACACGCTGCCGCGCGACAGCGCCTCCGACCCCTTGGCGCGCACCGACGCCTCGATCGCGTCCCAGCCCGGCGGCAGACGGAGCTTCAGGTCGAGGCCCTTGGAATTGACCGACTTCAGCTCCCAGGCCCAAGCATAGGTGCCGGAGACACCTTGCCCGCGGGCGAAGCCGGTCATGCTCGATAGCGTCATTCGATAGCGAATCCTGCAGAGGAAATGCGCGCGGACCTTAGTGCATTTCCACCGGCCGCGGGAGCGATTTCGCCCCGGCTAGGGCATGATCCCGAAAAGTATGAAGCGGTTTTCGGAAAGATCATGCCCAAACGAGACCAAGGAGCGACGGACCTGTTTCAACGTAGTTGAATCAGATCCTAGCCGCCGGCCGGGACGAACTGCCCGACCAGGACCGCGAGGCCGATGCCGGCGATCACGGCGCCGGCGAGTCTCGCGTTGAGCGACGACGTCAGCGGCTTGCGCATCAGCAGCGCCACCGCGGTCGCGAGCGCGCTCTGCACCACCACCAGCCCCAGCAGATAGGCCCAGACCGGCGTGCGCTCGGCGCCGAAGATCGACTCGCCATAGGCATAGCCGTGAAACAGCCCGGCCACGGCAAACAACGCGCCCCACATCACGATCGAGCCGCGCGCCGCCCGCCCCGCGGCCAAGAGGCCACCGGCCAGGATGACCGAGGCCGCCACCACGAGTTCGTCGCCCGGCAGGTTGGCGCCCATCACGTGGATCGCAACGCCGACCGCGGACGCCGCGACGAACACCGCCGGCATCGCAAGGCTCAGGCCCGCGACGCCGACCGCCAAGCCAACCGCGACGATGAACGCCAGATGGTCGATGCCGATCACCGGATGGCCGAGCCCGGACAGCAGGCCTTCCGCGAAGGTGGCGGGCGTCCGGCCGCCCATCATGTGATGCGCATCCGCGGGCAGCGTCGCCGCAAGCGTCAACGCGACAGCCACCGGCCCGGCAACGCGTAGGCTTCGAAGCGTCATCGTCATCGATTTCGTCCTTCTTCTCCCGGCGCCATATCCCGGGCGCACGGTAAGCCACGCCAGCCGCGTGCTCAACCGCTGCCGCGGCGGCCATCAACAAAGGACGTGAAAGCGTGGCGCAATCAGCGCGTGCGGGTCGCGGGCGCCGGCTGCGCTGCGGCCGGTTGCGCCGCCGTAGCACCCGAGGCCGCACCACCCCGGGCCTGCTGCTCCAGCGCGCGCAGCCGCGCGACGTTCTTCTGGTGCTGGTCGTAGGTGTCGGCGAAGGCGTGACCGCCGGTGCCGTCGGCGACGAAGTACAGCTCTTTGGTTCGCGCCGGATTGGCCGCGGCTTCGAGCGAGGCGCGGCCCGGATTGGCGATCGGCCCGGGCGGCAGGCCGTCGATCACGTAGGTGTTGTAGGGCGTCGGCTGATCGATCTCGCTGCGCATGAGCTGCCGGCCGAGCGAGCCCTTGCCGCCGACCAAGCCGTAGATGATGGTCGGATCGGACTGCAGCTTCATCCTCTGCTTCAGCCGGTTGGCGAACACCGCGGCGACGCGCGTGCGTTCCTCGGTCTTGCCGGTCTCCTTCTCGACGATCGACGCCAGCGTGACGAGCTGCTCCGGCGTCTTGATCGGCAGGTCGGGGCTCCGTCGCTCCCAGACCTCCTGCAGCACGCGACGCTGATCCGCCTGCATGCGCTTGATCATCTGCTCGCGCGTGGTGCCGCGGGTGAAGCGATAGGTTTCGGGCAGCAGCGTGCCCTCGCGGGGCACGTCGCGGATGTTGCCGGTGAGCACGTCGTTGTCGGAGAGCCGCTGCACGATCTGGTCGGCGGTCAGGCCTTCGGCGACCGTGAAGGCGTGCTGCACCACCTTGCCCTCGATGATGGTGTCGACCACGTCCTTGAGGCTCGCACCTTTGACGAACCTGTACTCGCCGTATTTCAGGTCGTGCTGCGACTTCACCAGCATCGCGCCGCCGATGAACAGCCAAGGCTGGTCGATGACACCCTCACGCATCAGCAGGTCGGCGGTGTCGCGGATGCCGCCGCGCGGAATGTTGACGATGTGGTCCTCGGTCGAGGGGCCCGGCTCCTCGAAGCGCTGCTTGCCGATCACGAAGGCGCCACCGCCGCAGATCGCGATCAGGAAGATCAGCGTCAGAAACATGTTGGCGACGATGACGAACGGATTGCGCGTTCGCCTCGAGGGCCGCAGCAACGACGGCATAGGCACGTTCTCCGGTTGCGCCGCTGCACGCGGACTGCGCGCCGAGATCGGCCGGGGATCGACGACCGGCGCGCCGTCGAGCGGCGTCGCCACCAATGCAGGATAAGGGTCATCGGCGGCCGTTGTCGCGCGGCCATTTTGCGGCGGCGGAACCTGCGGCGGAGTTTGGGGCGGCGGCGGTTGAACGGCGGCGGCTTGCGGCGCGGCCGGCTGCGGCCGGGCGGCGGCGGGCGGCGG
>CAKZHN010000304.1 GCA_936924235.1 uncultured Rhodoplanes sp. | reverse complement strand
CCGCGCTTGGGATGGGCGAGCGTGGTCTCCACCGAGATCACCATGCCGGCCTCCAGCGGCCGGTGCGCGTCGTAATCGTCGTACGGCACCGGACCGGTGTTGGTGAGCCGCGGCGCCTCGTGGCTGACGAGCCCCATGCCGTGACCGAGGAAGTGCATGTTGTTGTGGTACTTCGACTTGGCGAGCCGCTCCTCGGCAACGCGATAGACCTCGCTGCCCATGGCGCCGGCCTTGATCGGCTTCATCGAGGCGCGCTGGATCTCTTCGATGTCGGCCAGCATGTCCTGAAGCTCGGAGTCCGGCTCGCCATGGATCGCCATGCGGCAGAGGTCGCCGATATAGCCGTGGTAGTTGCCGCCGGAGTCGAGCGACAGAATATCCCCCTCGCCCCAGACCTGCTCGGACGGCGCGCGGTTGAGCGACGTGCCGGCCGTGATCAGGCAGTATTCAAAGGTGAGCCCGCGGTTGGTCTCCTCGCGGCGCAGCGCCTCGGTGAGATCGGCCTTGCTGGCGCCGGGCTTGTGGCCCGCGATCACGGCCTTCATCGAGTCGATCACCGCCTCTGAGGCGATCTTGAGCTTCTTGAGCTCGTCCGGCGTCTTGATCGATCGCATGCGCTCGAGAACGAACAGCGCCTCCTTGACCGGCGTGCCGGCGAACGCATCCTGCAGCGTCTTTCCGGCATCGACCGGCAGGAACGACAGCTCGGCGCCGATGCCGGCGGTCTTCATGCCGGACTTCTTGATGTGCTCGATCGCCTTCTGCATGGTGTCGATCGAGCCCGACGAGTTGCATTGCTGCACCTGCGTCCAGAACGGATGGTTCTCGCGCTGGAAGTTCTCCAGGCGGTGACCGAAATAGGCCGCCTTGTCCGGCGCGCCCTTGGCGTAGACCATCACGGGCAGATAGCGGCTGAGCCCCATCGCATCCATGTAGTCGAAGAAGAACGCGCGGTGGCCGCCGAGCAGATACTGCACATTGTGCTTCGACGTCGCGATCAGGACGTCCATGCCGGCCTCGTCCATCAATTTGTCGAGGCGGGCGGCGTCGAACGGGATGGCGGCATTCGGCATGATCACAACTCCTTGAAAAGCACGGTGCGATGGCGGGATTGGGCGCAAGCTTAAGCGAAACCGACCGGCCCCGCCACGGCCCAACGCGTTTCTGCCGCTCGCGCCGGCAATGCAATCGCGATAGGCTTGCTGGGGGACATGCCCGGTCCGGCAACACTCCCGCCTGGCGAGGCGGTGAGCAACAGCCGGCGACCCAATCGATTGATTTGATCATCCTGGTCGGAGCCGACGGAGAGTCCAATGCGACGTCTTAGAATTCATCTCATGTTGACCGCGGCAGGCGTGGTGCTTGCCGCCGCCTTTACCACCAACGTGTTGGCGCAGAGCGCGCCTGCGGCTGCGCCGAAGCCTGCCGCTGCGCCCGACAGCCCGGCGGCCTTGCCCGAGCAGGAGATCGGCCACCGCTTCACCATCAAGGCCGACGACCTGCCGCCGCCGAAGACCGGCCCGATCGCGGCGAGCCGCTCGATGACGGTGCCCTACACGGGCCAAACGCCGCGCGTGCCGGACGGCTTCACCGCGACGCCCTTCGTCACCGGGCTCGAGCATCCGCGCCGCCTGCTGGTGCTGCCGAACGGCGACGTGCTCGTGGCCGAGCAGAAGGTCGGCTACGTGACGCTGCTGCGCGACGACGACGGCGACGGCAAGGCTGACTGGATCGACCGCCACATCGAAGGCCTGAACGCGCCGTACGGCCTCGCCTGGCGCGACGGCAAGATCCTGGTCGCCGACCAGGACGGCATCTGGGAGGTGCCGCATCGCCTCGGCGCGGTGCGCCCCGGCGCGGGCGGTGGCGACACCAAGGCCGCGGATGTGCCGCCCGACCAGCGGAAGCCCACGACGGCGCTGGTCGGAGAGAAGCTGCTGACCAAGAAGGGCGTGTTCGGCATCGTCATGGGCCACGCCAACCGGCATCTGGCGATCGATCCGAAGACCGGCGGGCTGTTCGTCGGCGTCGGCTCGTCCGGCAACATCGGCGTCGAGCCTGAGGTGAAGGCGTCGATCCAGCGCTTCGATGCCGACGGCAGCAACCAGACCACGTACGCATCGGGCATGCGCAACACGACCGCGCTCGCCTTCCAGCCCGACACCGGCGATCTCTATGCCGTGGTCCAGGAGCGCGACGGCCTCGGCGACAACCTGGTGCCGGACTACATGACGCGCGTGACGCAGGGCGGGTTCTACGGCTGGCCCTACTCGTATATCGGCCACCATCCGCAGCCGGGCTTCGCGCAACTCAAGCCCGACAAGGTCAAGGCCGCGGTCACGCCGGACCTTCTGTTCCAGGCGCACTCGTCCGCCCTGGACATCGTGTTCTACACCGGCTCGCAATTCCCGAGCGAGTACAAGGGCGATGCCTTCGTCGCTCTGAAAGGCTCGTGGAACCGCTCCGAGCCGACCGGCTACAAGGTCGTGCGCATCCCGTTCAAGGACGGCAAGCCGCAGGGCTTCTACCAGAACTTCATGACCGGGTTCTGGGTGTCAGGTCTGCACCGCGCCGAGGTGTGGGGACGACCTGCCGCGCTCGCGGTCGCCAAGGACGGTGCGCTGCTCGTCGCCGACGACACCGGCGGCACGATCTGGCGCATCGCCTACACGGGCGCGAAGCCCGGTGTTGCGGGGGCGCCGCAGCCGACCACCGGCTCGCGGTAACAGCATGCAAAAACAACAGCCCGCCCCGGATCGCGCCGGGGCGGGCTTCTTTTTTTAGCGCGAGCTAGTTGATCGAGATGTTGGCCTCGACTGCGAGCTTCTTCCAGGTCTCGTATTGCCGCGACACCAGCTCCTTCATCTCGTCCGGCGTGGTGCCGCGCGGATCGCCGCCCATGGCTTGAAGCTTCTGCTTCACCTCGGGCACGGTCAGCGCCTTGCGCACCTCGGCGTTGAGCCGGTCGACGACGGGCTTGGGCATGCCCGCGGGCCCGGCCATGCCGGTCCAGGAGATCACCTCGAAGCCCGGCGCCACTGTTTCGTTGATCGTCGGCACGTCGGGGAAGTCCGGCCAGCGGGTCTTGCCGGTCACGGCGAGCGCGCGGAATTCGCCGGACTTCACGCGCGAGCTGATCGGCCCGGTGGTGGCAGCGATGAAATCGACGTCGCCGGTGAGCACGCCGGTGATCGCAGGCGCCTCGCCGCGATACGGCACGTGCAGGAACTTGGTCTTGGTCTGGTTGCCGAGCAACTCGACGGTGGTGTGCAGGATCGAGCCGACGCCGGCCGAGCCGTATTTCAATTCGCCCGGCTTGGCCTTCGCTTCGTCGAGCAACTGCTTGATGGTCTTGAAGCGCGAGTCCGCCTTCACGGCGATCATGAACGGATAGAAGCTCGCGACCGAGATCCAGGTGAAATCGTCGACCACCTTGAACTTCACGTTCTTGGCGAGCGCGCCGTAAGCCGGATGCGCGCTCGGCACCACCAGCAGCGTGTAGCCGTCGGGGTCGGAGCGGGCGACGGTCTCGGCGGCGAGCGCGCCGGCCAGGCCGGGCTTCGCTTCGACCACGATCGACTGGCCGAGGCTCTTCTCCATCTCGGCGCCCAGGATGCGGGCGATCAGATCGACGTTGCCG
Organism: uncultured Rhodoplanes sp.; assembly: GCA_936924235.1. Classification (GTDB taxonomy): domain Bacteria; phylum Pseudomonadota; class Alphaproteobacteria; order Rhizobiales; family Xanthobacteraceae; genus Z2-YC6860. Next base: position 274 of record CAKZHN010000304.1, on the reverse strand, counting down.
CCCGGCGGAAAGCCCTGATAGATCTTGATCAGGTGGTTCGGATAGTCCTGCCCCTGGGCCTGCGCTTGCAACGGCGCCGCCATTGCAAATGTGAGCGCGGCAACCGCCGAGGCCAAAAGTTTCCCAATCATCACGCCACCCTCTCCGTGCCGCCGCAATTCATCCGGGCGATGACCACGGCGAGCCGCCATATCGCGCTGCCTTGGGCGCCGTTGTCAACGCGCCAAACCGTCCGGGGAACGAAGCCGCCGGCCCTGCGATTGTCCTTTGAAGA
>CAKZHN010000303.1 GCA_936924235.1 uncultured Rhodoplanes sp. | reverse complement strand
TGATCACCACGTACACGAAGGCCGATCCGAAGCTGCTCAAGAAGCTGCTGCGGACGGCCGGCAGCGGCGTGCTGCTTGCGATCGCGGGGTTCCTGCTGTTTCGCGGTCACGTCGAGACCGCAATCCCGCTGGGCCTGTTCGGTCTTGGCCTGTTGGGCTGGGGGCCACTCGCTTCGAGCGGATGGTTTACGCGAATGCAGAAGACGCCCGGCCAGGCGTCGCGGGTGCGCACCGACTTTCTCGATATGGAGCTGGACCACGACAGCGGCGCCATGCGCGGCACGATTCTGTCCGGCCGCCGCATGGGTGCGTCGCTCGACGAGCTCAAGCTGTCATCGCTGCTCGAACTGCTGACCGAGGTCGACGGCGACAGCCGCGCGCTACTGGCAGCTTATCTTGACCGCCGGGAGCCCGGCTGGCGTGAGCGCGCGAATGGTGGTGCGGCAGCGGGGCAGGGCGCTGCGTGGCGTGCTGGCAAAATGACGGAAGAGGAGGCTTATCAGGTCCTTGGCCTTGAGCTTGGCGCGAGCGCCGAGGCCATCGCTCAGGCTCACCGGACCCTGATGAAGAAACTCCATCCCGACCAAGGGGGGTCGACGTATCTCGCGGCCCAGATCAACGCCGCGAAGGAAGTTCTGCTGCGTCGCGGACGGCGGTAACGGCCGCCGCGTCTGTTTCAGAGTCCGTGTCCCACGATCTGGGATCATACCTTCGCGCTCCCGCTGCCCGTGCTGCGAGAGGCCCCCGGTCCGATACTCGGTTTGACGAAACGTCCCCGCTGGTTTCTTTGAACCAGCCGCCGGTTTCCGTGGTCGGAAACTCGATCACTCAGCGCGAATCAATTCGCGCTGTTCAAATCTAGCTCTGAATAGAGATTCGGCGCCAGAAATTTTTCTGGCGCCGAAGGGAAGCGAGCAAAAGAAGGTTAGCGCGTCAAAGCTTCAGCGCCATGCACTCGATGTCGTTCTGCTTCAGCCGCTTGCAGGTGGCCTGCGCCTGGTCGCGGTCGAAGCCGGCGAAGCGGGCGCGGTAGTAGGTCTTGGCGCCCTTCACGGTGCGCTCGATATAGGCCTCGGCCTTGTGGAACAGCGTCGAGATGCGGCCCTTGGCGGTGCTGATCTTGCCCTTGGCCTCGCCCTCATCCTCGTAGGCGCCGATCTGGATCGCCCAGCCGCCGCGGGTGGTGGCGGGCTTCGACGGCACGGCTGACGCTATGATGTCGTCGGGCTTGATCGAGGCGGTCTGCAGCTTGCCGACCGACGCTGAGCGCGACGTCACCGGCGCAACGACGGTGTCGGGCGTCTTGAACGGCACCGGCATCGCCGCAACTTCGGCCTCGGGCGGCGTGCTGGCGAAGGCCGTGCGCACCGACTTGGTCGGCGTCGGATCGGCCGGAGCCTCCGCTGCGGCCGGGGGGCTCGTCAGTTGATTTGCACCCTTGGACGGCACGAGCTTGACCGAGAAGGTCTTCACCTTGACGGGCTTGATCGGGCTGTCCGGCGTGCCCGGAATGGCGGCCGTGGTCGCCTCCGGCTGAGCCAGCACCGGCGACGGGTTCGCCGGCGCGCTCTCGGCCTCGGTGATCTCAGGCTTGGCCTGCGGCTTCACGTCCGGCTTGATCTCCTGCTTGGCCACCGGCGTGGGCGAGGGCGGCAGGCTCTGCTGCTCGCCCGCAAGCGTCATGGACGGCTTGTTCGAGGCTTCCGTGATCGTCTCCTCGATCAGCTCCTTCATGCGCGCGTCGCGGCTGCCGGCGGAGCGGCCGCCGAGCACCACGGCCACGATGTGCCGATAGCCGCGCTTGACCGAGGTGACGAGATTGAAGCCCGACGCGTTGGTGTAGCCGGTCTTGATGCCGTCGACGCCTTCCACGTGGCCGAGCAGGTGATTGTGGTTGCGCATGCTCTGGCCGCGATAGACGAAGTTCGCGAGCGAGAAGTAGCGATAGTATTTCGGGAAGCGCTGCTGGATGGCGATGCCGAGCAGCGCCTGGTCGCGCGCCGTGGTGACCTGCTCGTCGTTCGGCAGGCCGTTGGCGTTGCGATAGATCGTATTCGACATGCCGAGCGCGCGCGCCTTGTTTGTCATCATCTCGGCGAAGTCGCGCTGCGTGCCGCCGCTCAGCGCCTCGGCGACAACCACCGCGGCGTCATTGGCCGACTTGGTGACGAGGCCGCCGATGGCGTCCGCGACCTTGAGCGTCTGGCCAGCGCGCACGCCGAGCTTGGTCGGCGCCTGGGCCGCGGCCTCTTCGGAGACCGGCATCTCGGTGTCGAGCGCGATCTTGCCGGCTTCGAGACGCTCGAACAGCAGGTAGAGCGTCATGATCTTGGTCAGCGAGGCGGGATGGCGCCGGCCGTCCGGCGCGGCCTCGTGCAGCACCGCACCGGTCTTGGCATCGACCACGATGGCGGCATAGGCCGGGCTGTAGCTGGCCGTCGCGGACATTCCGGTCCGCTTGACGAAATGGCGCCTGCGACCGCGGGCATCGGCTGGATCGGTGGCCACCGCGCACAAGGTGACAACGGCAGCGAGGCTCAAACACCCCCAACGGAGCCCTCGGGAAGCTCCGACCGGCATGCAACCCATGATGTGACCGTCCCCGTTTTTTATGCCCCTCGGGACCTGCCAGTACCCGAGAGCCCCTGTTGTCGCCCAGAATGCGCCCCGGGCCGGCGTACGCCCAGATTTCGGGCGAACCGTGGCCAGGGCAGCACAAAAGACGAAACTATGCGTTCAGAGTTGCCAAGAAGTTAAACCAAATCAAGGACAACGACCCTGTTGAAGGCCGGATTCAAGGCTTTTTTGCGTGCATTGCAGAAATAAGACTTGCCATATTTGTGCGCTGCAATATATTAGCCACATTGCGGGCGGTTGAGCTGCGCAAAATCCAGGCAGGCAAGCGAAGTCAGTTTCACCGGGTAAACCCCACCCAAACGGTGCGGCGGAGAGAAAACGCAATGATGAAGAATTTCGAAGACATGCAGAAAATGGGCAAGGACAGCATGGACGCGACGATGAAGTCGTTCGGCACCTTGTCGAAGACCACCCAGGCGATCGCAGCGGAAGTCGCCGACTACTCGAAGAAGTCGTTCGAGGAGAGCACCAAGGTGTTCGAGAAGCTCATCGGTGCCAAGTCGCTCGACAAGGCCATGGAGATCCAGGCCGACTACGCCAAGACCGCGTACGAGGGCTTCGTCGCCCAGGCGACCAAGATCGGCGAGCTCTATGCCGAGTTCGCCAAGGAGACCTACAAGCCGTTCGAGGCCTACACCAAGGTTCCGGCGAAGTAATTTCGCCGTTGAGGCGGTGATGTGAAGCCCGGCCGCGAGGCCGGGCTTTTGTTTTTGGGCGGCGGCCCGGTGGCGCTCGCTGCAGCGCACTATGCCGCCGGCTCCGTTCTCCCGGCCCGATAGGCGGCGAGCAGATCGGTCACCAGGATGCCGTCGATCGTCATGCCCTCGATCCGGCCTCCGGAGATCGAGGCGCCGGCGAGGTTGGCTTTCACGATCTTGAGGCCGGCGAGATTGACGTCGTGCACCTTCCATCCGGACAGGTTGCAATCCTCGAAGCTCGCGCCCGACAGATTGACGTTGCTGAACGAGCAGCCGGCAAGGTTGACGTTGCCGACGGTCGAGCCCGACATGTTCACGTCGTCATAGACCGAGCCCGAGATGTCGGCATCGTGCACATGCAGGCACTCCTTGACGCGATGCAGCTTCATCGATGTCTCCGTCGGTTTGGATTGCGGTTGCCGCCGACACTAGCACCGCAACCCGTCCGTCTTTTGACATAGGTATTTTCCTGACGCGGGAACCGTCGCCGCTTTAGCAACCTGGAAATTCTTGAGGTCTATGCTTCGTGTGGCTGGGGTTTCAAAACACAACAACAACCCGGCGCGCCAACTGACGGGGCGGCCCCGGGTTCAACCCGGGGCCTTTTTCTTTTTGCACAGATACTCACCGCCGCGGCGGCGTTCTTTTTTCCATCCTGTCAAAGTTAGTGGAGCCGTTCAGCGAAATGCGGTGTGAGTGGCTGAACGAGGAAACGCCAAGAAGAAGATGCGAAGAGCCGGCGTGGAAAATCTGTGATGCGTACCACGCGGTTTTTGCTACCGGGCGGCTTTCTGACCTCGGGATTTGTTGCTTCCGGATTTTTTAGGCCGCATCGCGGCGCGCTCCAGCGCGCTACGATGTTTGTCGCCCGTCGGCTTCTTGTATTTGATCTTGCCGATCGGTTCAGGCGGATGGGGCTTTTGCGTCATCGGTCCGCGGATGTTGGTGGTGCAGAAATGCGGCCAGTTGCTCGCGGAGCATCTCGTCGCGTTCGGAGTGATGCCCCGCAATGACGGCCTTCTCAAAAAGCTGATGCTGAATGTTGCGGGGCAGGGAACCCCACGCGCTGATCACGGCTTGGCCCAGCGCCACGGCATATCGGTTGTTGTCGCTCATCGCCCGCCACTCCTGACACGGAAGTCGCCTGCCGCCGGTCGGCTAACGCGGGACATCGAGAGCGGTTCCTGACGGCGCGGCCGATGCAGGATCGGTGATGAGCAGGACGCCCTTGCGGCCTCAGGATCGGCCGGTTGACTTGTGCCGGTCGACGAACTCCACGCCGACCAGGTCGTCGTTGCGCCACACCAGCTTGGATTTGAAGGAGACCTTGCCGTCATGGGTCAAATGGAGGTCGAACTGGCCCGCCAGCGCGACGTCCGGCTCGACCAGGATCTTTGCACCCGTCTCCGAGACGTTGGCGATCAGGCACTCGGTCGAGGCGCCGCCATCGGGCGACACGATCCAGCATCGACGGTCGAGGCCGATGCGGCGATGCTTGCGGTGCTCGGCGGACATCGGAAGTGCCTTCCGGTTCGGACCCAACGATGGATCGGACCAAAGAGGCCCCGGCCGGAGCCGGGGCCTCCCTGTCAGTCAGGGGTAGGTCGTACGCATGCTCGAGCTTCGGATGTCGCCCCAGCGCGCCAAATCTACGGGCAACAGGCTTTCGGCAGGTTTAAGCCGGGACTACGTAGTATTCCGGGTAGGCTTGGCCGACCTGGCATCGGGCGCGGCAAAAGCAAAAGCCCGGCCTTGCGGCCGGGCTTTTTCGTTCGCTTGCGGCCTGCGCTACTGCGCGATGCGCAGGTTCGACAGGTTGGTGCCGATCTGCTGGAAGGGC
>CAKZHN010000302.1 GCA_936924235.1 uncultured Rhodoplanes sp. | reverse complement strand
ACTGCGCATCGCGCTGTTCGCGGGCCTGGTGTTCGGGAGCCTCAGCGACGACGTGCCACCGATCGAGGAGTATCTCGGCGAAGAAGTCGCCGCCCGCATCAAGCGCGTGCTGCACAAGCCGCTCGCCGTCACCGGCCGCTTCACCCAAGTGCTGCCGAACAACTGGAAGCTCTATTACGAGAACGTCAAGGACACCTATCACGCCTCGCTGCTGCACACCTTCTTCACGACGTTCGGCATCAACCGGCTGTCGCAGAAGGGCGGCATGGTGGTGAGCCCGAGCGGCGGCAACCATGCGAGCTTCTCGTTCGTCGACAAGAGCACCCAGGGCAACGACTACGCCGCGATGGGGCTTCGCTCCGAGAACGAGGCCTTCAAGCTGAAGGACCCGAGCATTCTCGACAACGCCGACGAGTTCAACGACGGCTGTCATATGCAGATCCTCACGGTGTTCCCGAACTTCGTGCTGCAGCAGATCCAGAACACGCTGGCGGTGCGGCAGGTGCTGCCGAAGGGACTAGCCGAGACCGCGCTGAACTGGACCACCTTCGGCTTCGTCGACGACACGCCGGAGATGAAGACGCGACGGCTGCGCCAGAACAACCTCGCCGGGCCCGCGGGCTATGTGTCGATGGAAGACGGCGCGGTCGGCGGCTTCGTGCAGCGCGGCGTTGCCGCGGCCGACGGCGAGCGCGCCGTGCTAGAGATGGGCGGCTCGGGCACCACCAACGAGGGCACGCGCGCCACGGAAGCCGCGGTGCGCGGCTTCTGGAAGTGCTACCGCAGTCACATGGGCGTCTAAAGGTCGAGTATCCGATGGCCGGGATCACGATCGAGCGCATCCTTGCGCTGCATGCGGCCTATATCCGCTGCATCGATAGAAATGAGCTCGAGGCCTGGCCGGATTTCTTCCTCGATCCGTGCCTCTATGTCGTGACCAGCGCCGAGAACCACAAGAACGGCTTCGAGGGCGGCATGATCTATGCCGACACCAAGGGCATGCTGATCGACCGGATAACGTCGCTGCGCGACGCCAATGTCTACGAGAAGCAGAGCTACCGGCACATTCTCGGCCTGCCCCACGTGACAAAGAACGGCGGCGACGAGGCGGAAACCGAGACGCCGTTCATGGTGATGCGCATCATGCACGACGGCAAGACCGACGTGTTCGCGACCGGCGTCTATCTCGACGTGGTCCGCGCCGCGGGCAACGATCTGAAATTCAAGAAGCGCCTCGTGGTGTGCGACTCCTCGCGCATCGACACGCTGCTGGCGCTGCCGCTGTAGTGCGATGGCTTACAACGTCACCGTCGAGAACTCCGAATACCGGTTCGCCTGCGAGCCGAACGAGTCGGTGCTCGACGCGGCGCAGCGCGCCGGGCTGGAGATTCCGTTCTCCTGCCGTAAAGGCGTCTGCGGCACCTGCAAGGGCCGCGTCGTCTCCGGCGACACCCGCGCGTTTGCGGGCGATGCGTTGAGTCCGGCCGAACGCGCCGACGGCCAAGCGCTGTTCTGCAACACCCGCCCGCGCTCGGACCTCGTCATCGCGCCGCGCAGCATCGGCAAAGCAGACCCGTTTGCGCGCAAGACCACACTGGCGCGCGTGTTCCGCCTGCAACGGCTTGCCGACGACGTCATGCTGGTACACCTGCGCTTCCCGGCCGGCATCCGTGTAAAGTTCAAGGCCGGCCAGCATCTCAACCTGCTGCTCGACAACGGCGAGCGCCGCGACTTTTCCATGGCCAATCCGCCGCGCGAGAGCGACGGCGCGCAGCTTCATATCCGCCACGTGCCGGGCGGCGCGTTCACCACCTATGTGTTCGAACGGCTCCGCCGCGGCGACGTTCTGAAGGTCGAGGTGCCGTTCGGCGATTTCGTTCTGCGTGAGAGCGCGAAGCCGATTCTGTTCGTCGCGGGCTCGACGGGCTTCGCACCGATCAAGTCGATCATCGAGGACATGATGCTCAAGGGCATCGGCCGCGACATGACGCTCTACTGGGGCGCGCGGCAGCGCTCGGGGCTCTATTCCGACCTGCCGGAGAAATGGGCCCAGGCCAATCCGCGCTTCCGCTATGTGCCGGTGCTCTCGGACGCGCCCTCGCCCGGCATCCGACACAGTCTCGTTCACAAGGCCGTGCTCGAGGACCATCCGTCGCTCGCCGGGTTCCAGGCCTATGTCTGCGGCGTGCCGGTGATGACCCAGGCCGCCAAAGCCGAATTCACCGCGGCAGGCTTGCCAGAAGGTGAATTTTTCGCCGACGCCTTCGTGACACGCGCCGAGGTGGCCTCAGCCGGGCCGTAAATGCCGGATTTCTCTGAAAATTCGCAGCGTTTTGATTCACGGGCCTGAAACCTCTCTCAACTAGGGTCGCCCGAACCCACGGGACGGCCATGCATCACCCCCTGCCCGCCGCAGCGCTCGACATCCGCGCGCTCTGCAAACGGTTCGATCGGCCGGCGGTTGACGGTCTCGATCTCAGGATTCATCGCGGCGAGTTCTACGGGCTGCTCGGCCCGAACGGCGCCGGCAAGACCACGACCTTGCGCATGGTCGCGGGGCTGCTTCGTCCCGACGCCGGCTCGATCTCGATCTTCGGCATCGATGCATTGGCCGATCCGGTCGAGGCCAAGCGGATCACCGCCTGGGTGTCCGACGAGCCGATGATCTACGACAAGCTCACGCCTTACGAATATCTCGAATTCGTCGCAGGCCTGTGGAGCATCGAGCCGGCCGAAGCCGAGCGACGCGCCAACGAGCTCATTGGCTGGCTCGGCCTGGGTCCTCATGCGCATGAGCGCTGCGAGGGCTTCTCCAAGGGCATGCGGCAGAAGGTGGCGCTCGCCGGCGCGCTGGTGCACGACCCGATGCTGATCATTCTCGACGAGCCTTTGACGGGGCTCGACGCCGGCTCTGCGCGGCAGGTCAAGACCGTGCTGCGCGAGCGGGTCGCGGCGGGCGGCACCGTGATCATGACCACGCACATCCTCGAAGTGGCCGAGCGCATGTCCGACCGGATCGGCGTCATCGCCGGCGGCAAGCTGATCGCCGAAGGCACGCTCGATGAATTGCGCGCCAAGGCCGGCAAGGGCGACTCGAGCCTCGAAGACACGTTCCTGACGCTGGTCGCCGAACAGGCACCGGTCGCGTGACAACGTGACGAGCGCGTCCCTCACCTTCCTGGCGCATCACGAATTCCGCCTGGCGTGGCGGGACTGGTGGTCGATGCTGACCGCGGGCAGGCGCAAACGCGCGCGCGTGGTCATTTTCGTGATCGTCGCCTTCGCGGTGGCAATGCATTTCATCGCGCTGTCGGTCGTGGGCCAGTTCGCCGAGCTTGCGCCCGATGCAGACCGCGGCACGCTGGTGGTGATCACCGGTTGCGCCCTGCTCGCCTGGTCGCTGATGATGTCGCAGGCCATGGAGCAGGTCACGCGCGCGTTCTATGCGCGTTCCGACTTGGACCTGATCCTGTCGTCGCCGACCGCCTCGCGCCGCGTGTTCGCGGTGCGGATCGGCGCCATGGCAATCTCCACCATGATGATGGCGGTGCTGCTGGCCGCGCCCTTCATCAATGTGCTGATCTGGCACCGCGGCGCCCGCTGGTGGTCGGCCTATGGCGTGGTCGCAGCGGTCGGCGCCGTGGCGGCATCGCTGTCGGTGGCGCTGACGGTGTTCCTGTTCCGCACCATCGGGCCGAAACGCACGCGGCTCGCCGCGCAGATCGTCGCCGCCATCGTCGGCGCGATCTTCGTGATCGGCCTGCAGATCGCGGCTATTCTGTCCTACGGCACGCTGTCCTATTTCACCTTCCTGAAGTCCGAGCAGCTCGTGGCCTACGTGCCCGCGGTGGAGAGCTTCGTCTGGTGGCCGGCGCGCGCGGTGCTCGGCGACTTCACGGCGCTGGCCGCGGTGCTCGGCATCGGCGCGCTGCTGCTCGGCTCGGCGATCATCATCTTCTCGCAGCGCTTCGGCGAGCACGCCATCGCTGCGGCCGGCGTCTCCGACGCCGGCGTGGTCCAGCGGCGGCGGCAGGGCTTCCGCGCCATCTCGCCGAAGGCCGCGCTGCGGCGCAAGGAATGGACGCTGCTCCGGCGCGATCCCTGGCTGGCCTCGCAGACGCTGATGCAGCTTCTTTATCTCTTGCCGCCCGGCCTGATGCTGTGGCGCGCCTTCGGCTCGAACTCGAGCGATGTCGTGCTGCTGGTGCCGGTGCTGGTGATGGCGGCAGGCCAATTGGCCGGCGGTCTCGCCTGGCTCGCGATCTCCGGCGAGGACGCGCCCGATCTGGTCGCCACCGCACCCATCCCGCCGGGCTTCGTCATCCGCGCCAAGACCGAAGCGGTGATCCTGAGCGTGCTGATGGTGTTCGCGCCGTTCGCCGCCGTGATGGCGCTGGCCTCGCCGCGCGACGCCGCCGTGGCCATTCTGGGCACCGTCGTCTCGGCCGCGTCGGCGACGCTCATCCAGCTCTGGTTCCGCACGCAGGCGCGGCGCAAGCACTTCCGCCGCCGCCAGACCTCGTCGCGGGTCGCGACCTTCGCAGAAGCATTCTCCTCGATCGCCTGGGCCGCGACCGCGGGCCTTGCCGCCGCCGGCCACTGGCAGGCCGCGATGACGGCGCTGATCGCCACCGGCATCCTGCTCGGCGCGCGGGCGCTGAGCCCGAAACCCGCATAGGACGTTTGACTTCAACGCCGGAGAATGGTCGGTTCCCCGCTTCAAAAACGGAGCGGACCCATGGCCAATCGCACGCATCTTGTCGTCATGCCGGGAGACGGCATCGGGCCGGAGATCACGGCGGCGACGCTGCATGTGGCGCGCGAGGTCGACAAGCTGCTGTCGCTCGGGCTGACCTTCGAGGAAGTGCCGATCGGCTTCGAGGCGCTGAAGAAGCACGGCACCACCATGCCAGACTCCTCGTTCGAGGCTGGCAAGCGCGCCGATGGCGTGATCCTCGGCCCGGTGTCGCACAACGACTATCCGCCGGTCGCCAAGGGCGGGCTCAACCCGTCCGGCGAGATGCGAAAACGCCTCGACCTCTACGCCAACATCCGCCCGGCGAAGTCCCGCCCCGGCCTGCCGCCGCGCTGCGGCAAGCCGGTCGATCTCGTTGTGGTTCGCGAGAACACCGAAGGCTTCTACGCCGACCGCAACATGTTCGCCGGCAACGGCGAGTTCATGCCCGACCCCGACCTCGCCCTCTCACTGATC
>CAKZHN010000301.1 GCA_936924235.1 uncultured Rhodoplanes sp. | reverse complement strand
CAGTTCTTCTCGGGCTGGGGCATCCGCACCGTGGCCAAGGGCGCGGCGCGCTACAATCCGATGTCGTATCACAACGGCTCGGTCTGGCCGCACGACAACGCTCTCATCGCATTGGGCTTTGCTCGCTACGGGCTGAAGTCCGCGGTGACGCAGCTGTTCAAAGGCCTGTTCGACGCCGCAACTTACATGGAACTGCTTCGGCTGCCGGAGCTGTTCTGCGGCTTCAAACGCCAGCCGAGCCGCGGCCCGACGCTCTATCCCGTCGCCTGCTCGCCGCAGGCCTGGGCCAGCGCCACGCCGTTCACACTGATCGAGGCCGCGCTCGGGCTGGAATTCGATCCGGTGAACCGTGAAATCAGGCTGCGGAACCCGCGCCTGCCGGAGTTCATCGACGACGTCCTGCTGCGCAATCTGCAACTGGGCGACGCGTGCGCCGATTTGCGAATCCGCCGCGTCAAAGGCGAGGTCGCACTCGATATCGTGCGGACGCGCGGCAAGATGCAGGTCTCGATCGTGCTGTCGGCCTGACCGCAAAAATCACAGTGCCGTCACCTCCACACCCGGAACAACCGATGCGGGCCGCCGTTGATCCGCTGGCCATCCTGGGGAGTCGGAGGTATCCATGCGTCATCATCGTTGGGCTACCGCAGCGGTCGCAGTTGGCACGCTGTTGTTTCTGAGCGCCGCGAGCATCCTCGTCGCATCGGAGGCGAGGCAATCACAAAGAAGCCAGAGTTCCGCGCAGACTGTGCAAGAGACTGCACAAGCGACTGCGCAAAAGACCGCACGGGTGATCCGCGTCGCCGACGAGGTGCAGGCCGCGCCGAGCCCGGGCGCCGACGAGAGCCAACGGCAGAGCAATCTGCCGGTCACGCCGCCGAAGACGCTGCTCGACAACAGCGAGAGCCACGCCATCCTGGGCACTTCGGTGCGCAGCGCCACCAACGAGGACATGGGACGCGTCGTCGATGTGATCGTCGATCGCGCCGGAACCACGCGCGCCGCGGTGATCGACTTCGGCGGTTTCCTCGGGGTCGGCAGCCGCAAGGTTGCCGTCGACTGGAATGCGATCCGGTTTGGCGGAGCCACCGGCCTTTCCATCGACCTGACACGCGATCAGGTGAAGGCCGCACCGCAATACCAGGAAGGCAAGCCGATCGTTGTGCTGGGCGCCGCGCCCGAATTCGCAAGGTCACGCTTCACCGCACGAATGCCGGAGCAGTAGCCTGTCGGCGGAACCGTCCCGGGGGAAACAGTCCAGGATTGACGAGGGGCTGCGGGGTCCGCCGCGAGCCAAAGAGCGAAGCTTACACGTTGTTCCGGAACCGCCGCCGAAGGGCGGCGATACGTCGTCCCCGCCTTCGCAGCGATCGATGCGAGGGCTCGACTGGTTCGTGTTCTGCGTCGCCGACGTGCAGACCGGGTTCGGTCCTTTCGTCTCGGTCTATCTCACCACCCAGAAATGGACGCAGATCGACATCGGTCTGATCCTGAGCGTCGCGGGTCTCGTGGCGCTCGCCTCGCAGGTGCCCGGCGGCATGCTGGTGGACGCGGCGCGGTCCGAGCGTCTGGTGGCGGGGCTTGCGGTCTGCGTCATTGCGATGGCGGCGCTGACCTACGCGGCGTTTCCGGTGTTCCCTGCGATTCTCGCCGCGACGACCTTCCACGCCGTGGCGAGCTGCGTGCTCGGGCCTGCGATCGCAGCGATCGCGCTGGGCCTCGTCGGCCACGCCGGGATCGGCGAGCGGCTCGGCCGCAACGCGCGCTTTGCCTCGATCGGCAACGGATTCGCCGCGGCGCTGATGGGCGCCTGCGGCTATTTCTTCTCGGCGCGCTCGGTGTTCATTGTTACTGCGTTGCTGCTGGTGCCGACGCTACTCGCGCTGCGCCAGATCGCGCCGCGCGAGATCGTGCCGGAGCGCGCCCACGGCGGGCCGACCGCGCCGCGGGAGACGCCGGCGCCCATGTTGAGCCTGTTCAAGGAACGCTCGCTGCTCATCCTCGCGGGCTGCGTCGCGCTGTTTCATCTCGCCAATGCCGCGATGCTGCCGCTGATGGGTAGCGCGCTGACCAGCCGCTCCAGCGACTGGGCGACACTCATGATCGCGGTCTGCATCGTGGTGCCGCAGCTCGTCGTCGCGCTGATCGCACCCTGGGCCGGCGCCAAAGCCAAGGTCTGGGGCCGGCGGCCGCTGATCCTCGCAGGCTTCGCCGCGCTGGCGGTGCGCGGCACGCTATTCGCGCTGGTGAGCGATCCGGCGATGGTGGTTGCTGCCCAGGTCTTCGACGGCATCAGCGCCGTGGCGCTCGGCGTCATGGTGCCGTTGATCGTCGCCGACATCACGCGTGGCAGCGGCCGGTTCAACTCGGCGCTCGGAGTCGTCGGCATGATCGCCGGCGTCGGCGGCGCGCTCAGCACGACACTGGCCGGCGCCGTGACCGACCATATCGGCGCCCACTTTGCATTTGTCGGCCTGGCCAGCGCCGCCACGCTGGCGTTCGTCGCGGCGCTGCTGTTCCTGCCGGAAACGCGGCCGCGCGAGATGCAATAAAAAATGCTCCTGACCCGGTTTGCCGGACCAGGAGCATGACTTTGTGAGTGTGCGTTACTCGGCCGGCGTCAGCGCTGGCTGGCCGTCCGCGACGAGCCGCAGGTGCGGATGCTCCTGGTTCATCAGGCTGCGATAGGCCGCGAGATAGTCCTGCGCCATGCGGCGCGCCGTGAAGCGCTCCTCGAAGCGCGCGCGGATGCGCTCGCGTGACAGCTCGCCGAGCCGGTAGGCGGCGCCGATCGCGCCCTGCTCGTCCTCGACGATGAAGCCGGTCAGGCCATCCTCGATGATCTCGGGCACCGAGCCGCGATTGAACGCGATCACCGGCGTGCCGCAGGCCATCGCCTCGATCATCACCAGGCCGAACGGCTCGGGCCAGTCGATCGTCACCATCAGCCCGATGGCGCCGCTCAGGAATTCGGACTTCTCGTGGTCGGCGATCTCGCCGATGTACTGGATGTGCGTGCCGTCGATCAGATGCTTGATCTTCTCGTCGTAGTAATCGCGGTCGGCTCGGTCGACCTTCGCCGCCATCTTGAGCGGAATGCCGACCTCGCGGGCGACCTGGATGGCGCGGTCGACGCCCTTCTCGGGCGCAATGCGGCCGAGGAACGCGAGATAGCTCGGCTTGACCGACCGCGGCGTCAGCAGCTTTTCCGGCAGGCCGTGATGGATGGTGCGAAGCCAGCCGGCGTGCGGCACCGGCCGCCGCTGCGAATTGGAGATCGAAATCACCGGAATGGTCGGAAATGCGGCAAACAGCGGCTGGTGTTCCGGGAGATCAAGCCTGCCATGCAATGTCGTCACGAAGGGCGTGGACTGCCGCGCGAACATCGAGAACGGATAATAGTCGAGATGGAAGTGCAGCATGTCGTACTCGTCGGCGCGCTGCCGCACGTGTTCCAGCATCGTCATGTGAAGCGCATTGGGATCGCGGATCGAGCTGTCCAGGCGAAGCGCGCGCGGCCATGTCGCTTCGAGCTTTGCCGAGGTCTGGGAATCGCCGCTGGCATACAGGGTTACCTCATGGCCGAGAGCGACCAGCTCCTCGGTCAACCAATGCACCACGCGCTCGGTCCCCCCATAAAGCTTTGGCGGAACGGCCTCGGTCAGTGGTGCGATCTGCGCAATGTGCATCGATGTTCTCCTCCTGGGAGATCCGCCTCGACTGCCGAAAGGCTTGTCCCCTGTCAGCGAGATGCTGGCAGCCAGCGTAATAAGTCGCGAGCCCAGGAATCTTTCAGAGAATTATTTTTTCGCAGTGCGGGAACTTCTCTTACGATTTTTAGTCGTCCTTCAATCTCGCGGACGTGCCGGCTCCGCAACACGCTGCAACATCGAGTGATCGAATCTGCCTTCGAGTCCACAGTTTTCGTCAGCCGCGAGATCAATCATTCATGGATGAACCACAACGCTACGCGAACCGCCCTTTCGCCTTCATTCTGTCCTATGTGCGGCGACGGAAGGCATCCCACATCATCATCCTGTCGGCGATCCTGGCCGCCGTCGCGTGTGCCACTGGTACGCAATACGGTGTGAAGAGTCTGGTCGATGCGCTGTCCCGTGCTCCCCAGGCGATAAGCGTCTGGGCCGCGTTCGCGCTGCTGGTGTCTCTGATCACCGCCGACAATCTGTTGTGGCGAGTGGCGGGCTGGATCAGCAGTTCCACGTTCGTCGCCGTCACCGGCGACCTGCGCCGCGATCTG
>CAKZHN010000300.1 GCA_936924235.1 uncultured Rhodoplanes sp. | reverse complement strand
CGGTTGCGTTAATTGGCAACCACCGTCCTGATTAAGCGCATAAATTTAGAATGGCCTGCCCCGAAACGCGGGAAAAGCAGACGATCCGGCAGCGACGCTTAGTAGCGACCGAAGCCGCCGCCGCCGCGCTGGTCGAACTGACTGGGTTGATCGAACTGGTCGTCACCCCGGTAGTAGCGGTCGCCCTGGTAGCGATCGTCCTGGCCGGTGGCGCGACGCGACGGGTTCGCGCCCGGCTTGGAATAGCGCGCCATCACCATCCGGCACGGCGCCGAGATCCGGTTGATGTTTCGCGCAAGGCAGGCCGCCACACGATCGCGATCGGGAATGGCGTTGCCGCAAATCGTGAAGGCGTCGTTCATGCAAGCCTGCTGCTCGTCCTGGCTTTGCGCCAGCGCGGCCCGCGGGATCAGAGCAACCGGGGCGAAAGCAACCAGCATTGCTGCAAGCGCGAAGTAAGATTTCATTCGGTGCCTCCACGGCCGCATACAGTGCGGCAGGTCACGTCGCACAGGGTCATAGTCGCACAAGTTGCTCGTCGCACAAGCCTTCACGCGACTTCTACAACGCTATTGTCAGGACTTCGTTCCGGGCGCCGTATTTGGCGCGGTATCATGTGCAGCGCGCTCGGCTGCTTCGGTCGAACCGCCCGACATCGTGGAGCGATTCAATGACATGCGTTGCACGCCTTTGCCCAAAAGTGGTGCACGCTTGGAACTCAATGTGCGGGAATTCACACCGATCCAGCCGATCTCCGACGAGAGGCGGCCGTATTCGATCTTCGGGCAACGGTTCATGACAACTTTGAGACCGGCGGCTTCGGCTTTGGCCGCGGCCTCGTCGTTGCGCACGCCGAGTTGCATCCAGATCACCTGCGGACGCGGGCTCATCGCCAGCGCTTCGTCGACCACGGCGGGCGCGAATTGCGAGGCGCGGAAAACATCGACCATGTCGACCGGCTCGGGGATTTCCGAGAGCTTGGCGTAGACCTTCTGGCCGAGGATGTCCTTGCCGGCCTGGCCAGGATTCACCGAAATCATGCGGTAGCCGCGTTCCAGCAGATACTTGAACGCGAAATAACTCGGGCGGTTGTCCTTCGGCGAGATGCCGACCATCGCGATGGTCTTCACGGTGTTGAGGATGCCGCGAATGAAGGTGTCGGGATAATTGTCGTGGTTCATCGGTCAGCGGCGTCCGCCGTAGGCCGCGAGTGGGCCGAGGCCGATGAGGCCCGCAGCCAGCGACAGCATGGCATTGTCGACGGTTTCGGGCAGGCACACGCCGCCGCATTGCCACGCCGACATTGCGGCAAAACCTGACGTGAGGATGATGCAGAAGGCAACGCTAGCCGCCAGGCCGCGCGCGATGTCGCCGCGCGTCAGCGTCAGGCGGAGCCGGATTGTGGCGAGGCTCGGGTTCGCAGTCGTCGTCGAACTTTCCAACTTATCGATCTTCCCAGGTTGGGTCGCGTTTCTCGATGAAGGCGCAGATGCCTTCCTCGGCGTCGCGCGCCATCATGTTCTCGGTCATCACCTCGGAGGCGTAGCGATAGGCGTCGGCGAGCGGCAGATCGATCTGGCGGTAGAACGCCGCCTTGCCGATGCCGACGACATGCGACGACTTCGACGCGATCTTGTGCGCGAGCTCGAGCGCGCGCCCGTGCTGCTCGCCATGCGGCACCATCTCGTTGACGAGCCCCATCGCGGCGGCCCTTTCGGCCGGCACGATCTCGCCCGACATCAGCATCTCCATCGCGTGCTTGCGCGACACGTTGCGCGACAGCGCCACCATCGGCGTCGAGCAGAACAGTCCGATGTCGACGCCGGGCGTCGCGAAGCCGGCTTGCGCGGAGGCCACCGCGAGATCGCAGCTCGCGACCAGCTGGCAGCCGGCCGCCGAGGCGACGCCTTGCACTGCGGCGATCACCGGCTGCGGCAGGTTGACGATCTGCTGCATCATCGTGCTGCAGGTGGTCATGATGTGGCGGAAGTAGGCGCGGCCGCCGTCGGCGTCGGTGCGGCGCGAGGTGAGTTCCTTGAGATCGTGGCCGGCGCAGAAGGCCGGGCCGTTGGCGGCGAGCACCACGGCGCGGATCTGCCGGTTCGCCGCGATCGCCGTGAAGGCGTCTCCGAGCATGACGAGCAACTGCTCGGAGAGGCTGTTGCGCGCCGCCGGCCGGTTCAAGGTCAGCACGGCGACCGGTCCGTCGTCATGGCGGAGCAGGGCGGCTTCGGCGGTGGCGGTGCGGGCGGTCTGGACGTTCATTGTCTCGGGACAGTCATCGACTTGGGCAGTCTTGCTTGGGCCGCCTGACTTGGGCAGCGGCTCCGGTTGGCGCATTGTATCCGATCTAGGACGGCGCGGGAGCGCGGCAAGGGCGGCCATGAACGACACAAGCAAGACGCTTTCGACCAAGAAGCCGGCCAAAGAGCCCGCAATGTCGGTGGCGGAGCTGGAGCGGTTCCTGGCCGCCGAGTTTCCGCAGGCGTTCCATGCGGCCAGCGGACTGACCATCGAGGCGGTGTGGCACGGCGGCGGCCGGGTCCGGCAGGCCTACCAGCCGCAATTCGTGCGGCCGGGCGGCACCATCTCCGGGCCGACCATGATGGCGTTGGCGGACTTCGCCATGTACGTCGGGCTGCTGGCCTCGATCGGCCCGGTGCCGCTCGCGGTCACGACCAATCTCAATATCAATTTCCTGCGCAAGCCCGAGGCCCGGGACCTGGTCGCCGAATGCCGGCTGTTCAAGCTCGGCAAGCGGCTGGCGGTGGGCGAGGTGACCCTCTTGTCGGACGGCATGGCAGAGCCGGTGGCCCATGTGACATCGACCTACTCGATCCCCACCAAATAGTTGGACTTGTTTAGAGGTATTAAATTACCTATTTTATATCCCATTGAAATACCGTCAGAATCAACCATCATTTGTCGTTGACCGCTCAAGTCCCGTCCGTTACAAGCCGCGCTCACGCGGAATCCGCGTCAACGGACATCAACTGTTATGGCAACAATTTCCACTAAGACCGCAGATATCCAGAAGAAATGGGTTCTGATCGACGCCAGCGGGCTGGTCGTGGGCCGTCTCGCCTCGATCATCGCCATGCGGCTGCGCGGCAAGCACAAGCCGAGCTACACCCCGCACATGGACGACGGCGACAGCGTCGTCGTGATCAACGCCGCCAAGGTGGTGCTGACCGGCCGCAAGCGCGAGAAGAAGGTCTACCACCATCACACCGGCTTCATCGGCGGCATCAAGGAGCGCACCGCGCGCTCGATCCTCGAAGGCCGGTTCCCCGAGCGCGTGCTCGAGAAGGCCGTGGAGCGCATGCTGCCGCGCGGCCCGCTCGGCCGCGTCCAGCTCGGCAACCTCCGGGTCTATGCGGGTACGGAGCATCCGCATGCCGCCCAGCAGCCTGAGAAACTCGATATCGCAGCCATGAACCGCAAGAACATGAGGGCCGCCTGATGGCCGAGACCATTCAATCGCTCGACCAGCTTTCGTCGCTGAAGCCGGCGGCGCCCGAAGCTCCGAAGCACATCCAGAAGCTCGACAAGCAGGGCCGCGCCTACGCGACCGGCAAGCGCAAGAACGCCGTCGCGCGCGTCTGGGTGAAGCCCGGCAAGGGCACCATCACGGTCAACACCCGCCCGATCGAGGTGTTCTTCGCCCGTCCGGTGCTGCGCATGCTGATCCAGCAGCCGATCGTCGCGGCCAACCGTACCGGCCAGTACGACATCATCTGCTCGGTGTCCGGCGGCGGCCTCTCGGGCCAGGCCGGCGCGGTGCGCCACGGCCTGTCGAAGGCGCTGACCTACTACGAGCCGGAGCTGCGCTCGGTGCTCAAGCGCGGCGGCTTCCTGACCCGCGACAGCCGCGTGGTCGAGCGCAAGAAGTACGGCCGCGCCAAGGCCCGCCGGTCGTTCCAGTTCTCGAAGCGCTGATCGGCTTCAAATACGATCCCGGAAGAGGGCGCCCGTCGGGCGCCCTCTTTCTTTTTGCGGTGCAGTCTTTTTTGCAGTGCGGTGTCGGAACGTTAGGCGCTGGTTAGGGTTGTCCGGGAACCCGGTTTTTACTCGTGCGGCTTAACCTTGGCGCCATGATACCGAATCGCACCCACCACCGACCCGGAAAAGCGAGCGCGGTGGCGCTCGAATCCTGCGCCGCCCATGCGGGCTTTGCGCTCGGCTGCGCCTATTCGTCCTCGGACGAATTCGAAGCCGAAGTGATCAGGAGCCGCCGCGCGGCGGGCGCCTATAGCGGCGCCTCGTATCACCGCGAGTTCGCGATGATCGCTGCGACGATCGCGGTGCTGACGCTGCTCTACCTCGCGCATTGATCCTGCCCGCGCGTTGATACCGCCCGATTGACGGATCGGTTGCGATCCGCAATCGATGCGCGATGACATCTGAACTCAATAACAAGATCGCGCTCGTCACCGGCGCGAGCCGCGGCATCGGCAAGGCCATCGCGCTGGAACTGGCCGCGGCCGGCTGCGATCTGATGCTGACCGCGCGCGACCGCGATGCGCTCACGGGCACCGCCGACGCGATCCGGAAGCTTGGCCGCAGGGCCGAGATTCACGCCGCCGACCTCATGGGGGCAGGCGAGCCAGAACGGCTTGCCGCCGCGGTGCGCGACGCGTTCGGCGGCCTCGACATCTTGGTGAACAACGCAGGCGCGGCGCGCCGCGGCGATTTCTTCAAGCTCGGCGATGCCGACTGGGAGCAGGGCTTCGAACTCAAGTTCTTTGCCCAGGTGAAGCTCTGTCGGGCGCTCTGGCCACAGCTCAAGGCGCGCGGCGGCTCGGTGGTCGCGATCGCCGGCATCGGCGCGCGGGCGCCGGTCGCCGACTACATGATCGGCTCCTCGGTGATCGGCGCGCAGCTCGCCTTCATGAAGGCGCTGGCCGAGATCGGCAAGCGCGACGGCGTGCAGGTCAACACCGTCAACCCCGGCTCGGTCGCGACCGACCGCTTCCGCCACCGCCTCGACATCATCAAGGAGCGCACCGGCCTCGACGAGGCCGCGGCGATCGAGCATCACCGCAAAGAGCTCGACATCACCCGCTTCGGCAAGCCCGAGGACGTCGCGGGGCTCGTGGCCTTCATCGTCTCGCCGCGCGGCCGCTGGCTGCATGGCGCCGCGGTCGACATGGACGGCGGCCAGGTCGATCCGTTGCGGATGTCGAAATATGATTGAAGCATTCGATGCCGCGCCGTCATGGAGCGCGCTCACTGCAAGGAGAAACCATGCTTCGTAAGCTCATCAAAGGTGCGGCCATCGTGAGCATGGATACGGCCATCGGCGATCTGCCCAAGGGCGATGTGCTGATCGAGGGAGACCGCATTGCCGCCGTGGCGCCGAGCATCGCCGCGGACGACGCCGAGGTGATCGACGCCTCACAGATGCTGCTGCTGCCGGGGCTGATCAACGGACATCTGCACACTTGGCAGACCGGGCTGCGCGGGCTTGCCGCCGACTGGACGGTCGCAGGCTACATGCAGGCGATGCATCGCGGGCTTGCGACGCTGTTCCGCCCTGAGGACATCCACATCGCCAACCTGGTCGGCGCGCTCAACCAGATCAACAACGGCGCGACCACGCTGGTCGACTGGTGCCACAACAATCCGACGCCGGCGCACAGCGACGCCGCCGTGCAGGGCCTGGCCGATGCGGGCATCCGCGCGCTGTTCCTGCACGGCTCGCCGAAACCGGATCCCAAGCCCGGCCAGAAGCATTTCAGCGAGGTGCCGATGCCGCGCGGCGAGGTAGAGCGGTTCTGCAAGGGCCGTTTCGCCAGCCGCGACGGGCTGCTCACGTTTGGCCTTGCGATCCTCGGTCCGTACTACTCGACCTACGAGGTGACCGAGCAGGACCTGGCGCTGGCGCGCGAGCTCGACCTGTTCGCCAGCATGCATGTCGGCGGCGGGAAGGGCATGGTGCCGGACGGTTTCGAGCGCCTGCTCGCTGACGGGCTGGTCGACCGCCACCTGACGATCGTGCACGGCAACGACATCGCGCCCGACACGGTGCGGCGGATCGCCGATCGCGGCGGCACGTTCACGGTCACGGCCGAGATCGAATTGCAGATGGGGTACGGCGATCCGCTGACCGGGATCCTGCACGAGCACAAGGCGCCGATCTCGATCGGCACCGACGTCGAGCCCGCGGTCGGCTCGGACCTCTTCACCTGCATGCGGCTGACCCTGCAGCATGAGCGCAATCGCGGCATCATCGAGACGCTGGAGCGAACCGGCAGCCGGCCGCAGCGTTCGGCGGTGACCTGCCGCGACGCGCTCGCCTGGGTGACGACCGACGCCGCAAAGATCGCAGGCCTCGACGATCGCGTTGGCTCGATCACGCCGGGCAAGCAGGCCGATGTCGTCCTGCTGCGGACCGACGCCCTCAACATGACGCCGATGCGCGACCTCGTGGGCTGCGCCGTGATGCAGGCCGCGACTGCCAACGTCGACACCGTGCTGATCGCCGGCCGCATCGTGAAGCGGGCCGGCCGGCTGCTCGCGGACGATCTCGCCGGCAAGCTCGCCAGGCTGCAGAGCTCGGGCGATCGTATCCTCGCGGATTTCGAGGCGCTGCCGACGCGGGCGGCGTGATGGCCTGACGGCCGCAAGCGCATCGAAACACGCGCATAGAAAAAGGGGCGCTCTGCCGAGCGCCCCTTCAGTTTTTTCGTAGACGTCTGCTTGGGAGGAAAAGCGCCGTCTTACGCCGAGTAGTACATGTCGTATTCGACCGGATGCGGGGTGTGCTCGAAGCGGATCACCTCGGTCATCTTCAGCTCGATGTAGCTGTCGATGAAGTCGTCGTCGAACACGCCGCCGGCCTTCAGGTACTCGCGGTCCTTGTCGAGGCTCTGGAGCGCCTCACGGAGCGAACCGCACACCGTCGGGATCTTCTTCAGCTCCTTCGGCGGCAGATCGTAGAGGTCCTTGTCCATGGCCTCACCCGGATCGAGCTTGCTCTTGATGCCGTCGAGGCCGGCCATGAGCATCGCGGCGAAGCCGAGATACGGATTGGCGAGCGGATCGGGGAAGCGAACCTCGACGCGCTTGGCCTTCGGGTTGGTCGTCCACGGAATACGGCACGACGCCGAGCGGTTGCGCGCCGAGTAGGCGAGCAGCACCGGCGCCTCGAAGCCCGGCACCAGGCGCTTGTAGGAGTTGGTGGTCGGGTTGGTGAAGGCGTTGATCGACTTGGCGTGCTTGATGATGCCGGCGATGTAGGACAGGCAGGTTTCCGACAGGTCGGCGTACTTGTTGCCGGCGAACACCGGCTTGCCGCCCTTCCAGATCGACTGGTGGCAGTGCATGCCCGAGCCGTTGTCGCCATAGATCGGCTTCGGCATGAAGGTCGCGGTCTTGCCGTAGATGTTGGCGACCTGCTGGATGCAGTACTTGTAGATCTGCATGCGGTCGGCCATCACGGTCAGCGGCGCGAACTTCAGGCCGAGCTCGTGCTGGGCGGAGGCGACCTCGTGGTGGTGCTTCTCGACCACGCAGCCCATCCGCGCCATGGCGGCGAGCATCTCCGAGCGCATGTCCTGCACCGAGTCCTGCGGCGGCACCGGGAAGTAGCCCTTCTTGGTGCCGATGCGGTGGCCGAGGTTGCCGCCTTCATACGAGGTGTCGGAGTTGATCGGCAGCTCGACCTGGTCGAGCTTGAAGCCGGTGTTGTACGGGTCGGCCTTGTACTTGACGTCGTCGAACACGAAGAACTCGGCCTCCGGGCCGAAGAAGATCGTGTCGCCGATGCCCATGGACTTCACCATGCCCTCGGCCTTCTTGGCGATGCCGCGCGGGTCGCGGTTGTAGGGCTCGCCGGTGGTCGGCTCGAGCACGTCGCAGACCAGCACCATGGTGGTCTCGGCAAAGAACGGATCGATCGAGGCCGAAGACGGATCGGGCATCAGGCACATGTCGGACTCGTTGATGGCCTTCCAGCCCGCGATCGAGGAGCCGTCGAACATCTGGCCCTCGGCGAAGGTGTCTTCCTCGATCATGGAGACGTCGAAGGTCACGTGCTGCCACTTGCCGCGTGGATCCGTGAATCGGAAATCGACGTATTTCACGTCGTTGTCCTTGATCATCTTCATGACGTTCTTGGCGGTAGTCATGGAACGCTTTCCCTTTCGTGACGGGCTGTGGTGCTCAAAAAAACTTTATGGATGGATCGGCGCGTTAGATCGCGTCCACTCCGGATTCCCCCGTTCTGATCCGGATTGCCTCTTCGACATTTGAGACGAAAATCTTGCCGTCGCCGATACGCCCGGTCTGGGCGGCGCGGCGGATCGCCTCGATTGCTTTCTCGACCATATCATCGCCGAGAACAATCTCGATCTTCACTTTAGGGAGAAAATCCACGACGTACTCGGCGCCCCGATAGAGCTCGGTGTGGCCCTTCTGTCGGCCGAAGCCCTTGGCCTCGGTCACGGTGATGCCCTGCAGCCCAACCTCCTGGAGAGCCTCCTTCACCTCGTCGAGTTTGAACGGCTTGATAATGGCCTCGATCTTCTTCATCGCGCTTCATCTCCCGGGCATCCGGTCACGTCCACCAGACGCACCGGGCCTTCCGATAGCAGGGTCCGTGCCAAGGCCTGAAGTGCCCGTAATCCCTTGGTTTCCGACGGGTTAGCTGAAGATTGCGGCAAACGGAAATTCGGGTGGCATCAGACCTTGCCTGCGTAATAGGCAAATTGCCTATCCAATGGTCAAGTTCTGTCTCATTGTGGGCTGCGGCCCTCGCCGATAGGGTCCGGGCCGCATGATCGAGCTGCTCACCACCGCCGAGATGGCGCAGGCCGATCGCCTGGCGATTGCAGGCGGCGTGCCGGGCATCCGGTTGATGGAAGCCGCGGGCCGTGCGGTGGCCGACGCTGTGGCGCGCCATTCGCCCGGCGCGGTGTGCGTCGTGGCCGGTCCCGGCAACAACGGCGGTGACGGCTTCGTCTGCGCGCGCGTGCTGGCCGAGCGCGGCTATCGGGTGCGGCTTCTGCTGCTCGGTGACAGCGAGAAGCTGAAGGGCGATGCCGCGGAGGCGTTTCGCTCCTGGAGCGGCCCGGTCGAGGCGGCCGAGCCTGCGGGTCTCGCCGGCGCGGACTTCATCGTCGATGCGTTGTTCGGTGCGGGCCTCGATCGTCCGGTGACCGGCGCGGCGCGCGCGATGATCGAAGCAATCAATGCGACGACGTGCGAAGTGATCGCCGTCGATCTGCCGAGCGGCGTCAACGGCACGACAGGCGCCATGATGGACGTCGCGGTCAACGCCAGCGAGACCGTGACGTTCTTCCGGCGCAAGCCCGGCCATGTGCTGCTGCCGGGACGATTGCATTGCGGCCCCGTCGAAGTCGTCGACATCGGAATTCCCGAGAGCGTGCTCGCAACGATCAAGCCGCGCATTGTCGCCAACGCGCAGAGCCTTTGGGCCGGCTCGTTTCCGGTGCCGCAGGCGGGCGGCCACAAGTACCGCCGCGGTCATGCCGTGGTGGTGTCGGGCGGGCCGTCGCACACCGGCGCGGCGCGGCTTGCGGCGCGCGGCGCGTTGCGGGCCGGGGCAGGGCTTGTCACGCTCGCGAGCCCGCGCGATGCGCTCGCCATCAAC
The DNA here is from genome assembly GCA_936924235.1 of uncultured Rhodoplanes sp. GTDB lineage: Bacteria > Pseudomonadota > Alphaproteobacteria > Rhizobiales > Xanthobacteraceae > Z2-YC6860. The sequence continues at coordinate 13,877 of CAKZHN010000300.1, read as the reverse complement.
GCCGCAGCGAGCCTCGCCGTGATGGTGCGGCCGGTCGACGGCGCGGCCGAGTTCGCCGCGATGCTCGGCGACCCGCGGCTCAACACCGTGGCGCTCGGTCCGGGCGGCGGCGTCGGCGCGCCGATGCGCGAGATGGTCCTTGCTGCGCTGCAGGGCGAGCGGGCCGTGGTGCTCGACGCCGATGCGCTGACGAGCTTCGCCGAGGCGCCCGCCATGCTGTTTGCCGCCATCAAGGCGCGGGGCGGCTCGCCGACCGTGCTGACGCCGCACGAAGGCGAGTTCGCACGCTTGTTCAGTTCTGGTCCCGAACCATCTGAAAACAAATCGAAATGCGACCGGGCGCAGGCCGCCGCCGAGACCTCCGGGGCGGTCGTGCTGTTGAAGGGTTCCGACACCGTGGTGGCAGCCCCCGACGGCCGGGCCTCGATCACCGAGAACGCGCCGCCGTGGCTTGCCACCGCCGGCTCGGGCGACGTGCTGGCGGGCTTCGCGGCCGGTCTTTTGGCTCAGGGCATGCCGGGTTTTGAAGCCGCGAGCGCCGCGACCTGGCTGCACGGCGAGGCCGGCACCGAGGCCGGGCCGGGGCTCATCGCCGAGGACCTGCCCGAGGCGCTGCGAATGGTCTACCGCCGGTTGTTCGTCGACCTGGGGGCCTGGCCGTAACCGGGCTTTTTAAGGGTGGTGCCGCGGCGGAAGCCCATGTTATAAGCCGCGCCGCTCAGCCGATCGCGGTGCTGCTCCAACCCTTCCCGGGCGGGCGTGGCGGAACTGGTAGACGCGCGGGATTTAGGTTCCCGTGACGAAAGTCGTGGGGGTTCGAAACCCTCCGCCCGCACCACGCCTGGTGCGCTTCTTTGGCGCGCCGCCGGCTGAACCCTGCTAAACCAAGCGGGAATTTTCCAAACGCCGCAGCCGCGGCCCAACACGAAGATTGTCGACCCATGCAAGTCACCGAAACTGTCAGCGACGGCCTCAAGCGCGAGTTCAAGGTCGTGGTCCCTCTGGCCGATCTGGCCACCAAGGTCGACGAGCGGCTGGTGCAGCTGAAGGACCAGGTCCGCATCAACGGCTTCCGCCCCGGCAAGGTGCCGGTGGCGCACCTGAAGCGCCTCTACGGCCGCTCGGTGATGGCCGAGACCATCGACGCCAGCGTGCGCGAGGCCAATGCGCAGATCGTCACCGACCGCGGCTTCAAGCTGGTTCGCGATCCGCAGGTCAAGCTGCCGGAAGACAAGGAATCGATCGAGCAGCTCTTCGAAGGCAAGGCCGATCTCTCCTACACGGTGGCGATCGAGATCCTGCCGCCGATCGAACTGGCTGACTTCAAGGGCATCAAGATCGAGCGCCTGAGCGCCGAGGTGGCCGACGCCGAGGTCGACGAAGCCGTGCAGCGCCTCGCCGAGCAGAGCCGTCCCTATGCGGCGAAGGCCGAGGGCGCGAAGGCCGAGAGCAAGGACAAGGTGACGATCGACTTCACCGGCAAGATCAACGGCGAGCCGTTCCAGGGCGGCACCGGCGGCGATGTCGCGCTGGTGATCGGCTCGGACACCTTCATTCCGGGCTTCGAGGACCAGTTGATCGGCGTCGCCGCGGGTGACCAGCGCACCGTCAAGGTGACGTTCCCGCAGACCTATCCGGCAGAGCATCTCGCCGGCAAGGAGGCCGAGTTCGACGTCACCGTGAAGTCGGTCGAGGCGCCGCAGGAGACCAAGATCGACGACGAGTTCGCCAAGTCGCTCGGTCTCGAATCGCTGGAGAAGCTCCGCGAGATGATGAAGCAGCGCATCGGCCAGGAGCACGCCGCGATGTCGCGGCAGAAGGTCAAGCGCAAGCTGCTCGACGAGCTCGACACGCGCCACAAGTTCGATCCGCCGCCGAGCCTGGTCGAGGACGAGTTCAACAACGTCTGGAAGACGATCCAGGACGATCTCCAGGCCCGCAAGCGGACCTTCGAGGAAGAGGGCACGACCGAGGAGAAGGCCAAGGAAGAGTACCGCGGCATCGCCGAGCGTCGCGTGCGGCTCGGTCTGGTCATCGCCGAGATCGGCGAGCGCAACAAGATCAGCGTCAGCGACGAAGAGCTGAGCCGCGCCGTGATGGACCGCGCCCGGCAGATGCCCGGCCAGGAGCAGCGGGTGTGGGATTTCTATCGCAACAATCCCGATGCGCTGGCGAGCCTGCGCGCGCCGATCTTCGAGGAGAAGGTCATCGATTTCATTCTCGAGCTCGCCCAGATCACCGACAAGACGGTTTCGAAGGAAGAGCTCTTTAAGGAAGACGAAGAAGCGTAAGGCGTCACCGTCGTTCCGCCCTTGCGCGGCCGGGCGGCTGAATTATGTGATCGTGCCGGGACCGCGGCCGTTCGGCCGCGGATTCGCAGCCGGTGCGGCGTTCGTCCACAAGTCCCGTTTCACCGGCGGCTCTACATGTTGCTGCCACCGGAACCTATATAGTCTTGGCCGAACCCTCGATTCGTCCGTCGGCCCTCAGGAGAACCACGTGAGAGATCCCGTCGCTACCTACATGAATTTGGTCCCCATGGTGGTCGAGCAGACCAACCGCGGCGAGCGGGCCTATGACATTTTCTCGCGGCTCCTGAAGGAGCGCATCGTCTTCATCACCGGTCCGATCGAAGACGGCATGGCGACGCTTGTCGTCGCTCAGCTGCTGTTCCTCGAAGCCGAGAATCCCAAGAAGGAAATCTCGATGTACATCAACTCGCCCGGCGGGTTGGTGACGGCCGGGATGGCGATCTACGACACCATGCAGTTCATCCGGCCGCCGGTGTCGACGCTGTGCTGCGGGCAGGCGGCCTCGATGGGCTCGCTGCTGCTGGCGGCCGGCGCCAAGGACATGCGGTTCGCGCTGCCCAACGCGCGCGTTATGGTCCATCAGCCGTCGGGCGGGTTCCAGGGCCAGGCGACCGACATCATGCTGCACGCTCAGGAAATCCTGAACCTGAAGAAGCGTCTCAACGAAATTTACGTCAAACACACCGGCCAGCCGATCAAGAAGATCGAAGACGCGCTGGAACGGGACTACTTTCTTACCGCGGACGCCGCCAAGGATTTTGGTCTGATCGACAAGGTTATCGAAACCCGACCGGAGGACCCGGCGGCCGCGAAACCCTGATCTGCAGCAGTTTTCGGGGCCTGACGGCCCCGAAAACGCCATTTCCCCGGCAATGTTATTGTTAATGAAATCTTGATTGTTCCTGCCTTAGCGTGGTTCGCTACTATCGTGGCGGTGCGTTAGGGGAAAGTGTGACGGTCATGCTACGGTTTTTTAGCGTGGCTGCTGCTAAATAAACGACCAGCCTCGTGCTGCGTCGCGGGGCTACGGAGAGCGGAATGAGCAAAGTCGGCGGCGGCGATTCCAAGAACACCCTCTACTGTTCGTTTTGCGGCAAGAGTCAGCACGAAGTTCGAAAGCTTATTGCCGGCCCGACGGTCTTCATCTGCGACGAATGCGTCGAGCTCTGCATGGACATCATCCGCGAGGAGAACAAATCCTCGCTGGTGAAGTCGCGGGACGGCATCCCGACCCCGAAGGAAATCCGCAAGGTTCTCGATGACTACGTCATCGGCCAGGATCATGCGAAGAAGGTCCTCGCGGTCGCGGTTCACAACCACTACAAGCGACTCAATCATCAGGCGAAGCACAACGACGTCGAGCTCGCCAAGTCCAACATCCTGCTGATCGGTCCGACCGGCTCGGGCAAGACGCTGCTCGCGCAGACGCTCGCCCGCATCCTCGACGTGCCGTTCACGATGGCGGACGCGACGACGCTCACCGAAGCCGGCTATGTCGGCGAGGACGTCGAGAACATCATCCTGAAGCTGCTGCAGTCGGCCGACTACAACGTTGAGCGCGCGCAGCGCGGCATCGTCTACATCGACGAGATCGACAAGATCAGCCGCAAGTCCGACAACCCGTCGATCACCCGCGACGTGTCAGGCGAGGGCGTGCAGCAGGCACTGCTCAAGATCATGGAAGGCACGGTTGCTTCGGTTCCGCCGCAGGGCGGCCGCAAGCATCCGCAGCAGGAGTTCCTGCAGGTCGACACCACCAACATCCTGTTCATCTGCGGTGGCGCCTTCTCGGGCCTCGAGAAGATCATCTCGGCGCGCGGCAAGTCGACCTCGATCGGTTTCGCCGCCAAGGTGTCGGCTCCGGAAGATCGCCGCACCGGCGAGATCTTCCGCGCGGTCGAGCCGGAGGATCTGCTCAAGTATGGCCTGATCCCGGAGTTCGTCGGCCGTCTGCCGGTCGTGGCGACGCTCGAGGACCTCGACGAGACCTCGCTGAAGAAGATCCTCACCGAGCCGAAGAACGCGCTGGTCAAGCAGTATCAGCGGCTGTTCGAGATGGAATCGATCGACCTCACGCTCGCCGAAGAGGCGCTTGGCGCGATCGCCCGCAAGGCGATCGAACGCAAGACCGGCGCGCGCGGCCTGCGCTCGATCATGGAGGGCATTCTGCTCGACACCATGTTCGACCTGCCGAGTCTCGAAGGCGTCGAGGAGGTCGTGATCTCCCGGGAGGTGGTCGAGGGTACAGCCCGGCCGCTCTACATCTACGCTGACCGCGCTGGCGATGCCGGCGCCACCGCCAGCTAGGGCGGTGGTCTGCTACCTTCCCTTGTGGACCGAACCAAACATGATGACACTGAACTCGCCCAAACGGGCGGGTTTGGTGTCATATTCGCTTGATTCTGCGGGTTAACTTGACACCCCGGGTGGCTCTATCCACCTAATGCACTGGCGAGTGGGCATGTCTTTGCAGATTCGCCAGTTTGGCTACCGGTCACCGGTCCCGTTCTTGCTTTGGATACACTGAAGTAGGCGTGAGGATTGCGCTGCCCGGCCACCCCGGCACTCCATCGCGGCTGCGCCCAGGCGGGCCATGACGGAGGGGCACAACAATAAGGACCTAAGGAAATGACGCTCCCCAAGCCACGTCCGCCGCTCAACCCTGGCGAGACCCGGGCCTATCCGGTGCTCCCGCTGCGAGACATCGTGGTCTTCCCGCACATGATCGTGCCGCTGTTCGTCGGCCGCGAGAAATCGATCAAGGCGCTGGAAGAGGTCATGCGTTCGGATACGTTCATTCTGCTGGCGACGCAGAAGAACGCCTCCGATGACGATCCCGCCACCAACGCCATTTATGAGACCGGCACGCTCGCCAGCGTGCTGCAGCTGCTGAAGCTGCCCGACGGCACCGTCAAGGTGCTGGTCGAGGGCGCGCAGCGCGGCAAGGTTCTCAAGTACACCGACCGCAGCGACTACTACGAGGCCACCGCCGTCGTCCTGAAGGACGAGATGGGCGACAAGGTCGAAGCGGAAGCGCTCGCGCGCTCGGTCGTGACCGAGTTCGAGAACTACGTGAAGCTCAACAAGAAGGTGTCGCCGGAAGTCGTCCAGGTGGTCCAGCAGATCGAGGACTACGCCAAGCTGGCCGACACCGTGGCTTCGCATCTGGCGGTCAAGATTCCCGACAAGCAGGGCATCCTGGAGACGCCGACGGTCGCCGAGCGGCTCGAGAAGGTTCTGGGCCTGATGGAGAGTGAAATCTCCGTGCTGCAGGTCGAGAAGCGTATTCGCACGCGCGTCAAGCGCCAGATGGAGAAGACGCAGCGCGAGTACTACCTCAACGAGCAGATGAAGGCGATCCAGAAGGAGCTGGGCGACGAGGAAGGCCGCGACGAGCTGGCCGAGCTCGAAGACAAGATCAAGAAGACCAAGCTCTCCAAAGAAGCCCGCGAGAAGGCCACACACGAGCTCAAGAAGCTCCGGCAGATGTCACCGATGTCCGCCGAGGCCACGGTCGTGCGCAACTACCTCGATTGGCTGTTGTCGATTCCGTGGAACAAGAAGAGCAAGGTCAAGAAGGACCTCAAGCACGCTCAAGAGGTGCTGGACGCCGATCACTTTGGCCTGGAAAAGGTCAAGGAGCGCATCGTCGAGTATCTCGCCGTGCAGCAGCGCGCCAACAAGCTGACCGGCCCGATCCTGTGCCTGGTCGGACCGCCCGGCGTCGGCAAGACCTCGCTCGGCAAGTCGATCGCGAAGGCGACCGGCCGCGACTTCGTGCGCGTGTCGCTCGGCGGCGTGCGTGACGAGGCCGAGATCCGCGGTCACCGCCGCACCTACATCGGCTCGATGCCCGGCAAGATCATCCAGTCGATGCGGAAGGCGAAGTCGTCGAACCCGCTGTTCCTGCTCGACGAGGTCGACAAGATGGGCGCCGATTTCCGCGGCGATCCGTCCTCGGCTTTGCTCGAGGTGCTTGACCCCGAGCAGAACGCGACGTTCAACGACCACTACCTCGAGATCGACTACGATCTCTCCAACGTGATGTTCATCACGACGGCGAACACGCTCAACATCCCGCCGCCCTTGATGGACCGCATGGAGATCATCCGGCTTGCCGGCTACACCGAGGAAGAGAAGGTCGAGATCGCGCGCAAGCACCTGATCCCGAACTCGGTGGCCAAGCACGGCCTCAAGAGCGCGGAATGGTCGATCACCGACGAAGCGCTGCTGACGCTGATCCGCCGTTACACGCGGGAAGCCGGCGTCCGCAACCTCGAGCGCGAGATCTCCACGCTGGTCCGCAAGGCCGTCAAGGAGCTCACGATCGACAAGTCGACGTCGGTCACGATCGATCCGAAGAAGCTCGAGGCCTATCTCGGCGTGCCGAAGTACCGGTACGGCGAGGTCGAGGCCGACGATCTGGTCGGCGTGGTCACGGGTCTGGCCTGGACCGATGTGGGCGGCGAGCTGCTCACCATCGAAGGCGTCATGATGCCCGGCAAGGGCCGCATGACCGTCACGGGCAACCTGCGCGACGTGATGAAGGAGTCGATCTCGGCTGCGGCGTCCTACGTCCGCTCCCGCGCGATCGCCTTCGGCATCGAGCCGCCGATGTTCGACAAGCGCGACATCCACGTGCACGTGCCCGAGGGCGCAACCCCGAAGGACGGCCCGTCGGCCGGCGTCGGCATGGTCACGGCGATCGTCTCGACCATGACCGGCATCCCGGTGCGCAAGGACGTCGCCATGACCGGCGAGATCACGCTGCGCGGCCGCGTGCTGCCGATCGGCGGTCTCAAGGAGAAGCTGCTCGCCGCGCTGCGCGGCGGCATCAAGACCGTGATGATCCCGGAGGAGAACGCCAAGGACCTGGTGGAGATCTCCGAGAACGTCAAAAAGGGCCTGGAAATCGTTCCGGTCTCCCGCATGGAAGAGGTCATCAAGCGCGCGCTGGTGCGCGTGCCTGACCCGATCCAGTGGGACGAGACCGCCAAGCCCGTCGAGACTTCGGTCGAGGCCGTGGTGGACGAGGATGGCTCCGGCCTGACCGCCCACTAAGGCGATCGGTCTTACGAGTTGAAACGGCGGCGCTCAGGCGCCGCCGTTTTGTTTTGGGCGAGGGCTCAGGCGGTCACCGCGCCGCCATGGCTTCGTCCCGGACCATTCCGGCCGCGCCGTACTCCCGCATGATCGTCCTCATGCGCTGCTGCGGCTCCGCGTCACGCGCCGCGATTGCGGCGCCGATATGCCGGCCGCGCTCGACCAGCCAGGCGCCGTAGGGCTGCCGGTCGGCGTTGTAGCGGGCGAGGGCGGCCGCAACGTCGCCGCCGGCCGAAAGCGCGTCTGCGAGGCTCTCGGCATCGAGGGCGGCCTTCATTACGCCGGAGGCGACGTGCGGGCGGGCGACGAAGGCCGCGTCGCCCACCAGCGCCACGCGGCCGAAGGCAATTTGTGGGGCTTTGAGATCGAAGATCGGCTGCAGGATGATCTGCGCGGTGCCGGTCACCAGCGCGGCCAATTGCGGGGCGAGGCGCGCCGTGGCGTCGTGCTTGATGCCGGCAATCAGCTCCGGCCGGATCAGTGGCGGCGGGATCGACAGGCCGTGCGCCTTGCCGGTCGCGTCGGTGCACAGCGCCCGGAGCGCGGTCTCGTCGGCTTGCCGGAACCAGACGAAATGACAGCAGCGCTCGCCGGGCGCGCCCTGCGGCACCGGCATCGGGATCGACAGCATCAGCTCGCCGTCCGGAAAGCCGAACACCATGTGCCGGAACATCATTTCGTGCAGCTCGGGTGCGAGCTGCCGCGGCTCGACCACGCCGCGCCAGGCGGCGAAGCCCGCGTAGCTCGGGGCGAGGCCGGGCAGGAGCTGCGCCCGCACGGTCGAGTGCAGCCCGTCAGCGGCGACCAGGAGATCGGCCTCGGCGTGGCTGCCGTCGGCGAAGGCCGCGCTGACGCCGTCCGCGTTCTGCTCCACCCGGACCAGCGCCTTGTCGCCGGTGTAGAGCGCGTCCGGCAGCGCCTCGCGTAGCGGCCGCCAGATGCGCGACCAGGCGCTGGTGACGGCCCGGGCGGTCCGCTCGTGGAGCACACGTCCGTCTGCGCCCAGGCCGACGCGGCCGAGCACGTCGATGCCGAGCGTGTCGTTTGATGCAATGCCGGCGCGCCGCATCGCCGCGAACAGCTCCGGCCGCGTGCCGATGCCGGTGCCGCGGTCGCCGAGGCTTGCCGCGGCGCGCTCATAGACCGCGCCGTCCCAACCGGCCTGGCGCAGCAGATGCGCCGCAAACAGCCCGCCGACCGAGCCGCCGATCACCAATGCCCGCTGCCGCACCGCGTTGCTCCCGACGCAAAGATTGCCGTGATGGTGAGGCCGCATGCGGCGTCAAAGCAAGGCGGTCTGCGGCTTCGAGTCGTTTCTGAGTCGTGATCGTTTTGCGATCGTGGTCGTCGCGTTAAGCCTCGCTTAAGCCGTTTTCCTGTCACGAACGCCGCAACGAATCGCAAAAACCGGCGCGGCTGAAAACCCAGACGCCAGTTGAGTTTTGCCAGCGTCATCCCCAGCAATGCACCGTGGCGTCTGCGTTCTCGACAAACGAATCGTTGCAATTGCGGTGGTTCCGGCAAACTCTCCGCATCCGCAACGGCAACGCGCCGTTGATTCTTTGCAGGGAAAGGATCGGTCAGATGACCAAGAACGAGCTCATCGCGGCGGTGGCCGACAAGGCGCAGATGACCAAGACGGCGGCAGCCTCTGCGGTCGACGCGACCTTCGATGCAATCACTGCTGCGCTGAAAAAGGGCGGCGAAGTCAAGATCATGGGGTTCGGTAATTTCCGCGTGGTGAAGCGGGCGGCTCGCGAAGGCCGCGATCCGCGCACGGGCGCTCCGGTGAAGATCAAGGCGGCCAAGCGGCCGCGCTTCTCGGCGGGCAAGGGACTGAAGGACGCCGTCAACAAGTAGCGCGGCGCAACGAGTTTCGTGATGAACGCCCTCGCGGCTGTCGCGGGGGCGTTCGTATTTTGAGGCCGGCCGTTCTGGCAGGCTTGCGGCCGCGGTCCGGAGGCGCTTGCAGCCGCGGATCGCCGGGGCGATAAGGGGCCACCTAAACGGTTCAGGAAGGGCGGTTAGCTCAGCTGGTAGAGCGCCTGCTTTACACGCAGGATGTCGGCGGTTCGATCCCGTCACCGCCCACCAGAATTCATTCCAACCGAAACATTGAGGGGGAATTCCATGTTGCGGAAACTGGTTCTGACCGCCGTGATGGTCCTGGCCGGCTTGGCGGCAGCCCTGCCGAGCGCCTTCGCCGGCGACCCGGTCGGCTCCTACAACGTCGCCGGCAGCAACCCGGGCGGCAAGGGCCGCTATCAGGGCACCGTCACGGTGGAGCGCACCGGCGACACGTTCCGCGTCACCTGGGACATCGGCAGCCAGACCTTCGTCGGCACCGGGATCGGCAGCGAAAAGGGGCTCGCGGTGTCCTACCGCTCCGGCAACCAGACCGGCCTCGCGATCTACAGCGCCAAAGGCGACGATTGGGAAGGCGTCTGGACCATGATGGGCGGCAAGGAGATCGGCGGCGAGGCCTGGACCCGCCGCTGAAACAAAAGCTTGTCCGGAATTCTTGACGTGCGACTTCTTGATTTGGCGGTTCTTGACTTGCGAGTTCTTGACTTGGGTTGGGGCGGCATTTAAGCCCTCTGTCACGCCCGCGGGGGCGTAGCTCAGTTGGTTAGAGCGCTGCCCTGTCACGGCAGAGGTCGCGGGTTCGAGTCCCGTCGCTCCCGCCACTTCCTTCCGCATAGCACCCGTGACGCCCGCCAAGCCGCCTCGGCTTGCAATGGCGCACGGGCAGAGCCACGATCCGGCCGGCTTAATCCAAAGCTTCAGCATACCGGCGCACTGAACTGTTCTAGGGAGCAAACATGAAACTGGCGTTTTTCGACGACTTCAAACTTGGCGTGGTCACGGGCGACAAGGTCGTCGATGTGTCCGACGTGGTGAAGGACATCCCGCGGATGGGCCCGCAGGACGTCATCCGCGGCGTGATCGAGCAGTGGGGCACCTACAAGGGCAAGCTCGCCGACGCCGCCGCCAAGGGGCAGGGCAAGCCGGTCTCGTCGGTCAAGTTCCGCGCCCCGCTGCCCAAGCCGGAAAACATCATCTGCATGGCGGTGAACTACATGGAGGACGGCACCCTGCCGGAGCCCGCGCCGATCAACGCCTTCATGAAGTCGCCCAGCTCGATCATCGGCGACGGCGACACCATGGTGCTGCCCGACATGGCGGCCACGATCTTCGAGGGTGAGGCCGAGTTCGCCGTGGTGATCGGCAAGAAGGCCACGGGGGTGAAGGCCGCCGACGCCATGAACTACGTGTTCGGCTACACCAACTTCATCGACGGCTCGGCCCGCGGCGTGGTGCCGCCGACCAACGTGTTCTACCAGATGAAGTCGCGCGACACCTTCGCGCCGATCGGGCCGTACATCGTCACCGCCGACGAGATCGCCGACCCGCACAAGCTGCCGATCGTGCTGACCAACAACGGCACCGTGATGCAGAAGTTCAACTCCGACGACATGGCGCACAAGATCCCGCGCTGCATCGAGTGGGTGACGTCGATCCACACGCTGCTGCCGGGCGATATCGTCGCCACCGGCACCAATCACCGCGGCCTCAATCCGTTCATGGACGGCGACAAGATCGAGCTCACCACCGAGGGGCTCGGCACGTTGCACATCACCGTGAAGGACGACCTCAAGCGCACCTGGGCGCGCATCACGCGCCTGAAGCACAAGGAAAGCGGCGCCGAGGGCGTGCACACCAAGCAGACCGGCGGCAAGTACACGAAGTAGCCGCCGCTGCGCTGATCCAAAGCCGATGCCCGGGCTCGCGCCCGGGCATTTGCTTTTTGCGGTCGTCAGTGGTTCGCCCCGATCCCCAGGATCTTCCGCGCATCGGCCGGCGTCGCGATCTCGTCGCCCAGGATCTGGATGATCTTGCCGGCCTTCTCGACCAAGGCCGCGTTGCTCGGCGCGAGCTTGCCCTTTTCGAGATAGATGTTGTCCTCCAGGCCGACGCGCGGATGGCCGCCGAGCAGCACGGCCTGCGCCACCATCGGGAATTGCCAGAGGGAAATGCCGAAGGCGAACCAGGTGCAGCCGGGGGGGAGGAGGTTGCGCATGTAGGTCATCGCCTCGGGCGTGGCCGGCTGACCCCAGGAGATGCCGAGGCAGATCTGAAAGAGCCCCGGGCCCTTCACCAGGCCGTCCTCCAGGAACTTCTTGGCGAGCAGCAGATGCCCCGTCTCGAACACCTCGAGTTCGGGCGTGACGCCCGCATCCTTGATCGACTGCGCCATGGCCTTGAGATGCGTCGGCGTGTTGATGAACACCCGGTCGCCCATGTTGAGGCTGCCCATGTCGAGGCTGCAGATCTCCGGCTTGAGCTCCATCACGTGCTGCACGCGTTCGGCAGGTCCCCGCAGCACGGAGTCGGCGCTGGGCTTCGTCGGGTCTTGCGGGTCGTGCCAGAAGCGCGCGCCCGGGCCGGTGGTCAGGTTGATGATGACGTCGGAGTTCTTCTCGCGGATGCGCTCCACGGACTCGCGGTAGAGCGCCTTGTCCATGCTGGGCTTGGTGGTCTTCGGATCGCGCACGTGGATGTGGACGATCGCGGCCCCGGCCTTGGCGGCGTCGAGGCAGGAGTTGGCGATCTGCTCGGGCGTCACCGGAACCGCCGGGTTGCGGCCCGGCGTGTCGGCCGAGCCGGTCACCGCACAAGAAATCATCACTTTTCTGGCCATTTTTCACCCCTTGGACCGGTGTCCGCCGTCAACCTTGCGGCCCGGAAGTTGTTGAAATTCCACCCTGTCGCGGAGGATTATAAGCACTGTTTTGCTCCTGTGGGCGCGCGACCGGACGCAAAACCGGTGCCCACTTTTGCTGGTCGCGCTTGTGTCTGCGTGCGTTAAGGATCGTCCGTGAAAGTCATCATTGTTGGCGGCGGAGTTGGCGGCCTCACCACAGCCCTGATGCTGCATGCGCGCGGCATCGATTGCGAGCTGTTCGAGCAGGCCGAGACCATCCGCGAGCTCGGCGTCGGCATCAACACGCTGCCGCACGCGATCAAGGAGTTGCAGCAGCTCGGGCTCATGGAGCGGCTGGACTCCGTCGCGATCCGCACCCACGAGCTGATCTACACCAACCGCTTCGGCCAGGAGATCTGGCGCGAGCCGCGCGGTCTCGAGGCCGGCTACGACGTGCCGCAGTTCTCGATCCATCGCGGCCGCCTGCAGGGCGTGATCTACCAGGCGGTGCGCGCGCGGCTCGGCGAAAGCCGCATCCATCTCGGCTGCCGGCTCGGCTCGTTCAAGCAGGACGATGCCGGCGTCACGGCCTATTTCTTCGATCGGTCCGGCACCCACCGTCGCACTGTCGCGGGCGACGTCCTGATCGGCGCCGACGGCATCCACTCCTACGTTCGCTCGATGCTCTATCCGAACGAAGGCCCGGCGTGCTGGAACGGCGCGATGCTGTGGCGCGGGGCGCTCGACTGGCCGCAGTTCCTCACCGGCCGCTCCATGGTGATCGCCGGCGGCATGGCGGCCAAGCTCGTGATCTATCCGATCGGCGAGGGGCCGCGCGACGACCGGCCGCTGACCAACTGGGCCGTGCTGGTGAAGGTCGGTCCGGGCGGTGTCCCGCCCAACAAAGAGGACTGGTCGCGGCCCGGCCGCTTCGAAGACCTGATGCCGCATGTGCAGCGCTTCGAGATTCCATACGTCAACGCCAGGGCGCTGATCGAGGCGACGCCGGAGTTCTGGGAATATCCGGTGTGCGATCGCGATCCGCTGCCGCGCTGGTCGCACGGCCGCGTCACGCTGCTCGGCGATGCTGCGCATCCGATGTACCCGGTCGGCTCGAACGGCGCCTCGCAGGCCATCCTCGATGCGCGCTGCCTTACCGACCGCCTCGTCACCGCCGAGCACGCCGTGCACGCGCTCTGGCAATACGAGCAGGAGCGGATGCCGCCGACCGCGCAGATCGTGCGCATGAACCGCGGCGGCGGACCCGAAGGCGTGATCGATGCGGTCGAGGCGCGTGCGCCGAACGGCTTCAGCAACATCGACGAGGTGCTGACCTTCGAGGAGCGCAAGGCGATCGTGCGCGGCTACGCGTCGACCGCGGGCTTTGCGCAGAGCCAGGTCAACAAGATCAAGGCGGCGTAAGCGCTTGGGCGTACGCCGCTTCCACATCTGATGCGGCTTGCTCGGTGCTTTCCCTCCTCGCCAGGGGAAGGTGGCCGCCACCAGCGCGTTCACGCGCGTCTTCGACGCGCTATGGCGGCCGGGTGGGGAGATGTTTCCACACGCGAGAGTTCTCCGTCGTCGATGCATCTCCCCACCCGACCTCGCTGACGCGAGGCCACCCTCCCCTGGCGGGGAGGGAGGGCCGTGCTGCACCAGCGCGGGGTCAGTTTCAGATTCAGTTTTCAAACAGCCCTACAGACGTGATTCATCGGCCCCGTACAGAGTGCGGCGCTGGGGCGGCGCCTTCTCTTCTT
>CAKZHN010000299.1 GCA_936924235.1 uncultured Rhodoplanes sp. | reverse complement strand
CTCCGTCCACTAAGCGTCCCTAGAAGACGCCCTCAACTGAGCAAGGCATGCCCGGTGTACAGATTTAAAAACGGAGGAAAAGATTCATGTGATTTCGGGTGTGAATTCACTGGGGACAGAGCACGCCGGATACGTCGCTGCCCAAACAAGCTTCGATAGCCTGCGTGCACTGGCCTTCGCCGCCCCATCGCGGCACAGTGGCGGCACAACGAGGAAACGCCACGATGCCCTACAAGCTCTACAACGCGCCGCAATCGACCTGCTCGCAGCGGGTGCGCTTCGTGCTCAACGCCAAGGGTCTGCCGTTTGCCGAGGAGAAGCTCGATCTCCTGGCCGGCGACCAGCTCAAGCCGGAATATCTCGCGATCAATCCGAACGGCGTGGTGCCCACGCTCGATCACGACGGCAACATCGTGGTCGATTCCTCCGTCATCATCGAATATCTCGATGAGGTCGCGCCGGGCCCAACGAGCTTCACGCCGAAGGATCCGGTCAAGCGCGCCGCGATGCGCTCGCTGATGCGCTTCATCGACGAGATGCCGGCGGCCGCGGTGCGCGTGCCGACCTTCAATCTCGCGTTCCTGCCGCGCTTTGCCGCCATGAGCGAGGACGAGTTCGTTGCGTTTGCCGAGAGCAAGCCGCTGCGCAAGGAGTTCATGCTGGCAATGGGCCGCAAGGGCTTTCCGCAGAAGGAGATGGATTCCGCCATGGCGCGGCTGCGCCGCAACTATGAGCGCATGGACCAGTCGATCAAGGACAGCGGCGGGCTGTGGCTGCTCGGCAAGGACATCACGCTTGCAGACATTTCGGTGATGCCGGCGATGGTGCGGATGGCTGACCTCAACCGCGAGGGCGACTGGGCCGATTTGCCGCGCGTGGCGAAGTGGTACGAGCTCATCCGCGCGCAGCCGGCGTTCAAGCCGACCTACTATCCGGGCTCGCTTCTGACCGAGCGCTTCCCGCATTTGCAGAAGAAGGGCGCGGCGTAGCGCGCCCAGGAAACCATCCCGAAGCCATCCCGGAGATGTGAACCCGGCGCATGGCCATGCGCTGACGGCACACGGTTGCCTGGCGGCATTGCCGTACCTAACTGCTCCTTCGCCGGTATCCAACTGCACCCGTGCCGGGGCGAACACAGGATTGGTTTCATGCAGATCGATTTGAGCGGCAAGCGCGCCATCGTGACGGGCTCGACGGCGGGCATCGGCTTTGCCATTGCGGCGGGCCTCGCCGAGAGCGGCGCCACGGTGGTCATCAACGGCCGCAGCGAGAAGTCCACCAGCGCGGCGAAAGAGCGTCTCGCCAAGAAATTCCCGAAGGCCAAGGTCGAGGGTGTCGCCGCCGATCTTTCGACTGCGGCCGGCGCGGAGGCGTTCATCGCCAAGGCGGGCGACGCCGACATCCTCGTGAACAACGTCGGCATCTTCGACCCGAAGCCCTTCGCCGAAATACCGGATGCCGATTGGCAGCGCTTCTTCGACACCAACGTCATGAGCGGCGTGCGGCTGTCGCGGCACTACCTGCCGGCGATGATGAAGCGCAACTGGGGCCGCATCGTTTTCATCTCCAGCGAATCCGGCATCAACATCCCGGTCGAGATGGTGCACTACGGCGTCACCAAGACGGCGCAGCTTGCGCTGGCGCTCGGCCTCGCCGCGACCGCGGCCGGCACCGGCGTGACGGTGAACTCGGTGCTGCCGGGACCCACGCGCTCCGAAGGCGTGGTGGATTTCATGGGCAAGCTCAGCGAAGGGCAGAACCTGTCGCAGGCCGATATGGAGGCCAAGCTCATTGCCGAAGGCCGGCCGAGCTCGATCATCCAGCGTCTCGCGGCCCCCGAGGAGATCGCCAACATGGTGGTCTATGTCTGCTCGCCGCAGGCCTCGGCGACCACCGGCGCGTCGCTCCGCGTCGACGGCGGCGTGGTGCGCTCGGTGGTGTAGGGCCCTTTCGGCCGACTGACGATTGCCGCTACGATCCTCAAAAATATCGGGAGGATCGAATGAGGCGGCGGCAATTCATCACGCTGGCAGGCGGCGCGATCGCGGCGGCGTTGCCGGCATGGCCGCGCGCTGTGCGCGCGCAGCCGGCGGATTTTCCGAACCAGACGGTCCGCATCGTCGTGCCGGTGACGGCGGGCAGCACCGCCGACATCCTGGCGCGCGTCCTCGCCGACAAGCTTGCGCCGATGTGGAATCAGAGCGTCATCGTCGAGAACCGCCCCGGCGTCGCCGGCATCTCCAGCGTCGCCAAGGGCCCGGCCGACGGATACAGCGTCATGATGACGTCGAACGGCCATTCGGCGGTGGGCGTGCTCAACAAGGGGCTGGCTTTCGACCCGGTGGCCGATCTGGTCGGCGTGGCGCAGGTCGCCATCATCCCGCTAGTGCTGATCGTGCCGCTGTCGCTCGAGGCCAGCACGGTCAAGGAGCTGATCGTGCTCGCCAAGGCCAAGCCCGGCACGCTGAACTTCGCCTCGGCGGGGCTCGGCAGCACCAGCCATCTGGCGGGCGAGGTGTTCAAGCGCGCGGCCGGCATCGACATCCGCCACGTGCCCTATCGCGGCGCCGAGAGCGTGATGAGCGTGATGCGCGGCGACACCCACATGACCTTCTCGCCGGCGCCCGTGGCGCTGGAGCTCATCAACACCGGCAAGGTGCGTCCGATCGCCGTGGTCAACGGCAGCCGCATTGCCACGCTGCCGAACGTGCCGACCTTCGCGGAGGCCGGCGCGGTGCAGTTCGACTATAACGCCTGGTTCGGATTGTTCGCGCCGCTGAAGACGCCGAAGCCGGTGGTCGACAAGATCGCCGGGGCGACGAGGCAGATTCTCGAAACGCCGGAGATCAAGAAGTATCTCGCGCAGCAGGGTGCCGACTCGGCTTTCATCGGGTCCGATGCGTTCGACAAGATCGTCAAAGCTGACGCCGAGCGCTACGGCAAGCTGCTGGTGAACTAGCGGTCTACTTCGCGCCGGTCGTGATCTTGGGAAGCTCCAGCTTCACGGTCGAGCTCTTCGAGCCGAGCGTGCCGGTCGCAAACAGAATGCCGCCGCCGACGATGATCACGATCAGTGCGCCGACCAGGACGCCCAGCACTCCAATGCCGCCGCTGCCGCCATCAGCCATGGCCGGTCTCCTCGTGTTGCCTGGGCCGACAACGACGATGGCGCGCGACCGGTTCCCGCCCGCGAGGACGGCGGAAATCTTCAGGCTGAAGGAGTTTGGTTGCGATGCGCTACTTTACGGCTGGCGCCAGCACGCCGCCGGCCTCGCTGCGCGCCCTGGCCGCATCCTCGAAGCCGTGCATGCCGAGCGCCCATTGCAGCCCGACGATGGCGCCCTTCACGGGTTGAAGGAGCCCCAGCGCCATGGTGGCGATCAGCGCCGGCCAGACCAGCATGTGCAGCCAGGTCGGCCACGCCCATTCGGTCTCGACCAGCAGCACCAGCGGCACCACGATGTGGCCAACCATCACGATGACGATATAGGCCGGGAAATCGTCGGCCCGCTGATGGTGCAGCGGCTCGCCGCAGGCCGGGCATTCGTCGGCGACCTTCAGGAAGGCCCGGAACATCTTGCCTTCGCCGCACTTCGGGCACTTGCCGAAGAACCCGCGGGTCATCGCTTGGCGGACCATGGCGGTGCTGGTGCCCGGAGCAGCGGCGGTCTCGTCGGCGGTCATGGATTGGTCCCGGCAGTTCGTTTGGCGGTTCGACGCAACGCGTCCCCTAGATAGGTGAGGGCGGGCACCGGCGCCATGGCGAATGCATTCCGGCCGCACATGACAGCCCTCCAGAGCAGCAAAAACCCGCCGGCCTGCGCCGGCGGGTTCTGATATTCGCCGAAAGTAGCGAAATCGTGCTTAACGCAGCCCGATCGCCAGGCCGCCGAGGTCGAGGTTGAACTCGAGGCCGACCTGCTCGCCGCGCAGCGTCATCACCGCGCCCTTCTCGTTGGTCAGCGTCACGACCTGCTTGGTGCCGGTGACGATGGCGCCGCCTGCTGTGCTCGCCGAATAGACGCCGGCGACGTCCGATGCACGGCGGATGTTGGAAACGGTGCCGACCAGGCGGGCGTCCGACGCGCCGGCGCTGATGCCGATGCTGACGCCGCTGACGGTCAGCGGATAGTTGTGCCTGGCGAAGCGGAGCACGCCCTCGCCGCCTTGCACGCCGACGACGAACGCCGCTTTGACGATCTTGAGACGGACACTGCCGCTCGCCGCCTGCGACGCCTGCGGCATGCCCGCGATGCCGAGCGCAACGAGCGCCGCGACTGCGAGCCGGATCATGGAAACACGCATGTTTGGCCTCCGAAAGTTTTAAGTCCTTGGTCCCGCATCTGCGGACGCGCGGACCATACCCGGCCATGCGGTTCCTGCACACGTCCCGGTCGTGACCGGCTTGTCAGGTTTCACGTTACGTTCCCGCCCGCGTGGCGCGATTTGACGGACGCTGTGGCTCACGGGCCACTCAACGTCAGAGCGTCTCTAAAATTGCTGCAGCGCCTTTAAACGAGTCCTTGCCGCTATTTGGCGGACGCGGCTTTCAGGATCGGTGTCAGCCGCGCCACCTCGCTTCGCACCAACTCGCCGAGCGCCTTCGGTCCGCGCTGGTTGGGCTCGGCGATCTCGGCGCCGAGATCGTAGAGCCGCTTCTGCACGGCTTCCTCTTCGAGGCCCTTGTTCAGCGCTTCGGCAAGCTTGTCGACGATCGGCTGCGGCGTGCCCTTCGGTGCGAACATCGCGTAGAACGGCGCGCAGTCGAATTGCGGCAGGCCCTGCTCGTACGAGGTCGGCACGTCGGGCAGCATCGGGCTGCGCTTTTTATGAGCGATCGCCAGCGCCTTCGCGGTGCCGGCGCGCACGTGGGGCAGGGGGCCGAGCACCGGATCGCAGTCGTAGTCAACGTTGCCGGCAAGGATCGCGTTCATCACCGGCGCGGTGCCGGTGAACGGCACCAGCGTCGGCTTGATGCCGATCGCGCTGTTGAGCAGCAGGCACCCGACATAGGACACCGAGCCGACGCCGGCATGCCCCATGTTCAGCTTGCTTTCGTTCGCCTTGGCGTAGGCGACGAACTCTTTCAGATTGCTGGCCGGGAAGTCCTTGCGGACCGCGAGCAGCTCGGGCTGGACCGCGATCAGCCCGATCGGCTCGAAGTCTTTCTCAGGGTCGTAGCCGAGGTTGGGATAGAGCGCGGGCGCAGCGGCGTGCGTGCCCATGTGGCCCATCACCAGCGTGGTGCCGTCGGCCGTGGCGCGCGCGGCGCGCAGCGAGCCTGTGGTGCCGCCGGCGCCGCCGACGTTCTCGACCACGAACTGCTGGCCGAGATGGCGCTGGAAGATGTCGGCTGCGATCCGTCCGCTGATGTCTGCCGGACCGCCGGCCGCGAACGGGACGATTACGGTCACCTGCCGCGACGGATAGGTCTGCGCTTGCGCAGCATTCACCGCGGCGAGCGCAAGGAGCGCTGCCGCCGCCCATTTCCCTTTCATCGTCCCCTCCCTGTCGTGACCCGCGGATTTTTTTGTGCGGGTCTTACGTCGCCTCTACTTTTTCTTGCGAGCGGCCTTCGGCTTCGCGGTTTTCTTTGCGACCTTCTTCGCCGCCGCGGCGAGCTTCGCCGGCCGCAAGCCGCCCTTGGCGTTCTTGATCTTGTCCTTGGTGAGCTGCCAGCCCTTCCAGTTGATGTCGAAGACGATGCCGTTCGGGTCCTTGAACTTGCGCTCGAAGCCCTCGTCCTCCGGCTCGCCGAGATCGAAGAAGAAAACGCCGCCGGCCTTCTCGATCTGCTTCTGCTGCTTCGGCATGTCGTCGCACTGGAAGCCGAAATGGTGGATGCCGGTCCAGCCGGCCGGCACGCCGGAGCCGACCTCGCTCTTGTACTGCAGCAGCGCGAGATTGATCTCGCCGTCGCTCATGTAGCAGTTCCAGGCGGTCTTGCCTTCCTTGATCTCGGTGCGCTTGAGGCCGAACGCCTTCTCGTAGAAGTCGGCGGTCGCCTTGATGTCTTTCACGCACAGCGCGATGTGCCGGATGCGGGCCGGCATCTTGGCGCTTGCTTTGCCGGATGCTTTTGCAGCCATGGGTCGTCTCCACGTTCAGGCTTGATTTTACGGCAGTCTGCCAGCTTGGCGGCGCGAGTGCCATAGGCGCAGCGTCGCGGACCGTGTCACTCGGGCTTCAGGCCGGCGGCCTCGATCACCTTGGCCCATTTCCGGGTGTCGTTCGCGATCCGCAAGCGGGCCTCGGCCGGCGTCAGGATGATCGGCACCGCGCCGACCTCGGCGTAGCGCGCTTTCAACGACGCGTCGGCGAGGCAAGCATTGATGTCGCGGTTGAGCCGCTCGATGATCTCGACGGGCGTCGCCGCCGGCGCGCCGATGCCGGTCCCGGCGTTGATCTCGATGCCGGGGATAATCTCGTTCATCGCCGGCACATCAGGAATCGCTGGATTGCGCTGCGGCGACATGACCGCGAGCGCGCGGATCGCGCCGCCGCGGATATGCGGCAGCGAGTTCGGCAGCGCATCCATGCCGGCCTGGATGCGGCCTGTCATGATGTCGGTGGTGATCTGCGGGCCGCCCGGATACGGCACGTGGACGACGTCGATGCCGGTGGAGCTTTTGAGTAATTCGATCGCCAGATGGCTGATGGTGCGCGCGCCGAACGAGGCGAAGCTGACCTTGCCGGGATTGGCCTTGGCATAGGCGATGAAGCCGGCGACGTCCTTCACCGGCGAGTCCTTCACTGGAAAGTCCTTGTTGACCACCAGCACCAGCGGCAGGTCGGCAAGCCCGGACACCGGCGCGACGTCGCGCTGGTAATCGAACGGCAGCGATTTGTAGAGCGACGGATTGATGGTGTTGGTGGCAAACGTCATCGCCAGCGTGTGCCCGTCCGGGGCTGCGTTCACCAGCTGCTGCATGGCGATGTTGGTGCCGCCGCCGGGCTTGTTCTCGATCACGACCTGCTGGCCGAGCCGCTCCGACAGCGGCGCCGCGAGGATGCGCGCCAGCAGATCGGTGGTGCCGCCGGCCGTGAATGCGACGATGAATTTGATGGGGCGGGATGGATAGGTTTGGGCGAGGGCGGGGCGCGATAGGGCTGACGTGAAGGCGGCCGCCGTCGTCAGTTGGACGAATTCTCGGCGCGAATGTCTTTTCATTTTTTTGCCCTCCCTCCACTCGTGTCCCGGGCGCAGCGCAGCACGAAGTGATGCGCTGCAGACCCGAGACCCCGGTTTCTTTTCATTTTTGCGGAGCGCAACCGGGGTCCCGGATCTGCGACGCACCGCTTCATTTCGTTACGCGCTGCATCGCGTCCGGGACACGTGCTGCATCACCGCCGATCTTACTCCGCGGCGGCCTGCCGCTTGCCCTGCGGCAGGCGGCCCCGGAAGTGCGGCAGAATCTCCTCGGCGATCGCCGTCATGTTGGCGCGCGTCATGTCGTCGGGCAGCGTGCCGAACTGCGTCTTGGTCAGCGAGGTGTTGAAGCCCGCGAGGTCCTGATACTCGGCGAGCCTCTCGCGCACCGTGTTCGGGCTGCCGACGATCACCACCCCGTTGCGCACCAGATCATCCAGGGTCTGCGGCTTGCCGGTGATTTTCGCGGCGCGGATGCGCTTCACCGAGTCGATGTTGCTGTAGCCCGGCGGCAAGAGCATCTCGGTCGGCATCTTCAGGAAACGGTTGGTGAGCGCTTCGAGATGCGGCCGCGCCTCGCGCATCGCCTTCTCGTCGGTCTCGGCGACGTAAATGGTGTTCGACCAGGCGAGCTGATCGGGCGACGCCTCATAGCCCAGCTTCTCGGCCTCGTCGCGATACATCTGGAACATGCGCGCCACGACCGCGATGGGAGAGAGCGTCTGCGCATAGGTGTAGCGCATCTGCGCCGCCCATTTGATGGTGCTGCTCGACCCCTGCGACGGGATCCACACCGGTGGATGCGGCGACTGGTAGGGCCGCGGCCACGGGTTCACGTAGTTGAAATGGTAGTGCTTGCCGACATACTGGAACGGGCCGGGCTCGGTCCAGGCGCGGATGATCAAGTCGTGCGCCTCGGCGAAGCGCTCTTGCGACAGGCCCGGATTGATGCCCATGGCGTGATATTCGGCGCCGATGCCGCGCACGAAGCCCGCGATGAAGCGGCCGCGGCTCAGATTGTCGAGCATCGCGTATTCTTCGGCGATCACCAGCGGATTGTTCACCAGCGGCAGCGCACGGCCGAGGATCGCGATCTTGGCGCGCTTGACGCTGCGCGTCAGCGCGCCGGCAAGCGGGCCCGGCGTCGGCATCATGCCATAGGCGGTCTGGTGGTGCTCGTTGAGGCAGACACCGTCGAAGCCCAGCCTGTCGGCAAGTTCCATCTGGTCGAGATACTCGTGATAGAGCTCGGCGCCCTTCGCCGGATCGTAGTCGCGGTTCGAGTAGGTGACCCAGGCCGAGCCGTTCCGATCGATGGCGTCGAGATCGGCGTGGCGATAGGGCATCAGATGGAAGTTGAAGAACTTCATGCGGCGGCCCTCTTGGTTTCGAGGAAGCCTTCAAGCGCCTTGACGAAAGCCTGGCGCTGCTCGACCTGCGGAATGTGTCCGCAATCCGGGATGACGGCGACGCTCGATCCGGGGATCAGCTTCTGAAACGCGAAGGCGTAGTCCTTCGGGAACAGCTTGTCGTTGGCGCCCCACAACAACAGCGTCGGCACGTCGATCCGGTGCAGCCACTTGGCGAGATGCGGATCGTAGGCGCGCGGCTGCCAGATCAGCTTCGCCGTGGTGGCGCGGTTCTTCAGGAGGACGTCCTCGAGGCCGGGCTCTTGCAGGCGCTTCAGCGTCTCGTCGGCGAATTTCTGGTCGTCGTACATCGCACGCACCTGCTGCTCGTCGCTCAGCAGAAACGTATCGACCTGCGGCACGCCCTTGACGTGAATGCCGGCGGAGCACACCAGCGTCAGTGACGCGAGCCGCCGCGTGTTGCGTGCCGCAAGCTCGGCCGCGATCCAGCCGCCGAGCGAATGGCCGACCAGGTCGACGTCGTTCAGGTCGAGCTGGTCGAGGAAATCCAGGTAGAAGTTGGCGAGGTCGGCGATGGTATCGAGCCAATCCGGCGTGTCGGACGCGCCGAAGCCCGGATGCTCGGGCGCGATCACGTCGTGTCGCGCCGCAAGGTCCGACAGGTACGGCAGCCAGCGTCCGCCGCCGGCGCCGTGCAGGAACAACAGCGGGCGTCCTGTGCCGCCGCGCATCAAGTTGATGTGACAGCCACGGACGGAAATTCGGGTCGGTTGAGGTTCTGTCATGGGGAACATCCGGCAGGGGTAGATTACGCATTCAGGTGGGGAAATGAAGCCCGCAACTGCGCTGGCCATCCCGGAACCGTCAAAATCGCATGTAAGCTCGGGCCCTCAATCAGAGGCCTCAAATGCAGACTTCGATCGCGACGGTATCCTTAAGCGGCGGGCTCGCCGAGAAGCTGGAGGCGATCGCGGCCGCGGGCTTCACCGGCGTCGAGATCTTCGAAAGCGATCTCTTGTCGTTCAACGGCACGCCGAAGGACGTCGCCCGCATGGTGGCGGGGCTGGGGCTCAAGATCGTCACGTTCCAGCCGTTCCGCGATTTCGAGGGCATGCCCGAGCCGCAGCGGAGCCGCACCTTCGCGCGCGCCGAGCGCAAGTTCGACCTGATGGGCGAGCTCGGCTGCAACCTGCTGATGATCTGCAGCAACGTCGCGCCGGATTCTTTGGCCGGAGTCGACCGCGCCGCGGCCGACTTCCATGAGCTCGGCGAGCGCGCGCAGAAGCGCGGCATCAAAGTGGGTTACGAGGCGCTGGCCTGGGGCCGCCACGTCAGCGACTACCGCGATTCCTGGGAGGTGGTGCGCCGCGCCGATCATCCGGCGATCGGGCTCACGCTCGACAGCTTTCACATCTTTTCAAGGAAGACCGACCTCAAGGCGATCCGTTCGATCCCGGGCGACCGCATCGTGCTGGTGCAACTCGCCGACGCGCCGTGGCTCGACATGGACGTGATGAACTGGAGCCGGCATTTCCGCTGCTTCCCGGGCCAGGGCGAGTTTCCGCTGACCGAATTCATGGATGCGGTGTCGGCAACCGGTTACAGCGGGCTCCTGTCGCTCGAAATCTTCAACGACCAGTTCCGCGCCGGCTCGCCGCGCAGCGTCGCCGTCGATGGCCAGCGCTCGCTGGTCTATCTGATGGACCAGATGCGCGGCGCGAGCGGCGCGCTCGCCAAGGCGGCGCCGGAGATCCCGCCGCGCGCGAAATGCCTCGGCGTCGAGTTTCTGGAATTCGCCGCCGACGACCATGACGCCGCCAATCTCGCGCGCCTGTTCACCGGCCTGGGCTTCCGCAAGGTCGGCGAGCACAAGTCGAAGGCCGTGACGCGCTGGTCGCAGGGCGACATCAACCTGGTGCTCAACAGCGACAAGGAAGGCTTTGCGCATTCGCATCAGCTCGCGCACGGGCCGTCGGTCTGCGCCCTGTGCCTCAAGGTCGAAGACGCCGCGGCGACGCTCGACCGCGCCGAGAAGCTCCGCGACGCGCCGTTCCGCCAGGCCGTCGGCCCGGGCGAACTGGAAATTCCCGCGGTGAGGGGGCTCGGCGGGAGTCTCCTTTATTTCGTCGATCCGAAAACCGCGCTGGGCCAGCTCTGGGACATCGATTTCAACGCGCCGAAGGACGCGCAGGCGAACGGCGGCGCCGGCCTTACCGCGGTCGATCACGTATCGCAGTCGATGCACTACGAGGAGATGCTGACCTGGCTGCTGTTCTACAACTCGCTGCTCGACGTCACCAAGACGCCGCAGCTCGACGTGATCGATCCGGGCGGCATCGTGCGGAGCCAAGTGGTGCAGACCGCTGACGGCAGACTCCGCATCGCGCTCAACGCCTCGCAGAGCCAGCAGACCCTGTCGTCGCGCTTTCTGTCGCACTACGTCGGCTCGGGCGTGCAGCACATCGCGCTCGCCACCGGCGACATCGTCGCGACGCTGAAGAAGCTTCGCGCCAACGGCGTCGAGCTGCTGTCGATCCCCGAGAATTATTACGACGACCTCGAAGCGCGCTCCGACCTGCCGGCCGGGCAACTCGACATGCTGCGTCAGAACGGCATTCTCTACGACCGCGACGAGGCCGGCGAATATCTGCAGGCTTATACGAAAAGTTTCGGCGACTTGTTCTTCTTCGAGATCGTCGAGCGCCGCGGCTACAAGGGCTTCGGCGCCGTGAATGCCTCGATCCGGCTTGCGGCGCAGACCCGCGAATCGAAGGCCTAGCTCCGGTTCCGCTGCAGCTCCGATATTCACCCATGGTCTAGGGGCATTGACCTTGGGTCTAATTCGATTGGCCAGCCATCTGGCCGATAACCGCTCCACTTCGTCACGATACCGGGATGTCGATTTCAGTCCCCAACGAGGGAGCAGACTCATGGACACGAAGAAGCTTGCGGCTGAAGGCATCGGCACGTTCTGGCTGACATTCGGCGGGTGCGGCAGCGCCGTGATCGCGGCAGGCTTTCCGCAGGTCGGCATCGGTCTGGTCGGCGTGTCGATGGCGTTCGGCCTCACGGTGCTGACGATGGCCTACAGCATCGGGCACATCTCGGGTTGCCATCTCAATCCGGCCGTCACGGTCGGGCTCGCGGCGGGCGGAAGGTTTCCGCCCGGCGACGTCGTGCCCTACATCATCGCGCAGGTGATCGGCGCCGTGGTTGCGGCGGCGGTTCTCTATGTGATCGCAAGCGGCGCGCCGGACTTCAGCCTCGCGAAAGGCTTTGCCGCGAACGGCTACGGCGATCACTCGCCCGGCAAGTACGGGCTCGGCGCCGGCATGGTCGCGGAGTTCGTGCTGACCATGATGTTCCTGTTCGTCATCATGGGCTCGACCCATGGCCGGGCGCCGGCGGGCTTTGCGCCGATCGCGATCGGGCTCGCGCTGACGCTCATCCATCTCGTCAGCATTCCGATCACCAACACCTCGGTGAACCCGGCGCGCAGCACCGGACCGGCGCTGTTCGTCGGCGGCTGGGCGCTGGCGCAGCTCTGGATGTTCTGGCTCGTGCCGCTGCTCGGCGGCGCCGCCGGCGGTGTGCTGTATCGGTGGCTCAGCGCGGAGCCGTCCGGGGCGGTGACCGGGCAGCCAGCGACAAGGTGAAGCCGGGATCGGAGCTGTCTCCGCCGTTCGTCCCCGTTTGCGCGGGAACGAACGGGCGCGTCTCAGTTTGAGGGCGCCTCGATCTTATTGTCGCGCACCACCTGGCCCCAGCGCTCGATCTCGCCGTGCAGATACTTGGCCGCGCCGGCCGGGGTCTGCAGGTCCTTCGCATAAGGCTCCATGCCGCTCGCAGCCCAGGCCTTGAGGATCTCCGGATCGGCCAGCGCCTCCTGCGTCGCGCCATCGATGGTGTCGACCACGGGCTTCGGCACGCCTGCCGGCGCCAGCAGGATCTGCCAGAAATCGATCTGCAGCTTCGGCCCATAGGCCTGGACGAAGCTCGCCACGCCGGGGAACTGCGGCGAGGGTGCCTTCGAGGTGATGCCGAACGCCTTCACCTCGCCGGATGCGACCTGGCCGACCACCTGCTGCGGCGTCGCAAAGAACAGGTCGATATGGCCGCCGAGCGTGTCCTGCAGCATCGGTGCGGCGCCGCGGTAAGGCACCTGCGTGACCTCGACACCGAGCGCCTGCGCGAGCAGCGCGGTGGCCAGATGGCCGGTCGAGCCGACACCCGGATGCCCCATGCGCGCCGAGTTCTTCTTCATCCAGGCAACCAGCTCCGGCAGCGTATTGGCCGGAAGCGTCTTGCGCCCCACCAGCACCAGCGGGTTGGAGTTCAGCATCGCGATCGGCAGGAAGTCCTTCTCGGTGTCGAACGGCAGCGTTTTGTAGAGCGAGACGTTGGCGGAGATCTGCAGATTGTGGACGAACAGCGTGTAGCCGTCGGGCGCCGAGCGTGCGACGCGGTGGCCTGCGATGTTGGTGCCGCCGCCCGAGACGTTCTCGACCACGAAATTCTGGCCGAGCTTGTCGCCCATCTTGGTCGCGATCTGCCGCGCCACCTGATCGGTCGGCCCGCCGGCCGGGTAGGGGACGATGATGGTGACCGGTCGCGTCGGATAGGACTGCGCGTGGGCGGCACCGATCGTGGTGAGTGCCGCACAGACAGCGGCGAGCAGACGCATCATCATTCGTTTCACTCCCGGCCCGAAACTTACCGTTCGGTCCCGGGACGATAGCACGGCATCGAAGCGACGCGTCATGGCGCCAAAGCGCACAGGCCTGCTGGCGCGAACGGAACGGCTGCTGCGGGGGGCCGCTCAATGACAATCGGCTTTACCAGAAGGTCTGTTGCCCAACATTGTGCTCCTGGCGCGCGCGGAGTTTAATCGTCGATCTCACCGCCATTGTTCCTCGATACGGAAACCGAAAATGTCGCTTCGTGAAGAACGTCAACGCCGCATTCTCACCACCCATGTCGGCAGCCTGCCGCGTCCGCAATCGCTGTCGGCGAAGCTGTTCGCGCGGATGTCCGGCCAGAACTATGACGCGAAGGCGCTCGGTGACGAGCTGCATCAGGCGGTCGGCGACATCGTCAAAAAGCAGGCCGAGCTTGGTGTCGACATCGTCAGCGACGGGGAACTGTCGAAGACGAGCTTCCAGTATTACGTCACCGACCGTTTGAGCGGGCTCGAGCCATTCAAGCCGAAGCCCGGCGTGCGCGCGACCATGGAGAACCAGAATTTTCCGACGTTCTACAAGGACGGCTCGCATTCCGGCACGCAGCCGACGCGCTATGCCTGCACCGGACCGCTGAAATACGTCGGTCAGAAGCAGCTCCAGGCCGATATCCAGAACCTCAAGGACGGATTGAAGGGCGCGTCGCCGGCCGGCGTGTTCATGCCGTCGGTGTCGCCGTCGAGCTGCGTTGGCCTGATGGAGAACCGCCACTACAAGGACGACGAGGAGCATCTCTACGCCGTCGCCGACGCGCTCAGCGAGGAGTATCGCGCCATCGCCGCCGCCGGCTTCATCGTGCAGATCGACGACCCGCGGCTCGTGATGAACTACATGCTCAATCCGGGAACGACGGTCGAGCAGCACCGCGCCTGGGTGCAGAAGCGCATCGCCGCGCTCAATCACGCGCTGAAGGGCATTCCCGCGGAGCAGGTGCGCCATCACACCTGCTACGGCATCAACATGGGCCCGCGCACCAGCGACTTCGAGTTGAAGAATCTGGCCGACCTGCTGGTCAACATCAACGCCGGCTACTACTCGTTCGAGATGGCGAACCCGCGCCACGAGCACGAATGGAAGGTGTGGGAGAACGTCAAGCTGCCGGACGGCAAGGTGCTGATGCCGGGCTGCATCACCCACGCCTCGGTGATCGTCGAGCATCCGGAACTGGTGGCGGAACGGGTCATGCGATTGGCGAAGATCGTCGGCCGCGACCGCGTGATTGCGAGCTCCGATTGCGGTTTCGCCTCGACGCTGTCGGCGAACGAGCCGCCGGAGATCGAGCCGGAGATCGTCTGGGCCAAGTTCCAGAGCTTGGCCGAAGGCGCGCGCCTGGCCTCGCAGGCGCTGTGGAAGGCTTGACCGGTCGCGAGACGGAGACAGTTTTGTGCGCTGAGGCCAGCGCGCTCTTGGGCGGGCGTCCTCGACGTTTGTTGTCACGGCAAGATTGCGGCCCTGCAATGCCCTAGGCTTGGCAGGCCGTTTGCAATGCAAGGCTGTCGAGGCGGCCGGCCTGGTGCCGCCGTATGAAACGGGGGCAGATCATGCTTCAGGGAATGACTCGCACCGTCTCGTTCGCGGCAATGCTGC
The DNA here is from genome assembly GCA_936924235.1 of uncultured Rhodoplanes sp. GTDB lineage: Bacteria > Pseudomonadota > Alphaproteobacteria > Rhizobiales > Xanthobacteraceae > Z2-YC6860. The sequence goes on along the minus strand of CAKZHN010000299.1, from coordinate 8,453 downwards.
TGGCGTTTTCGGCATGGCTTGCAGCCTTTGCGGCCGCGCCCGCACGAGCACAGCCTGACAGCGATTATCCGAACCGCCTGATCCGCGTGATCTCGCCGGTCGCGCCCGGTGGCATCTCCGACCTGGTGGCCCGCGCCGTGGCGCAGCACCTCTCGGATACGTTCCATCAGCAGGCCGTGATCGAGAACAAGGCCGGCGGCAATTTCCAGATCGGCATCAATTATCTCACGTCGCAGCCGGCCGACGGCTACAACCTGATCGTCCTGCAGGAAGGTGCGGTCGTGCTCAATCCGCATCTCTATGCCGGCAAGCTCTCCTATGACCCCGACAAGGATCTCGCGCCGATCAGCGCGATCACCAAGGTCGAGCAGGTGCTGCTGGTGCATCCGTCGGTACCGGCCAACAACGTGGCGGAGTTTCTGGCGCTCGCCAAGGAGAAGCCCGGCAGCGTGACCGTTGCATCGTTCGGGCCTGGCACTCCGCCGTCGCTGTTCACCGAAATGCTGCACCTGATGGTGCCCGGCACCAGGTTCAACACCGTGATGTATCGCGGTGCGGCACCGATGCTGACCGATGTGGCCGCCGGCCACGTCAACGCGACCTTCATCAGCGTCGGCCAGGCGCTGCCGCTCTATCGCGAGGGCAAGGTCAAGATCCTGGCGACGTTGTCGCTGCAGCGGCTGTCGGTGCTGCCGGACGTCCCGACCATGGCCGAGACCGTACCGGGCTTCGAGGGCACCGCCTGGCATGGCCTGTTCGCCAAGGCCGGCACGCCGCAGCCGATCATCGACAAGCTCAACGCCGAGATGCGCAGGATGGCGGCCGACCCGGGCTTCCAGGAGCGTGTGCTGGCGCCGAACTATTTCCGCTCGATCGCGGGCAGCACTGCGGACATGACCGCAATGATCAAGACCGAGTCGGCAAAGTGGAAGAAATTTGTTGCGGAGGCCAAGATCACCGTTGAATGATCCGCCTCCACCTGGAGGTGTTCGATGCTGACCCTGCCCAAGCACAATCGCTACGACTATGTCCCGATCGGCGAGCGCAAGGACTATTCCTGGCCGGGCGGCAAGCGGCTCGCGTTCTGCACCACGACCAACATCGAGGTCTACGCCTACCGCAAGGGCACCGGCTGGGACCCGGCCAAGAAGGGCGAGCCGCAGCAGCAGCGCAATTACTCCTGGCGCGACTACGGCAACCGCGTCGGCATCTGGCGGCTGTTCGACATGTTCGAGCAGTTCAAGATTCCGGCCGCACACAACATCAATTCGCTGCTCTACGAGTATTACCCGCAGATCACCGACAAGATCCGGGCGCGCGGCGACGAGGTGATCGGCCACGGCCGCACCAATGCGGAGCGGCAGGGCGATCTCTGGGAGCTCGACGAGAAGCGGCTCATTGACGATGTGACGCAGGAGATCAGCAGGCGCGAGGGCAAGCCGCCGGGGGGCTGGATGGGTCCGGCCGCGGCCGAGAGCGTGGTGACGATCGATCTGCTCAAGGAGGCCGGTTACAAATATGTCATGGACTGGCCGGCGGACGACCAGCCGTTCTGGCTGAAGACCCGCTCCGGGCCGATCCTGTCAGTGCCCTATCCGGCGGAGCTCAACGACTCCGCCTCGATCATCCACCGCGAGAACTCCGCCCAGCAGTTCGCCGACATGATTGTCGATCAGTTCGACGAGATGATCGAGCAGTGCGCGGCGCAGCCGCTGGTGATGGCGATTTCGCTGCATCCCTTCGTGGTCGGCCAGCCGTTCCGGCTGCCGGCGCTGCGACGGGCGCTGAAGCACTGCGTGGAGCACGCCAAGCGCGACCGGGTGTGGTGGACCACGCCCGGCGCGGTGGCGGATTTCTGCTACACGCTGCCGCCGGGAACGATTTCGGGGTGAGAGATCGCGGATCTATCGAGGCGCTCTGTTACCTCTCCCCGCTTGCGGGGAGAGGTCCACGCGCGAAGCGCGGCGGGTGAGGGGGACTCTCGATAGGCTTGGATCGTGGAGATTCTCCCTCTTCCCGCAAGCGGGGCGAGGGAGGAGACCGCCGATACCGCGACAGTGTCGCATTCCATAAAAAACCGAGGTTGGCGCGGCCCGCGCCACGGTCTATCGTCCGGCCCAATCGTATACAGCGAAGGAGGACACCGTGGCTCAATCATTGCCCAAGCGCACGCTCGGCAACACCGGCATCGAGGTCTCGGGCGTCGGCCTCGGCTGCATGTCGTTTTCCGGCACTTACGGGCCGTCCGACGATGCCGCCGCCATCACGCTGATCCATGAGGCCATCGAGGCCGGCATCACGTTCTTCGACTCGTCGGATGCCTACGGCAAGGGCCACAACGAGACGCTGCTCGGCAACGCCCTGAAGGGCAAGCGCGCCGGCGTCGTGATCGCCACCAAGTTCGGCAACCTGATGGGCGCCGGCGGCAAGTTCGCCGACAACCGGCCGGAGTTCATCGCGAGCTCCTGCGAGGCGAGCCTGAAGCGGCTCGGCGTCGATGTGATCGACCTCTATTACGCGCACCGCATCGATCCGAGCGTGCCGATCGAGGACACGGTCGGCGCCATGGGCAAGCTGGTGCAGCAGGGCAAGGTCCGTGCGCTCGGACTGAGCGAGGCCTCGCCGCAGACCGTGGCGCGCGCCCACAAGGTGCATCCGATCACGGCGGTGCAGAACGAGTTCTCGCTGCTTTATCGCGAGCAGGCCGACGACACCCGCGCCACCACGAAGGGGCTCGGTATCTCATTCGTGGCCTATGCGCCGCTCGGCCGCGGGCTGCTCACCTCCGACATTGCCGACCCCTCGACGCTGGCCGAAGGCGACACGCGAAAGCGCCAGCCGCGCTATACCGGCGACAACTTGGCGCACAACCGTTCGCTCGCCCAGAAGGTCGAGGCCATTGCCAAGAAGAAGAACTGCACGCCGGCGCAGCTCGCGCTGGCCTGGGTGCTGGCCCAGGGCCCGGACGTGGTCCCGATCCCCGGCACCAAGCAGAAGAAGCGCATGATGGAGAACATCGGCGCGCTCAGCGTGAAGCTCACCGACGCGGACCTGGCCGAGATCGCCAGCGCGGTGCCGGCCGGCGCCGTCAAGGGCACGCGCTATCCCGAGGCGCAGATGGCGAGCCTCTATATCTGACGGTGCATCCGTTGGAGCGATGACAGCCGGGGGTGACGCTTAGGCCGCGGGTGAGGGTGAGGACATGTCGATGTTCCGTTTCATCCGGCTGTTGTTGCTGCTCGCCGCGGTCGCCGCGCCTGCGGCGCTGTTGGCCGCGGCGCCGCCGGACGGCGACACGTCTGGCTCGCAGGACCATTTCCTCACCGGCCAGTTCCTGGTCGCGTCGCCGTCGATGGGCGATCCGCGGTTCCGCGAGACCGTGATCGTCATGGTCCGCCACAGCCGCGACGGCGCCATGGGCCTGATCGTCAACCGGCCGGCCGGCGAGCAGCCGATCGCGGACCTGCTGCAGGCGTTCGGCGACGACACCGCCAAGGCCGAGGGCAACGTGCCGGTTTACGTCGGCGGTCCGGTGCAGAAGGAGCTCGCCTTCGTGCTGCACAGCACCGACTATCGCCGCACCGGCACCATGGACGTCACCGGCGACCTCGCCGTGACCGCCAACCGCGACGTGATCCGCGATATCGCGGCCAAGACCGGGCCGAAGAAGTTCATGCTGATCTTCGGCTATGCGGGCTGGGCGCCGGGCCAGCTCGAAGGCGAGATCGCGGCCAATGCCTGGTACACCGCGCCGGTCGATCCGGCGCTGGTGTTCGACATGCCGCGCGACAAGGTCTGGGAGCGGGCGGTGGAGCGCCGCACGCGCGATCTTTGAGCGGCATCCGGCGAGTGGAGGTTTCTCCCCATCCCCGCGCTTCGCGCTGACCCTCCCCTCGCGGGGAGGGATAAGACCGCCCGCGTCAAACTTGAACTAGCGCCCTAAATCAACTGGCCGGAGCGCAAGAGGCCCCGCGGCGTGGTGTGCAGGCTCTCGAAACCGGTCTTGGTGACGCGGATCATCTCGCCGGTTTGGACGCCAGCAGTCTTGTCGGTGGTGATCACGTTCGGCTGCACCACCATGCACATGTTTTCCCGCAAGGTGACCTTGGGCTGGTTCGCGGCCGGACGGCTCTTCGAGCCGATGATGGGCTGGAAGTAGCCGCCGCCGTAGCCGTGCACCACGTCGTCGCACGTCGTGAATCCGTTCTTCTCGACCAGCGCGGTCTGCTCCATCATCTCCTCGACCGTCGTTCCCGGGCGGATGACCTTGGTGATGGAGTCGAAGACCGACTCGGCTGTGGCATGCAGATCGCGATAGAGCTGGGTCGGCTCGGCCTCGATCGTGAAGCTCCGCAGCACCTGGCCGGAATAGCCCCAGAACGCCGACGACAATTCGCAGAACACCACGTCGCCGGCCGCGAGCCGGCGCTGCGAATGGAATTGCAGCGGCACGTAGACCTCGGGCTTGGCCATCGAGGTCGAGCCAATGAAGTGGATGATATGGGAGCCGCCGTGCGGCACGTAGCCGCGCTCGACCAGGTTGGCGAGCTCGTTTTCCGTCATGCCGGGCTTGGCTTCCTTCACCAGCGTCGACATCGCCGCGTCCGACAGCGCGCAGCCGATCCGGAACCAGGCGATCTCCTCCTCGGATTTCTCGTAGATGCGGAGATTGGTGTATTCGCGGTCGAGGCTGACGGTCGGGAAGGCTGCCTCGAGCTGGCGATAGCGTGGCACGAGCAGGGGGCCGATCACGCCGACGCGCTTTGCGCCGCGGCGCTTCAACTCCTCGATCGCCCGCGCGGTGCCGCGGTCCTCCGCCCACTGGACGTCGCTGTTGCGCACCATGCGCTGCGCCAGCGGGATGTGGTTGTAATACTCGACGAACGTGGTCATGCGTTCGCCCGGCTTGTACACCGTGTTGGCTTCGGTCCATCCCGGCCAGCCGGTGAGCCATTCGGTCGTGCTGCCGATCCGCTGCCATGTCACCAGCAGCACATAATCGACATTGGCCTCGCCCATGATGCGCGTCATCAATTGCTCGCGGCGGGCGTATTCGGCGTCGGAGAACTTGGCGAAGCTTCGTGTCATCAGCCCACGCAGGTCCGGCGGCAATTGCGCGATGCTGCGCGGCACGTTGGTGTCCTGTGCGTTCGCGGGAGCGAGCGAGATCGGAATGCCAGTGGTGGCGGCGGCGGCGGTTCCGAGCGACAACAATCCGAATTCGCGACGATCCATCTCCAACTCGCTTTCCATGGTTCTTTGTTACGGCGCCCGGTATACCAGCGCGTCCTTGGTCTTCTCGACGAAGTCCGTCGGCGTCGCGAAAATCTTCGCGGCGAGTTCCTGCAGGTCCTGGCCCGAGATCGGATCGATGGCGATGTTCATCTTTTCGGCCTCGGCGAGCAGCTCGGGGTCCTTCATCGCCTCCATGAAGGCCTTGCGCAGCGCGGCCACACGCTCGGCCGGAACCTCGGGCGCCACGAAATACGGCCGTCCGAATGTCTCCGACGAATAGATCAGCTCCATGATCTTGCGGTTCTCCGGCGAGGTCGCGAAGTCGACCGCGAGCGGCACGCCCATCTTGTTAACCTCGGGATTGCCCTTGTCGTGCTCCTGCACGATCACGCGGACGAAGCCGGACTTCACCCAGTCGGGCTTCTGCGCGTTGAGGCTCGACCACGAGAAGCCGCACAACCCGTGCACCTCGTTCTTCTCGATTGCCAGCGTGATCTCGCGGGTGCCCGGATAGCCGCTGACCTGCTTGATCTTGGCGCCCGTGGTGTTGTTGAGCATCGCCGGATAGTCGCGTGTCGAGGTGCCGGGTTGGCTCGCACCGATCAGCCATTCCTTCGTGAGTGCCTCCTTGAAGCTCTTGATCGGCGCGTCGCCGCGGGCGATGCAGACATAATGGTCGGTGGTGGCGGAGCCGATCTGGATGAGCTTGCTGGCGTCATGGCGCAGCCGGCGCGCATTGCCGAGCGAGGCGTCGAACAGCGCGTCCATGAAGGCGTTGTTCTGCGGCGCGCCGATGAAGGTGCCGTCCTTGGGCGCCACGTTATAGAGATGCGCCACCATGGCGTTGCTGCCGGCGCCCGGCATGTTGGTCACCACCAGGGTGGGAGTGCCCGGGATGTACTTGCCGATGTGGCGGGCCATCAGCCGGGCGTAGAGGTCGTAGCCGCCGCCGGGCGAGGAGCCGACGATCACGGTGATCTGCCGGCCCTTGTAGAACTGGGCGACCGCGTCCTGCGCCGCGGCGGGCGCGGCCGCCGCCACCATCACTGCAACAAACGCAACCAGCCGTTTCATCGAGGCCCCCACCGCAGTTCACGGATTGCGGCAAAACCATAACACGGCTTGAGCCCGCCGCGCGGTCCGCGCATGCTGCGTTGCGGGCGAATCGAAAGACCTCATGGCCGACTACGATCTTGCCATCATCGGCGGCGGCATCAACGGTGCGGCCATCGCGCGGGACGCCGCGGGCCGCGGCGTGCGCGTGGTGCTGTTCGAGCAGAGCGATCTCGCCTCGGGAACCTCGTCGGCCTCGACCAAGCTCATCCACGGCGGCTTGCGCTATCTCGAGCACGGCGCGCTGCGGATGGTGCGCGGCGCACTCGCCGAGCGCGAGGTGCTGTTGAAGAACGCGCCGCACATCATCCGGCCGATGCGCTTCGTGCTGCCGGCGGTGCCCGGCCCCCGTTCGCCGCAGATGCTGCGGTTCGGCCTGTTCCTCTACGACTGGCTCGGCCGGCGCCGGATCCTGCCCGGCACGCAGACCGTCGACCTGACCCACAACCCCGCCGGCCATCCGCTGATGCGCCGGTTCATCATGGGCTACGAGTATTCCGACTGCTGGGTCGACGACTCGCGGCTGGTGGTGCTCAACGCCATCGACGCCGCCGAGCGCGGCGCCACCATCCGGACCCGCACCCGTGTCGCGCGCGCCGAGCGCGAGGACACCTGGCGCTTGATCCTCAACATCCAGGGCCGCCGCGACGTCGTCACCGCCCGCGTGTTGATCAACGCCGCCGGGCCCTGGGCCGGCGTCGTCTCCGAGACCGTGGTGCGCACCGAAGGCAAGCCGCCGTTGCGGCTGGTCAAGGGCAGCCACATCGTGGTGCCGAAGGCGTTCGACCACGATCGCGGCTACATCTTCCAGAACACCGACGGCCGTATCGTCTTCGCGTTGCCGTTCCACGACGATTTCACCCTGATCGGCACCACCGATGACAACTTCACCGGTGCGCTCGACGCGGTGGCGCCGAGCGCCGACGACGTGATGTACCTCTGCCGCGCCGTGAACGAATATTTCCGCGTCAAGGTCGAGCCCGAGCAGGTGGTCTGGGCCTTTGCCGGCGTGCGCTCTCTCTATGACGAAAGCGCGGGCCGCGACGCGCCGGAGGTCGTGACGCGCGACTATCACCTCGATCTCGACGAGCGCCATGGCGCCGCCCCGGTGCTCACCGTCTATGGCGGCAAGATCACCACGCACCGTAAGCTCGCCGAGGAGGCGCTGGAGAAGACTGCGCATTTCTTCCAGCTGCACCGGCGCTGGACCGCCTCGACGCCGCTGCCCGGCGGCGATTTCCTCTGGGACGCGATCAACATCCGGGTGTCGCAGACGCTGCGCTCCTGGCCGTTCCTCACCGAGCCGGAGGCTTGGCGGCTCGTGCGCGCCTACGGCACCCGGGTCGACCGTGTGCTCGGCGCGGCCAAGACCCGCGAGGAGGTCGCGCCGTTCTTCGGGCCGCTCAGCGCTGCGGAAGTGCGCTATCTGATGAAGGAGGAATGGGCGCGCACCGCCGACGATGTTCTCTGGCGGCGGAGCAAGCTCGGCCTCAAGCTCACCGCCGGTGAGAAGGAATTGCTGGCGCGCTTCATGGTGCAGCAGACGGGTTAGGCCATGGCCCATCTCATCGCCATCGATCAGGGCACCACCTCGACGCGGGCGATCGTGTTCGACGACAAGCTGGCGCCGGTCGCGACCGCGCAGCAGGAACTGCCGCAGATCTATCCTCAGCCCGGCTGGGTCGAGCACGACGCCGAAGCGATCTGGGCCGATGTCGTCGCGACCGTGCGCGGCGCCATGGCCAAGGCCGGCGTCGCCGCGAAGGACATCGCGGCGATCGGCATCACCAACCAGCGCGAGACCGCGATCGTCTGGGACCGCGCCACCGGCAAGCCGATCCACAACGCCATCGTCTGGCAGGATCGCCGCACCGCGGACGTTTGCGCCGCGCTGCGCGCCGCGGGCCACGAGGAGGCGGTGACCGGCAAGACCGGCCTCGTGCTCGATCCGTATTTCTCGGCGACGAAAATCGCCTGGCTGCTCGACAACGTGCCCGGTGCGCGGGAAAAGGCCGCGCGCGGCGCGCTCGCCTTCGGCACGGTGGACTCGTTCCTGCTCTGGCGGCTCACCGGCGGCAAGGCGCACCTGACCGACGCGACCAACG
>CAKZHN010000298.1 GCA_936924235.1 uncultured Rhodoplanes sp. | reverse complement strand
CGCCGGAGCGGCTCGTCTTCGTCAACTCGTTCTCGGACGAGAAGGGCGGACTGACGCGGCACCCGATGGCGCCGCAGTGGCCCATCGAGATGCTCTCGACCTTCACCTTCGAAGAGATGCCCGACGGCAAGACCAGGTTCACGGTGCGCTGGTCGCCGCTGAACCCGACGGCGGAGGAGCAGAAGGCCTTCGACGAGGGGCATGGCAGCATGAACATGGGCTGGAGCGGCACGCTCGATCAGCTCGGAGCCTATCTGCCCAGGGCGTAACGGGCCTGCGCTTGCAACAGGGCGATGGCCGGCATCGGCCATCGCCATTCTCTCCCCGAAAATTTCTCGCGCCGGAGTGCATCCCGATGAAAGTCCTCGGCATCATGTTTCTCGTGTTTCTTGTCGCGGTCGGCGCCGTGCTGGTCTTTGCGGCGACCAAGCCCGATATCTTCGAGGTGCGGCGGACCATCGTGGTCAACGCGGCGGCGGACAAGATCTTCCCCTACATCAACGATTTCAAAAGCTGGCCGGCCTGGTCGCCCTACGAGAAGAAAGACCCGGCGATGCAGCGCACCTACCGCGGCACGACGAGCGGCAAGGGCGCGAGCTATGCCTGGAACGGCGACAAGAACGTCGGCAGCGGCAGCATGGAGATCATGGACGCGCCGCCGCCGTCGCGCGTCACCATCAAACTCGACTTCACCAAGCCGTTCGAGGCGCACAACATCGCCGACTTCCGGCTCGAGCCCGCGACCGGCGGTACCCAGGTGACCTGGTCGATGTCGGGGCCGACGCCGTTCTTCGGCAAGATCCTTCACGTGTTCATCGACATGGACAAGATGGTCGGCCGCGACTTCGAGGCCGGTCTCGCCAACCTCAAGGCCGTCGCCGAGAAGTGATTGCCGGTCTCAACCGAATACGCGTGGAGTAGCAAGATGCAAAAGATCACACCGTTCCTGCTGATCGACGGCCGCGCCGAGGAGGCGATGAATTTCTACACCTCGGCGTTCAAGAACGCGAAGATCGTCGACGTCTCCCGGGCCGGCGACAACGGACCGCTGTTCAGCGCCACGGTGGAGCTCGACGGCGAGCGCTTCATCCTGCTCAACACCGGCCCGAAGGCCGAATTCACTGCCGCGGTGTCGTTCTATGTCAACTGCGAGACCCAGGACGAGGTGGACCACTTGTGGGACAAGCTTGTCGACGGCGGCGCGCCGATGCGCTGCGGCTGGCTGAAGGACAAGTTCGGCGTGCACTGGCAGGTGATCCCCTCGGCGCTGCCCCGCTATCTCCGCGACAAGGACAAGGCGAAGTCACAGCGCGTCATGCAGGCGATGATGCAGATGGTCAAGATCGACATCGCGGCGCTCGATCGCGCCTATCAGGGCGCCTGAGCGATCGCATTCAGTATCGTGGAGTCGGCACATGGCCTACACGCTTCTCTATCATCCGCTGTCGTCCTACTGCATGAAGGTCGTGACGGCGCTCTATGAGAGCGGCACGCCGTTCACGCCGAAGAGCGTGAACCTGCAGGACGAGGCGGAGCGGAACGCGCTGCTGAAGCTCTGGCCGATCGGGAAATTCCCGGTGCTGCGCGACGAGGAGCGCGATCTCACCGTGCCGGAATCGAGCATCATCATCGAGCACCTGGCGCAGCAGCATCCGGCCGCGGCGCCGCTCCTGCCGTCCGATCCGAAGCTTGCGCTTGCGGCGCGGGCGCAGGACCGCTTCTACGATCTCTACGTCCACAACCAGATGCAGGCGATCGTCGGCGACCGGCTGCGGCCCGCGAATGCCAAGGACCCGACCGGCGTCGAGCACGCGCGCAAGCGGCTCGCCACGAGCTATGACATGCTCGAACGCGACATGGCCTCCAAGATCTGGTCGATCGGTCCGCAGTTCACCATGGCCGATTGCGCTGCAGCACCGGCGCTCTTCTACGCCAACAAGGTGCAGCCGTTCGAGGCGACGCATCCGAACCTCACCGCGTATTTCGGCAGGCTGAAGGCGCGGTCATCGTTCAAGCGGGTGCTGGAAGAAGCGCAGCCGTATATGAAGTTTTTCCCGGCCGAGTAGGCGGTTAGAGGCCCCGCAGCGGGCTTTCTACGTTCGGACCGAACCATTCGCCGTGTCGGTCGTTGTCTTCCGAGCAGCTTGGAGGACAGCCATGCCTTTGAAACGTGCAGCCACCAAAATCCGCACTCGCGACGGTGCCATCGATTTTGCCAAAGCAGCGCTGGCGAACGCTGAGGTTGCGGCGCATGAGGATCATGTCTACCGCGTGATCGAGATCGTCGGTACTTCTGAAGAGAGTATTGACGATGCGATCCGGTCGGCGGTGGCTCGGGCGGAGAAGACGCTCCGGCATCTGCGCTGGTTTGAAGTGGTTCGCACCAGCGGCCATATCGCAAACGGCGTGGTCGAGCACTTCCAGGTGACACTGAAGGTCGGGTTCAACCTGGAAGCTCCGAACTGACGCAGCGCCGTCACATCGGCTTGTAGTTCCGCTCCATATCCACGTCGATCAGGAAGGGCGTGCCGTCCTTGAGCGCCTTGGCGATCAGGTCGGTCGCGTCCTTCACGGTCCTGGCGCGCGCGCCGGCAATGCCGAGCGAGCGCGCGAGGCCGACGAAGTCGATCGCCGGATCGGTCAATTCCATCCCCACGAAGTTGTCGGCCTGCTCGGCGAGGCCGCGCATCGCGACCAGCCGCTGCTTGAGGATGCGGTAGCTGGTGTTGTTGAAGATCACCCAGACCACCGGCAGCCGGTAATGCGCCGCGGTCCACAGCGCCTGCATGGTGTACATGGCGCTGCCGTCACCCACGAGTGCGACCACCGCCCGGTCGGGCTGCGCCAGCTTGGCGCCGATCGCGGCCGGCAGGCCCCAGCCGATGCCGCCGCCGCGCAGCGCAAAGAAGCTCTGCTCGTCGTCGCTGTTGATCAGCGAGCGCGCGCCGGGCGCCGACGACAGCACCTCCTCGATCACCACCGCGTCCTTCGGCAGCATCGCGCCGATAGCTTCGAGCAGCGCCAGCGGTTGTACGGGGGTCTTGCCGGCCAGCGCCTTGGCCTTGGCGCGGAATGCCTCGCGCTCGGCCTTGATGGCTTCGGTCGCTGACTTGAGCCGCGCCGCCGCCGCGCCCTTGCCGGCCGCGGTCATGCGCGCCTGCACGGCCGCGGTGATGTCGGGCAAGGTCGCCTTGGGATCGCCGAAGATGCCGACCTGCGCCGGATAGCTCTTGCCGATCTGCCAGGGGTCCGTGTCCAGGTGGATGAGCGGCATGCCGGCCGGGATCGGCTTGATCTTCGACGGCAGCGACCATGTGAACAGGTCGCCGCCGACCGAGAACAAGAGGTCGTGATTGTCGAGCACCTCGCGCACGCCCTGCTGCGAGCGGGTCATCGAGCCGCGATAGAGCGGATGCGAGGAGGGGAACGACGCGGTGTTCGGCACGAACTCGGTGTAGACCGGCGCACCGATCGCTTCGGCGAGCGCGGCGAGCTCCTTGTGGCCGCGGCTCTGCGCCACCGCGTCACCGGCGATGATCACCGGGCGCTCGGCTTTGGCCAGCAGCTCGGCCGCGGCGCTGACCGCGTCGAGATCGCCGCGCACCCTCGGCGCAACCCGCGTGGGCTCCAGCAGCTCGATATCGCCGTCGTTCTTCAGGATGTCGCCGGGCAGCGACAGGAACACCGGTCCGGTCGGCGGCGCCAGCGCAGTCTTCGCTGCGCGATGCACCAGCACGGGCAGGTCCTTCAGCCGCTCGACCTGCGCGGCGAATTTCACGAAGGGCTTGGCGAGCGACGTGAGGTCGGCCGAGAGAATCGGTTCCTCGACCAGATATTCGGTGTCCTGCTGGCCGGCCGTGACCAGGATCGGCGAGCCCGCCATCTGCGCGTCGTAGAGCATGCCCATGGCGTTGCCGAGGCCCGGCGCGACATGCAGGTTCAGCACCGTGAGCTTGCCGGAGGCCTGGGCGTAGCCGTCGGCCATCGCCATCAGCGCGGCCTCCTGGAGGCCCAGGATGTAGCGGATGTCGTTCTCGACCGCGAAGGCGTCCATCAGCGGCAATTCGGTCGTGCCGGGATTGCCGAACACGATGCCGACACCCTCCTGCTTGAGCAGGTCGAGGAACGCGCGCTTTCCGGACATCACGGGCACGGGGCATCTCCCAAGTTATTTCTAGTTATGTACTTTGGACGCTACCACACACTCCGCCGTCACCCCCCGGCTTGACCCGGGGGTCCATGAGCACGTGCAACGAAACTCAAATCGTAAGATTGTTCTTTGCCGTGGCGTCGTATGGATGGCCGGGTCAAGCCCGGCCATGACGGCGGAGCAAGTGCCGAAAGGCGTGCCACACACTTCCTCACGACTTCGGCGTTCGCTTGCCGTGGGACGTGTACGGCGTGCCGGGCGTCACCGACAGGTGCGAATGCGTGCAGACCCACGGCGCGCCGATGGCGCTGCGCATGAACGTGCAGGTCGAACGGCCGTTGCGGACGAATTTCGAGCCGTCCGGATGGATGCCGGTGGAGCGGAACAGCACCGCGCCCATCGCCATCAGCCGGTCCGGCGAGGTGATGACCTCCAGCGTCGACAGGTCATAGCGGTAGTCCTCGATCGACGGCCAGACGTGGCGCCATTGCTCGCGTTCGAGCTGCTCCTGCGAGCGCATCATCTCGGTCTTGGAGCCGAACGCCACCACGTCCTCGGCGAACATCTCGCGCACCGGCTTGAAGTCGACGTCTGCCACGAATTTGTCCCAACGGGCGTACCATTCTCCGACCGAACGCTTGTCTTCCTCAGCCACGGGCAGTCGCTTCATTGCCATCCTCGTTGACCAGAACCGTCGAAGCTTAATGCGCGCCCAAGCTTAACGCTGGGCTATGCGCGATGCTACGTTGCCGCCATGCAGAAGATCGACCGCCAGGTTGCATTCACCGGGACCAAGGACGTGGCCGAGCCGCTGCGTTTCGATCCGGCGCGGCTCGAGGCGTATCTGGCGCGCGAGGTGAAGGGCTTTGCCGGGCCTTTGACAGTGAGCCAGTTCAAGGGCGGGCAGTCGAACCCGACCTACCGGCTCGACACGCCCAACCGGCAATACGTGCTGCGGCGAAAGCCGCCGGGCAAGCTGCTGCCGTCGGCCCACGCGGTCGACCGCGAATTCCGCATCATCACGGCGCTCGCCAGGCAGGGCTTCCCGGTCGCCGAGCCGGTGATCTATTGCGCCGACGAGAGCGTCACCGGCACGGCCTTCTACGTGATGGGCTTCGTTCCCGGCCGGGTGTTCTGGAATCCCGAGATGCCGGGCTCCAACCCGGCCGAGCGTGCCGTGGTCTATGCGTCGATGAACGGCGCGATGGCGCGGCTGCACTCGTTCGATCCTGCCGCCATCGGCCTCGGCGATTTTGGCCGCGGCGAGAACTACGTCGCCCGCCAGGTCGACCGCTGGTCGAAGCAATATCGCGCCTCGGAGACGCAGAAGATCGACGAGATGGAGCGGCTGATCGAATGGCTGCCGGCGCAAATCCCGCCGGCCGGGCCGCCGCGGCTGGTGCATGGCGACTACCGGCTCGACAACGTGATCCTGCACGCGAGCGAGCCCAAGGTGCTCGCGGTGCTCGACTGGGAGCTCTCCACCGTGGGCGATCCGCTCGCCGACTTCACCTACCATCTGATGCAGTGGCACATGCCGCAGGAGGACACCGGCGCCGGCACCGGCTCGCTCGTGGGCCACGATCTCGCGGCGCTCGGCATCCCGGCGATGGCCGAATACGTCGAGATGTACCGCCAGCATACCGGCCTGGACCCGCGGCCGCATCTGGCGGCCTATCTCGCCTACAACTTCTTCCGGATCGCTGCGATCCTGCAGGGCATCGCCGGCCGGGTCCGCGACGGCACCGCCACCAACGAGCACGCCGCCGCCAAGGGCCAGATGGTGCGGCCGCTGGCTGCGACCGCCTGGCGCTTCGCCCGCGAGGCCGGTGCGAAATGAAAAGCTTTGCCCTCGCGCTCGGCGGCGGCGGCGCGCGCGGCCTCGCCCATATCGTCGTCACCGAGGCGCTCGACGAGATGGGCGTGAAGCCCGTGGCGATTTCCGGCACCTCGATCGGCGCCATCATCGGGGCGGGCTATGCGTCCGGCATGTCCGGCCGCGACATGCGGCGCTACGCCATTCAGCTCGCTCACAACCGCGCCGACGTGATGCGCCGGATGATGCGGGCCCGCGCCGGCAAGCTCCGCGACATCTTCGGCGGCGGGCTCGGCGACGCCACCCGGCTCGACGCGGAATTGCTCTGCGAGCAGTTCCTGCCGGACATCCTGCCCGAGGAGTTTTCCGGGCTGGAAATCCCGCTCACCGTGGTGGCGTCCGATCTCTACCGCCGCGCCGAGGTGGTGTTCACCGAAGGCTCCTTGCGCCGCGCGCTGGCGGCCTCGATCGCGCTGCCGACCATCATGCGGCCGGTGCTGCACGACGGCCAGATCCTGGTCGACGGCGGCGCCACCAATCCACTGCCGTTCGAGAACCTGCGCGGCCGCGCCGACGTCATCATGGCGGTGGAGATTTCCGGCCCGGTCAGCGACGCCGAGCGCGACGTGCCGAACGCGCTGGAATGTCTCTATGCGACGGTGAGCGTGATGACCTATTCGATCATCAGCGAGAAGCTGCGCCACGGCGCGCCCGATCTGTTCCTGCAGCCCAATGTCGGCTCGTTCCGGGCGCTGGGATTCATGCAGGCCAGCGCAATCTTTCGCGCCGCCGAGCACGTCAAGGACGAGGTGAAGGCGAAGCTCTCACGGTTGCTCGATCCTTAACCCGGCGCGCGGCATTTGAATCAAATGAGCGTCGCTTTGCGCACGATGCGTTCGCACCTGAACGCGTAAATTTGCCGCATGAGCGCATCAGCCACCGACGGAAGCATCGGTATCCAGCAGATCATGCCGCGCAGCGGCACGGCCTGGGACAACCAGAACCCCACTCCGCCGCCGCAGGACAATGCGGCGCCCGAGAACAATCCGCCGCCTCCGCCGTCGTCCGATCACGGCGCGAAGCCGGATGGCGTCGGCCAGGTGGTCGACAAGTTCGTCTGAACTAGCGGCGCGCTTCCTTTTCCATGTCCCCGCGCAACCCGCCGGGCACCGCCAGCTTCGGATAAAGCCGCCGCATCTCCGCGATCAGGTATTTCACCGGCACGTCGAAGAACGTGCCGTGCTGCGTGATGTAGGTCATGAATGCGCGGCCGGCCGTGTCGAACGGCTGCAGCAGCGCGTCGCTCTCTCCGGAAAAATCCAGCGTCGGCACGCCGAGTTTCTGGCACAGCGTGGCGTTGAAGGTCGGCGTCGCCTTCACCCAGGCGTCCTTCGGCATCACTTCGACATAGCCGTGATAGCCGAACACGTCGGTGCCGACCATTTCGATCAGCCGCGGCGTGGCAAGATGGTTCTTCACGTCGGCCAAGCCGAGCCGCGCCGGCAGCCCCGCCGCGCGGCACAGCGCCGCATAGAGCGACGCCTTGCCGACGCAGTAGCTGTGACCCTTGGCCAGCACACTCGACGCCCGGTAGGTCTCGGGATCGTTGTAGTCGATGTAGGGATCGTACTTGATGCCGTCGCGCACGAGGTCGTGCAGCATGTGCGCCTTGGCGGCCGGATCGGTCACGCCACGGGTCACTTCGGAGGCCTTGGCACGGATGCTCGGATGATCGCTGTCGATGAATTCGGCAGGGCTGAGATACAGCCGCACCTCGTTACCGCTTTGATTTTGAGCTTGGTTTTCTGCCACGGTCCTTGACTTTGGTTTGCCGGCACGGTTCACACAAAGGATTGCGTGCGGTGGGTTGGGCTTCCCAGGATTGGCGTTCTAGCATGTTGAGAGCTTTTTGCGCGTGCCTTGCGCTCGCCGTGGTGTGTTCGCTTGCCTCGATCGGCCCGGCCGACGCGCAAGCCCGTCGCCAGCAGCAGCGGCAACAGCAACCCGAGCCGCCGCCGCCGGCGCCCCAGCCGGCACCGCCGCCGCAGCCCGCGCCTGCGCCAACACCGCAGGCCGCGCCCCAGCCCGAGCCGCTGCGGCCCGCGCCGCCGGCGGTCGTGCAACCCGCGCCGTCCGCACAGCCGGCGCAGCCGGTCCCGGTCCGCGTCGTCGAGCCGGCCAAGAGCGCCGAGCAGCTCGCCCGCGAGCAGCAGGAGCGCGACCAGGAGCGCGAGGAGCGGGACCTCTTCAACAACCGGCTGCTGATGTATTCCGGCCTGCTGGTGGCGGTCGGCGTGCTGCTGTCGGTCGCCTTCCTGGTGCAGACGCTCTACCTGCTGCTGGCGCTGCGCAGCGTGCGCAAGGTGGCGAACGCCGCCCAGCGCAACATGACGACGGCGCAGCGCGCCTTCCTCTACATCGGCGCGATGGCCTGGAGCCCGGCCGGCACCAACGTCAAGGTCACGCCGACCTGGGCCAACAGCGGCGCGACGCCGACGCGCAACTTGCGCATCAGCACCAACTGGAAGACCTCGCATGGCGAGCTTCCGGCGGACTTCGTATTCACCTATCAGCGCGCGCCGGAGCGGCTGTTCCTCGGGCCGAACGGCCGCGCCGACGTTGGCGCGGCGCTGATCCCGATGCGCGACATCCAGGCCGCCATCGAGGAGCGCGTGAGCCTGTATTTCTGGGGTCGCGCCACCTACGAGGACATGTTCGAGGGCTCCGAGCCGCACTTCCTCGAATTCTGCTACCGGCTCGACGTCTCGGGCGCCACGCCGGACAAGGTCGCGCTGACCTTCACACACTACGGCGCGCACAACCGCTCCGACGAGGACAGCCAGCGGCCGCGGGAAGGCTAATCGCGCCGGTCTGCGAAGAACGTCCGCAACAAAGTCGCGGCTTCGTTCTCGCTGATCCCGCCATAGACCTCCGGCCGGTGATGGCAGGTCGGCTGCTGGTAGAACCGCGGGCCATGGTCGACCGCGCCGCCCTTGGGGTCCGGCGCGCCGTAATAGACCCGCCGGATACGGGCAAACGAGATCGCCGCCGCGCACATCGCGCAGGGCTCGAGCGTCACGTAGAGATCGCAAGCCGTGAGCCGCTCCGAGCCGAGCTTTGCGGCCGCGGCACGAATGGCCAGCATCTCGGCATGGGCGGTCGGATCATGGTCGGCCAGGGTCCGGTTGCCGGCTGTGGCCACCACGGCGCCATCCCGCACGATCACGCAGCCGACCGGCACCTCGCCGCGGGCTGCCGCCTGCCGCGCCTCGTCCAGCGCCATGTCCATGAAAGAGGGCATTGCCATCCACGCCGTTGTCTCCGCGTGTATAAAGGCGTGGATGCCCGGCATAAAGCCGGGCATGACAGGACCCATGAACGACGAAACCGACCATAAGCCGCACCGCGGCCGGAAATTCCGTGGCAAGCGGCTGCGCACCTCGCTGCCGAAGCCGGAGGCTGAGGCGCCGCTGCCCGCGCCCAAGGAGGCCGACCGGATCGCCAAGGTGATCGCCCGGGCAGGCCTCGCCTCGCGCCGCGAGGCCGAGGCCTGGATCGAGGCGGGCCGCGTGGCCGTGAACGGCCAGGTGATCCGCTCGCCGGCGCTGAACGTGGGCGCTGGCGACCGCATCGCGGTCGACGGCAAGCCGTTGCCGACCCGCGAGCGCACCCGGCTGTGGCTGTTCAACAAGCCGCGCGGCCTCGTCACCACCAATGCCGATCCGGAAGGCCGTCCGACCATCTTTGGCGCGCTGTCCAAGACTCTGCCGCGCGTGGTGACGATTGGCCGGCTCGACATGAACACCGAGGGATTGCTGCTGCTGACCAACGACGGCGGGCTGGCCCGCGCGCTGGAGTTGCCGGCGACCGGGTGGCTGCGGCGCTACCGCGTGCGCGCCTATGGCGAGGTGCTGCAGCCGCGGCTCGACGCGCTGCGCAAGGGCATCGAGGTCGATGGCGTGCGCTACGGCGCGATCGAGGCCACGCTCGACCGCCAGCAGGGCGACAACTCCTGGATCACCTTTGCGATGCGCGAGGGCAAGAACCGCGAGATCAGGAACGTGCTCGGCGCGCTCGGGCTCAAGGTCAACCGGCTGATCCGGCTGTCCTATGGGCCGTTCCAGCTCGGCGAGCTGCCGGCCGGCGCGGTCGAGGAGATCAAGACGCGGGCGCTGCGCGAGCAGCTCGGCGAGCGGCTCGCCGCGATCGCCGGCGCGGATTTCTCCGGGCCGATCGTCGAACGCGAGGTCGAAGAAGAGGAGCCGCAAGCCAAGGCCTCTCGCCGTCATCCTGAGGGGCGAGGCGCGGAGCGCCGGACCTCGAAGGATGATCGCCCGGATCGACCGGCACGCGAATCCTCCAAAGGCACGCTCCGGCTTCCGCGCGACAAAGACCGCGGCCATGACGCGGAGAGATCGCGGCCATCCGACAACCGTCATCGCGGCAAGCCGCCGCACGGCGACGGGGATAGAAAACGGCCGGGCGGCAAGGACGGCCCGCATCGCGGACACGGCAAGCCGGCCCGCGACCCGCATCGCGGCTCGCGCCACCGCTCGCCCGACCGCGGACGCCGGCGCTGATGCGCATTGTCAGCGGCAGGCTCGGCGGGCGCACGCTGCTGACGCCGAAATCGCAAGCGATCCGGCCCACGTCGGACCGCCTGCGCGAGGCGCTGTTCAACGTCCTGCAGCATGCCTATGGCGATCCTGTCAGTGGCGCCCGCGTGCTCGACCTGTTCGCCGGCACCGGTGCGATGGGCTTCGAGGCGCTGTCGCGCGGCGCGGGTTTCGTGCTGTTCGTCGACGACGGCGCGGAGGCGAGGGCGCTCTTGCGCGGCAATTCCGATGCGCTCGGCGCCGGCGGTTCGTCGAAGATCTATCGCCGCGATGCGACGAAGCTCGGCCCGGCAGAGCTTGCGCCGTTCGGGCTGGCGTTTCTCGATCCGCCCTACGGCAAAGGCCTCGCCGAGCGCGCGCTCACGTCGGCCCGCGACGGCAACTGGCTCACGCCCGATGCCCTGGTGCTCGTCGAAGAATCAGCCGACGCGGGCTTCACCGCGCCGGCTGGTTTCGAGGAGCTGGAGCGCCGCGACTACGGCGATACGCAGGTTGCATTCCTGAAGATGAAGTAGGGCAGGTGTCCCGGGCGCAGCGCAGCACGAAGTGATGCGCTGCAGACCCGGGACCGTTCCAAAAGTGGTGTCCGTAACGGTCCCGCATCTGCGGTGCACCGCTTCGCGCTGCACCGCGTGCGGGACACGAGAGCCGCTAGTCCACGCTGATCCCGGCCGCCTTGATCACCTTGCCCCAGCGCTCGACGTCCTCCTTGAGGAACTGCGCCAGATATTCCGGCGTGCGCTGCTCCGGCGGCAGGATCTCCAGCCCCATCTGTTCCATCTTGGCCCGCGTCTCGGGCTTGCTCAGGATCGCCTCGATCGCCTTGCGGGTCTTGTCGATGATCGGCTTCGGCGTGCCCTTCGGAAAGAAGAAGCCGTTCCACACCGTGGCCTCGACGCCCGCCACGCCCTGCTCGCCGGTGGTGGGGAGTTCCGGGTAAGCAGCGGCGCGCCGCGGCGACATCACGGCGATGCCCTTGACGGCGCCCTGCTTGGACTGCGCGATGCCGCTCTGCGCCGTGGTGCACATGTAGTCGATACGATCGGCGATCACGTCCTGCAGGGCCGGGCCTTCGCCGCGATAGGGCACGTGGGTGACGTTCAGCCCGAGCGTGAAGTTGAACAGCGCGCAGGGCAGGTGGGTGCCCGAGCCGACGCCCGCCGACGAATACTGCATCTTGTCCTGGTTGGCCTTGGTGTAGGCGACGAACTCCTGGAGGTTCTTCGCCGGCAGGCCGTTGCGCGCCACCAGCACGCGCGGCGATTCCGTCACGAGGCCAATCGGCTCGAAGTCCGCGACCGAGTCATAGGGCCGCTTCTTGTAGAGCCACTGGCTGTAGACCTGGGTGCCGCTGTTGCCGATCAGCATGGTGTAGCCGTCGGGCGCGGCCTTGGCGACGCGGCTGCTGCCGACAGTGCCGGCCGCGGCGCCGACATTCTCCACCACGATGGTCTGGCCAAGGATCTCGCCCATCGCCAGCGCCTGCAGCCGCGCGCTCGCATCGACGCCGCCGCCCGCCGAGAACGGCACGATCAACGTGATCGGCCGGTTCGGCCAGTTGTCCTGCGCCTGCGCGGTCGCGCTGAGTGCGGCAAACGCCGCCATGGCGGCCAGCGCCGCTCTTGTCGTCTTCATTGCAGTCTCCATCGCTCGGCCGGAGCTACTTAAGCCTCGCCCCGGCGCCCATTCGCAGTGCCGATTTTTGAGCTAGTCCAGCGACACGCCGCTGGCCTTGATCGGCACGGCCCAGCGTTCGATCTCGGATTTCACGAACTGCGTCAAGTATTCCGACGAGCGGCGATTTTTCGCAGTGACCACGACGCCGACCGACTTGAAGCGCTCGATCACCGCCGGCGTATCGATGGTGAGGCTCGACACCGCTGAAAGCCGGTCGATGATCGGCTTCGGCGTGCCCTTGGGCACCGACAGGGAGGCCCAGGCGCCGCAGTCGAGGCCCTTGTAGCCGAGCTCTGCCGCGGTCGGAAGGTTCTCCAGCCCCGGGCCGCGATCGAGCCCGAGCGTGGCATAGGCCTTCACGTTGCCGCCCTTGATCTGCGGCGTCGCGGTCGAGATCTGCTCGAGCATGTAGTCGAGCCGGCCGCCGAGCATGTCCTGCATGGCGGGCGCCGCGCCGCGATACGGCACGTGGGTAATCTTCGCGCCCAGCACGCCGTCGAGCAGGATCGCGCAGGTGTGCCCGCCCGAGCCCGCGCCGGGCGAGCCGTATTGCAGTTTGTCCTTGTGCTCCTTGGCATAGGCGATGAACTCGTTGAAGTCGTTCGGCGGAAAGTCCTTGCGTGCGATCAGCACGCGGGCCGAATCCGAGAACAGCGCGACATGCTCGAAATCGTTGATCGGATCGTAGGACGACCTTTTGTGGAAGTTCGGGTTCTGCGCCAGCACGGCGCTGCCGGAGAGCAGCACCGTGTAGCCGTCCGGCGGCGACTTCGCGACCCGCGCCGTGCCGGTCATGCCGCCGGCGCCGCCGACATTCTCGATCACGATCTGCTGGCCGAGCAGCTCGCTCATCCGCGACGCCTGGATGCGCGCGATGGTGTCGACCGGCCCGCCGGCCGCGTAGGGCACGACGAGCGTGATCGGCCGGTCCGGATAGGTCGTGGGGGCGGCGGTCTGCGCCGGCGCTGCATTCGACAATGCCGCGAGCGCCGCCGCTGCGGCGAGCGTGACGAAAGCCTTGTTCATGGCGTTTTCTCCCTGGCCGGGAGCCTCGCCGCCAGCGGGCACAAGGTCAAGTTGCACGAATGCCGCGGTAACCTCCGCCGTCATGCCCGGCCTTGTGCCGGGCATCCACGCCTTAGTGGTAAAGCACTGCCGCTGACGCAGTCTTCTGCCGGAACTCAGCGCCGTCCGAACAGCCGCTCGATGTCGGTGAGCTTCAACTCGACATAAGTCGGGCGGCCGTGATTGCACTGGCCGGAGTTGGGCGTCGCTTCCATCTCGCGCAGCAGCGCGTTCATCTCCTCGGCCTTGAGCCGCCGTCCGGCGCGCACCGAGCCGTGGCACGCCATGGTGGCGGCGACATGCATCAGCCGGCGCTCCAGCGGCAAAGCCTCGTCCCATTCGGCGATGTGCTCGGCGAGGTCGCGCGTCAGCGCCGCGGCGTCGATCTCACCCAGCATCGACGGCGTCTCGCGCACCGCGATCGCGCCGGGCCCGAACGACTCGATGACGAGGCCGAAGCGTTGCAATTCGTCGGCGCGCGCCACGAGCCGCTCGGCGTCGGCCGGATCGAGATCGACGACCTCCGGGATGAGCAGGATCTGCCGCGCGATGCCCTTCTGGTCGAGCGCGGCCTTCATCCGCTCGTAAACCAGCCGTTCGTGCGCGGCGTGCTGATCGACGATGACCAGGCCGTCGCGGGTCTGCGACACGATGTAGGTGTCGTGCACCTGGGTGCGCGCCGCGCCGAGCGGCCGGTCGAGCAGATCGGGAAGCGCCTCGACGATCTCGACCCGCGCGGTGGCGGCCGCCGGACCCACATCGAACACCGCCTGCGCGGCTTCGGCGAAGCCCGGCTGCGGCGTGTTCAAATCGGCAGCAGGCTCGCTCCAGTCCGTGGCTGGGACCGACCATGCCGCGACCGCGCCGCGCGGCGGCAACGGCCGGGCCGGCGAGCGCCGCCAGTCGAAGGCCCCACGACGGGGCAGCGCCGCCGGCCGGAACGACGCGATGGTCGCGCTGCCGCCGGTGGTCGCGGCGCGCTGGCCCTCGCGAGCGAGCGCTTCTTTCAGGGCGTGGATCAGCAGGGCGCGCACCAGGGTCGAGTCGCGGAAGCGCACCTCGGTCTTGGCCGGATGGACGTTCACGTCGACCTCGCGCGGCGGCAAGGTCACGAACAGCGCGACCACCGGATGGCGGTCGCGCGACAGATAATCCGCATAGGCGCCGCGGATGACACCGATCAGGAGCTTGTCGCGCACTGGCCGGCCGTTGACGAACAGATACTGCCCGAGCGAGTTGGCGCGGCTGTGGGTCGGCAAACCGGCAAAGCCTTCGACGATCACGCCGTTTCTTTCGGCGTGGACCTCGA
This sequence comes from uncultured Rhodoplanes sp., assembly GCA_936924235.1. Taxonomy (GTDB): domain Bacteria; phylum Pseudomonadota; class Alphaproteobacteria; order Rhizobiales; family Xanthobacteraceae; genus Z2-YC6860. The sequence goes on along the minus strand of CAKZHN010000298.1, from coordinate 8,622 downwards.
CCGCGTTGGCGCGGAATTCCGCGCCGAGCACATCGGCGAGCCGGGCGAGCCGTCCCGGCGCGCCGGGCAGCGCCGCGGCCCAGGTCACCGGCGCACGGTCGTCGGCCACGAGCGTGAAGGCGACGTCCTGCCGACTCATCGCGAGGCGGCGCACCACGTCGCGCACAGCCTCGGCTTCGCTGCGGTCGCTTTTGAGGAACTTGAGCCGCGCTGGCGTCGCGTAAAACAGATCGCGCACCTCGACGCGGGTGCCCTCCGACAGCGCCGCGGGCTTCACGTCCGACTTGTCGCCGGCGTCGACCGCGATGCTCCAGGCGTTCGGCTCCGAGGCATGGCGCGACGTGATGCCGAGCCGCGCCACCGAGCCGATGGATGGCAACGCCTCGCCGCGGAAGCCCAGCGTATCGATGTCGAGCAGGTCATCGCCATCGAGCTTGGAGGTGGCGTGGCGCTCGACCGAAAGCTCAAGGTCGCCCCGGGTCATGCCCGTGCCGTCGTCAGTGACGCGAATGAGCCGGCGCCCGCCGCCGTCGGTCGCGATCTCGATTCGCGTCGCCCCGGCATCGAGTGCGTTTTCCACCAGTTCCTTCACGGCGCTGGCCGGACGCTCGACCACCTCGCCCGCGGCGATGCGGTTGACCAGGGTCTCGGGCAGCTGGCGGACCGGCATTTTCCTTATGCTTTCAATAAGCCCAGGCGTCGGCAGCGGCACGACTCGAAGGCCCGGGCAATGTAGCGGGGGCAGGGCTGTCGGGCGAGGGCGCCTGAAAAAATGCCCCCGAAATTCGCGATGGCGCCTGAACCTTTGGTCATCTCGCGCGACCAAACGGCATAAGCATCATGTCTGGTGGCGCCATGTCCCTTGTCCCCGATCACCTTTTCTTGCAATTCGCGCTGGCCTTCGTGCTGTGCGCCACGGCCTGCGGCCTGATCCTCGCCGGACGCCTCACCGTCCAGCGCGGCGCCGACACCAAGATCTGGCCGGCGGTCGAAGGCGTGGTCATTGAGAGCGCGATCGCGGCCGACCGCGAGGCGGGCTGCCAGCGGTTCCGGCCGGTGGTGCGTTACCGCTACGAGGTCGACGGCCAGCGCTACGAGGGCAGCCGCATCAAGTGGGCCATGGACCAGGGCTTCCGCAAATACACCCGCGCCCGCCGCCTGCTCGATCGCTACCGCGCCGGCGCGGCCATCAAGGTGCACTACGACCCGAGCCGTCCCGGCACGGCCGTGCTTATGACCGGCGGCAGCAACGCCGCGGTGATGCGCCCGATCTATGTGATCGCCTCGACAGTCGCGGTCTACACGCTGTTCACCATCGGCATCGCGATCGCGGGCTGATCGTCCGGCTGATCCTGAACTGACCGATAGCGGGAGCGCGCCGTGCTCGATCACACCGCCTTGATGTGGACCTATGTCGCGGCCGGCATCTTCTCGTTCCTGACCTACTGCTTCGCGCTCGGCATCTGGCGCGGCCGTGACCAGGTGGCCGCCGGCAAGAGCTGGTCGCGCACCAAAGGCGAGATCATCGCATCCGACACGGTCGCGGAAGGCTCGCACACCGATGACGACGACAGCGACTGCACCGCCGCGGTGCGCTACCGCTACGCCGTCGACGGCAAGAGCTACGAGGGCGACCGCGTCGTGTTCGGTGAGCGCGGCCACACCACGCGGCTGCTGGCCAAGCAGATCGTCGCGAAATATCCGGTCGGCGCCAAGGTCGAGGTGTTCTACGATCCCAAGCGTCCCTCGAAGGCGGTGCTCGAAACCAAGAGTGGGCCGCTTGCGGCATTTGTCGCCGCGGTGATCGTGTTCGGCGCGATCGCGGCGGTGCTGGTCGCGCATTCGATCGCCGGCAAGGTGGTCTACGTGTCGAACGCCGTTCCGCTGTGGGCGTTTCTGGTGCCGGCCGCGGCGCTGGGTTGTGCCGGGCTTTGTCTCTACGGATTCTTCGACATCCTGCGCCGGGAGCGGCGCAGCGCACTCTGGCCGACCGTGTCCGGCACGATCACGGTTTCGTCGGTGGCCAGACATGTCGGCCACGACAAGGACGAGAACGAGGAGATCAGGTTCGTCCCCGACGTCCGCTACAGCTATCAGGTCGGCGGCCGCGAGTTTCACGGCGATACGCTGAAGTGGGGCTGGAGCGAGCTCTATGTGAGTCCCGAAGGGCCGCAGAAGATACTCGGCAAGTATGCGAAGGGCGCGAGCGTGCCGGTGTTCTACGATCCGGCCGATCCGTCGCGCGCCGTGCTTGAGCCCGCCAACCGGAAGGGCACGTTTGTGCCGCTTGCCGGAGCCGCAATTTTCGCGCTGCCCGGGGTGGCGTTCTACTGGTTGTTCTTTTCGGGCGCGATGGGGGGCTGATCAGTCCCAGCTTGGCTTGCTCTGCCGCAGGCCCTTGACGCTGGAGCGGTGCTTCTTGCCTTCGATCCGGCGTTCCTTGGAGGCCCTGGTCGGCTTGGTGGCGCGGCGCACCGTGGGCCTGACTGCGGCTTCCTGAATCAGCGCGACCAGCCGCTCCAACGCGTCGGCGCGGTTGCGCTCCTGGGTGCGGTGGTTCTGCGCGATCAGCACCAGCACGCCGTCCTTGGTCATGCGCTTGCCGGCGAGCCGCATCAGCCGGATCGCCACGTCGTTGGGCATTGACGGCGAGCGCCGCACGTCGAAGCGCAGTTGCACCGCGGTCGAGAGCTTGTTGACGTTCTGCCCGCCCGGTCCGGACGAGCGCACGAAGCTCTCCTCGATCTCGGACTCGTCGATGCTGATGGAATCGGTGACGCGGATCATGAGGGCAACATAACAGATCGCATCGGCCTCGTGTCTCGCACGCGGTGCAGCGCGTCAGCGGTGCACCGCAGATGCGGGACCGTTCCAAAGGCGGTGTCTGGAACGGTCCCGGGTCTGCAGCGCATCATTCCGCTTCGCTATAGCGCGTCAAAGACGCGCGTGAACGCGCTTTTGGTGCCGCGCTGCGCCCGGGACACCAGAGCCGTTACTTGGCAGCCGCCAGATACTTCTTCGCGAGGATCTTGCCCTCTTCCACGGCGGGCTGGTCGAACGGATCGACGCCGATCAGGTGCGCCGCGATGATCGTCTCCAGCATGAAGTGCATCAACAACTCGCCGAGATGGCGTTCGTCGAGCACCGGCAGATGGATGGTGCGCACCGGGCAGCCGTTCTTGGCGAGCGTCTCGGCGGTGGCGCGGCCCTGGGCCGCGACGAGGTCGCCGATGGTCTTGCCGGCGAAATCCGGCTCGCCGCCGAGCTTGGACAGCTCCGCATTCATGCGCGGGCCCTTGCCGGCGGGTGAATGTGTGACCACCGTGAACAGCTTGTCGCGGGGACCCGCGATATAGAGCTGCAGTTGGCTGTGTTGATCGACAGGTCCGAGCGCGCCGATCGGCGTGGTGCCCTTGCCGTCCTTGCCGAGGCTCTCGGCCCAGAGCTGCACGTACCACTTGGTGAACATCGCGAGACGATCCGCATAGGCCATCATCACGGCGATCGGCTTGTCGTCCGCAAGTGATGCCGCGAGCGCGGCGCCGACCGCGGCCGGCACGTCGGCGGGGTGCTTGTTGTGGTCGAGCACCGGCGCGAGTGCGTCAGCGGCGCCTGCGCGGATCGCGCCGATGTCGAGACCGCACACCGCGGCGGGGAGAAGCCCCACATTGGTCAGCACCGAGAAGCGGCCGCCGACGCCGGTGTCGTGCTCCATCATCGTGACCTGATGCGCGCCAAGAAGCGCGCGGAGCCCATTCGACTTGCCGGGCTTGGCAGGCTCCGTGATGCCGAGGAAATGCGCGTGCGGGTCGAGCTTCGCGGTTTTGACCGCGTCGAGCGCCGCAATGGTCTGCATCAGCGTCTCGCCGGTGCCACCGGACTTCGACACCGCGACGAAGCGGCTGGTCTTGAGCGGCAGCCGCGCCAGCAGCGCGGCGTAGCTCTCCGGATCGAGATTGTCCATGAAATGGATGCGCGGCGGATCGCGCAAGGCGCCCACGCCCGGCACCGCGTGGCCCGCAAGCTGCGCCAGCGTCTGGCCGCCGAGGCTCGAGCCGCCCGTGCCTAAGAAAATCACGTCGGTGGTGTTGTCGCGCAGCAGCGTGGCATAGCCCAAGAGCGTCGCGATGTCGTCGTGCCGCTCAGGCAGCCGCAGCAGCGGCAGCGAGCCGTCGGCGTGCTGCTTGCGCAAATGCGCCAGCGCGTCGGCGGTGCGCGGCAGCACCTCGGCGAAATGGGTGGAACGGGCGTGGTCGATATTCTGCTGCAGAGCCATCAGAAGCCTCGGGTGAAAGCCCCGGGACTATAACGGCCAAAGTTGAAAACTGTTTAGAGCGTTTTCCAAATAAGTTGCGTCAATTTTGCCGTCACGCCCGGGACCTGGGGCGAGCGAAGCGACGCCGTCCTTTTAGACGGTTATGCCCGGGACAAGCCCGGGCATAACGAGGATTGCATCAAGGCAGGCGGAAAACGAACTAGCCGCGCGGCTCCTTGGAGGCGAGATTTTTCGGCTGGCCGACCACAGTGGTGAGCAAGCCCGTGGGGGCGAGCCGCTTGGCCACGCGTTTGGCGTCGTCGATGGTGACCGCGTCGATCAGGCCGTTGCGCTTGTCGATGTAGTCGATGCCGACATCGTCGATCTGGATCTGCAGCAGCATCGCCGCGATCTTGGTCGAGGTGTCGAAATTGAGCGCGTAGGCGCCCTTGAGATACGCCTTGGCCTTGGCGAGCTCGGCCTCGGTCGGGCCGTCGGCGACCATCTTGGCGATTTCCTGCTCGATCAGCTCCAGCGCCTCACGGGTCTGGTCGGCGCTGGTCTGGGTGCTGACCATGAACAGCGGGGCGTGGCGCAGGTTCATCATGTAAGAGCTGACGCCATAGACCAGGCCGCGCTTCTCGCGGACCTGATCGTACAGCCGCGACGTGAACGAGCCGCCGCCGAGGATGTGGTTGACGAGGTAGGCGGCCATGAAGTCCGGGTCCTTGCGCGGCACGCCCGTGCCGCCCATCCGGATCACGGCCTGCGGCACGGCGAGCTGCGACACGATACGGCGGCCGGTGTCGTGCACCGCGACGTCGGGAATGCTGCGCAGCGTGCTGCTAGCCGGCAGCGCGCCGAACACCGTGTCGAGCACCTTGCCGAGCGCCGCTGCGTCGATGTCGCCGACCGCGGCGACCTTGAGGTTGCCGCGCGTCAGCACGTGGCGGGCGTAGTCGCGCATGTCGTCGCCGGTGATGGTCGGTACCGAGACCAGCGTGCCGTTGTTGGGCCGGGCGTAGGGATGGCCCTCGAAGGCCGTGCCCCACCAGGCGCGGGTCGCGATCGAGCCCGGATCGGTGGTCTCGCGGCGCAGCGCCGCCATCACCTGCTCGCGCACGCGGACGGTGGCGTCCTGTTCGAACTTCGGCTCGTTCAGCGCGAGGCGCAGGAGCTCGAAGCTCTTGTCCTGCCGCTCCTTCAGAAGCTTGATCGAGCCCTGGAAGTAGTCGTGGTTCACCGAGAAGTTCAGCTCGACGGCGTTGTCCTCGAGTTGCTGGTGATAGGCCCGCGAGTCGAGCGGGCCCGCGCCCTCGTCGAGCATCGACGACACCATGTAGGCGGTGCCGGACTTGGTGTCGGGGTCCTCGGTCGAGCCGCCGGCGAACGAGAAGTTCATCGCGATCAGAGGGATCGAGGAATCACGCACCAGCCAGGCCTCGATGCCGCCCGGCGACACGACGCGTTCGATGGTGGTGGCTGCAGCGGGCTGCGCCGCAAAGGCGACGAAGGCTGCAGCGAATGCGATCAGGCACCGCATGGTCTGGCTCACGAGCGTTTGTCCTCTTTGGCAGCGGTGTCCTTGACGAGATAGCCGGTCACCGACCGGCGCTTGTCGAGATAGGTCTTGGCGACGGCGAGCACGCCGTCCGGCGTCACGGCGCGGATGCGGTCGGCCCAGCTCTGCACCCGCTCGACGCTGCCGCCGGAGGTCAGCGCCGCGCCGTACCAGCGCGCCATGGTGGCCTGGTTGTCCTGGGCGTAGATCGCCTCGGCGACGAGCCGGCTCGTGGCGCGTTCGACTTCGTCGGCGGTGACGCCCTTGGCGAGCAACTCGTCGATCACGCCATCAATGGCTTCTTCGAGCTGCGGCAGCGTCGTGCCGGGCTTGGGCGAGCCGTAGACGCCGAACTGCGACGGATCGAGAGCGCTGCCGCTGTAGAAGCCGCCGGCGCCGACCGAGACGCCTTTCTCCTCGACCAGGGCACGATAGAGCCGGCTGGTGTTGCCGTGGCCGAGGATGAAGGCCAGCACCTCGAGCGCCTCGGACTCGCCGGGCTTGGCGCTGGTCGACGACGGCGCCAGATAGGCGCGGTGCAGGGCCGGCTGCGCGACGCGCGGATCGGCCAGCGTCAGATGCCGCTCCGCGACCGGCGGCGGCTCCTGCGGCCGCGCGCGGGGCGCGATGTCGGCGATGACTTTGGGCACCTTGCCGTAGGTCGCCTCGATCATCGGGCGGACCTCGTCGGTGGTCACGTCGCCCGCGATTACCAGCACGGCGTTGTTGGGCGTGTAGAAGCGCTTGTAGAACGCGATCGCGTCGTCGCGCGTCAGCGCCTCGATCTCATGCCGCCAGCCGATGATCGGCCGGCCGTAGGGATGGTTCAGATAAAGTGCGGCGTCGATCTGCTCGGAGAGCCTGGCCCGCGGATTGTTGCCGACCCGCATGTTGTATTCCTCGAGCACCACCTTGAGCTCCGGCACCACGGCTTCGGGGCTGAGCACGAGGCCGGTCATGCGGTCGGACTCGAATTCCATCATCTCCTTGAGGTTTTCGCGCGCCACCCGCTGAAAGTAGCCGGTGTAGTCCTGCGACGTGAAGGCGTTCTCCTGGCCGCCGACCGCGGCCACGGCCTGCGAGAACTTGCCCATCGGGTTCTTGGCGGTGCCCTTGAACATCAGGTGTTCGAGGAAATGCGCGAGGCCGGACTTGCCGGGCGTCTCGTCGGCGGCGCCGACCTTGTACCAGACCATGTGGGTGACGACGGGGGCGCGGTGGTCGGGGATCACCACGACCTCGAGGCCGTTGTTCAGCGTGAAGTGGCCGACCACGGGCTTTTCGGCGAGCGCCGGACCCGCGCTCAGGCAGGCCGCAATGAGGAGACCGGCTGCGGTCAGGCGGAAGCCTCGGGGCTTGATGTTCTTTGGCAATGCAGTCTCGCTCGGGGTTCGGGTTGGGCCAAAAGCGGCTTGAAGCTTACGCGTCGTATGACGGCGGGCCGTGCAATCTTCCGTGTGCAGGTCGCCCCCGGGCGAAAACGCCTGCTTTAACGGACCGGCTCCTGGCGATCGATTTTTGGTGCGATCCAGACATCCTTGCCGACACCGTAGGGCTGGTTCGGCGATGGTGTGCGGTAGCCGACGGGCGGCTCGATCAGGCTGGCGCGCGGCGGCTCACCGGTGAAGGTCACCTGTTCTTCCTTGTTGCCCCAGACCTTGCTGAAGATGCCCTTGGCGCCGAGCTCCTGCTGGCTGCTCGGGTTCATCGACTGCTCGGCCGACTTGCCGGAGCCCGGCAGAATGGTCGGGCCATCGCCGCGTCCCTGGGCGCCCTGGCCGGCCACCTGGCTCGGCAGCAGCGGCTTGTCGTCCACGCCCTCGACATAGGCCTTGCGCTTCTTCTCGTCTTCCTTGCGCTTCTTGGCGCGCTTGATGTCCGGATCGTCGGGCCAGTTGGCGGTCTTGGCGGCCGGGGTGGACTTTTCGGGCGGCGGCAGCTCCTTGCCGTTCGGCAGCACCAGCGGCGAGCGCTCGCGATAATTGATGACCTTGTCGTCGCCGTCGCGCTTCAGGCCCAGGCCCTTCATCACGTACTGGAGAACCTGGGTGTCGAGCAGCGTCGGGTCCTCGCCGTCGGTGTCGTCGTCGGCCCGCGCGGCGGTCGCGGCGTAGCCTGCGACCACGGCGGTTCCAATCACGGCCGCAAAGGCCGCATGGATCAGCTTGCGGGTCATTTTAGGTTTTGCACGAAAGCTCGTCATTCCGTCACCGGATGCGCTGAAGCCTGGAGCCCAGATCCCCGAGAGCCACGGTAAATCGTGGAACTGCGGCGGTTTCCGACCGGCAAAATCCACTATCCCCGGGATCAGGGCGCTTTTGGGGCGCGTTCCCCCCGAAGCGATTCATACAAGAGGACGGCCACACCGGCAACGATGGCTACATCGGCCAGGTTAAAGACGTACCAATTGAAGCGCCAGGAGGCGGTTTCCAGGTGCAACAGCACGAAATCGGCCACCGCCCCGTAGAGCAGCCGGTCGATGGCGTTGCCGACCGCCCCGCCAATGATCAGGCCGAGCGCCAGCGCCGTTAACCTCGAATGGGACCGGGCGAGCCAGATCCAGAGCAGGGCCACCGCGATCACCTTGAGCGCCAGCAGCGCCCATTGGCCGAACGGGCCCTCCTGCTGGAACCAGCCGTAGCTGATGCCGGTGTTCCAGGTCAGGACGAAGTCCACATAGGGCATGACCTTGACGGCGCCCTTGGTGGCGAGGTCGTAGACCCGGAGAAGCCAGAGCTTGCTCGCCTGGTCGGCCGCGCAGGTGGCGAGCGCCGTGATCACGCCCACCACGGTGAGCGGCCCCCAC